>JAUHYI010000154.1 GCA_030426385.1 Phycisphaerae bacterium
CATGCAACGCGTGCAGGCGGGAGTGGTGCTACATGTGGGCGTGGCAGAACGCATGGATGAAGCGCGGAACATGATTATGCAGTTGCCCATGGTGACCGGCGTGGAAATGACCAACAGTCACATGCGCGTGCAGTTTGCTGAGGATGCCGAAGTGGGCGCGGTGGGGATTGCTGGCGGAGCCGGTCCCACGGGGGGAAGTGGGGGAGGGGCGAGTTTGATTGCGGAGCGGTTGGTGGCGGGGGGATTTCGATTGACGCGATTGGAAGAGGAAAAAGTGAATCTGGAGACAGCGTTTATGCGGTTGACGAAAGGCTTGGTGCAATAGAATTTTCGTGAGTCGTGAGTCGTGAGTCGTGAGTCGTGAGTCGTGAGTCGTGAGTCGTGAGTTGGGGGGCGGGGTGGCTATCAATCCCACATTAAAAAACGCGCGTTAGCCGCCGCCTTTATGGCGGCGCGACGACGTATGGTTGACGCACAATTCGCGCCGCCCAAGGGCGACGGCTAACGCGCGTTTTTTTATTGGGATGGGTTTGACGCACGTTTTTTACGTGGGATTAACGTGTGTGTGGTGGTGTGTGTGTGTTGGTGTGTGGGGGGGGTAGAAAAAACCCCAGCGGGTTAGGCTGGGGTTGGGGGGAAGTGGGAGGAAGTGGGAGTGGGAGTGGGGGGGGTGGGTTAGAATTCGAGTTCGCTGGGTTGGGTTTGGGCAGGGCGTTGGTCTGAGTCACCTTTGCGGTTGAAGCCTTTGCGTGGGCGGTTGCCGCGTTGCTGGTCTTGGCCTTGTTGATCATCGAGTCCTCGGCCTCGGCGTTCGCCACGTTCGCCACGTTCACCACGTTCTCCACGGTCACCTTGTGGACCACGTGGTGGGCCCTGCATCATCTGGTGCATCATGTCGTCGATGTTGGCTTCAAACACGGTGGTCTGTTCATCGGTGAGGACCGATTTGATTTTGTTCAGATGCTCACGAATCTTTGGTCGCCCCTGGCTGAGCGATTTCATTTGGTTGCGCAATTCAGCCATTTTTTCGCGGCTGGTTTCTCGGTCATCCGAATCGCGCAAGGTGCGCATCTGTTCATGGAGCGATTTCATTTGTTCCTTGTTCTGTTCGTGGAACGCTTTGTTGCTCGCGTGGAATTCGCCAGCGATGGCCTGAACCTGTTCGGTTTGTTCGGTGGTCAATTCGATGCCTTCGAACAAGCGTTGCATCATGCGGCCACGGCGCTGGCCGCGTTTGGGTTCGCCATCAAACGAGCGATCGGATTTGGCCGCCCTGTCGCTGTCATTGACCCGGGGTCCGCCGAGCATCGAGCGATCGGGTTTGTCACCGTCGGGGCCGGGTTTGGCGATCGCGTTGCTGGTTAAGACCAGGCTGCCGGTCAATGCAGCGATCATGGCCAGGGCGAAGAGCTTGAGAAGGGTGGGGGTCGGTTTCATGGTTGGGCTCCAATGTGTTGTTGCGTTGTGAATAGTTTGTGAACGTCCAACAGAGAAACGGCTGAGAAGGTGATTTATTGCGTGTGATTTTGTGATGTGCTGATTTACATGATTTCGGATTGAAAAAACGGGGGTTTTGCTCGTATGGACAGCGATGGCTAGGATACGTTGCTCGCAATAACCGGATGATCCGGCAAACAAGGAGCCTGGCCATGGCCGCAGATACCCCCGCCCCCAACGAAGCACTCAAACAACAAATTATGGATCGGCTCAAGCTGGTCAACGATCCGGAATTGCATCGCGATCTGGTGACGCTCAATCGTGTTAAGCACGTGGCGATTTGCGAAGGCTATGTGAAGGTGACGATCGAATTGTCAACGGCGACCGGGCCGATGAACGAACGGATTGAGCAATCGGTGCAGTCGGTGTTGCGTGATTTGCCGGGTGTGGGTGAGGTCAAAGTGGCGTTTAGCACTGGCGGTGAAGGGGCGTCGACCGGGGCCAAGTCTGAGGGGAATCGCGGTGCGACAAATAGCGGTGCGACTGGGAGTGCCAGTGGTGAGGCCAGTAGTGAGAGGGCGTTGCCTGGGGTGAAACACATTATTGCGGTGGGTGCGGGTAAGGGTGGCGTGGGTAAGAGCACGGTGTCGGTGAACCTGGCGGTGGGTTTGGCGCGTGCGGGTGCGAAAGTTGGCTTGCTCGATGGCGATATTTATGGGCCGTCGCTGCCGACGATGTTGGGGTTGGATGGGATGGATGCGGAAACGATGGGGCCGCAAACGATCAAGCCGTTCGAAGTGAGCGGGATCAAAGCGATGACACTGGGGAAACTGGTCGAGGCCGACAAGCCGTTGATTTGGCGTGGGCCGATGGCGCATTCGGCATTTCGTCAATTGGCGATGCAAACAGCATGGGGCGAATTGGATTACCTGATTATCGATTTGCCGCCGGGCACGGGCGATGTGCCGTTGACGATGAGTCAGTTGTTGCCGCTGACAGGCGCGGTGGTGGTTTGCACGCCGCAGAAGGTGGCCCAGGATGACGCGCGCCGGGCGGTGAAGATGTTCGAGAGTTTGAGCATCCCTGTGCTGGGCGTGGTGGAAAACATGAGCTATTTCATCGGCGACGATGGCAAGGAATACGACCTGTTTGGTCGCGGCGGCGCTGAGGTGATGGCCAAGGAACTGGGGGTTGAGTTTTTAGGCATGGTGCCTATTAACACGATGCTGCGCAAGAACAGCGATTCAGGGAACCCGACGGCGAATTTCGAAAACGATGCCCAGTTAGGTGAGCAACTGACGGTAGTGGTAGATCATGTGCGTGAACGCGTGGAAGCATTGGCGACGGGTGATGCAGTGGTGCCGACGATCAGTATTTCGTGAGGCGGGGTCAGGTCGTGCGTGAAGCGGTGATGTTTTTTCAGTAGCGTTTTTTGTGCGGGGGTGCGGGGGTGCAGGGTGTGGGGGGCGGGGGTATGTGTGGGGGGGCAAGTGGTGGTGTGAATGTGGGGTGTGGCTGGTTCATGTGTTGCGGGTCATGCGAGTTATGCGGATCCCGTTAACGCGTGCGGGGGGTAAAAATTTCCGTCACAGCACCACCAACCCCCGGTATTCACCGGGGGCTAATACGAATCTAAAGCGCGAGTATTTGTGGTCATTCGTATCATGTTTTTCGGGTTACGTGGTACGTGCCATGTGTTATGCGGCGAGGGGTGGCGGCGCGTTGGGGGGCGGTATGGAGTCGTGCCATGAGCCAGAGGCGTTCGGTGGATGAGGTGAGACGTTTTTCGTGTTGTTCGATGGCACTGAGTATGCCTGCGAAATTTAAAGCCCCTCGGAAGGGCTGATGATCGGCAAGAAGATAGAGCATGAAAGTGCTGACAAGCAATTGGTCGTCGAGGGTGCGGTCATCGGTGGGGTCTGCCAACAGGTCGTGTTGGTTCTGGTAAGGGGCGAGGGCGTTGATGGCCCGGTAGTACGCATCGCGGGCCTGGATGATGAGCGGGTCGGTGATGGTTTGGGTACTGGTGTGTGTGGTGAGGGGGGCGAGGGAGGCATTGGGGGAGTGAGGGTGAGAGTGGGGGGATGGCGCTAAGCCGCAAGCGGCGGTGTGCGACGCGGGGGTGTATGTATGGTGAGAAGTCGGTGTGCGGGGGGCGTGGGGGGTGTGGGGGGCGGGTAGGTCGAGGGATTGTTGGACGACCCGGGCGAGGGCTGCGGCGACGGTGGCGGTGGTGAGCGGATCGCGGTCATAGGAGCCATCGTGGTGCTGGGCATCAATCAGGGCCTGGGTCATTTCACGGACCAGCGAGTTTGGGCCCCATGTGAGTTCGACCAAGCGACGCAGACCCAGGGCGATGGCGGCGGTGGGATGCTGGGCCAGGCGCAGGCGAAGTCGCGGGCACAGCTCGAGGCCGTTGGAGGCCAGACTGTCGAGTAACTGATCGAATCGCTGCGTGTGGAAGAGGCGGTCGATTTGTGGGACGCTGATCATGGTGCATCTCCGAATGAGCCCGAATGGGTTTGTGGTTCGAATGGGCGTGGCTGAGGCTTTTGTCTGACGTTTACGCGATATTGTTAGTTGGATTCTGTTAGGACCTATCATTACCCGAACGCAAGGGCATGTCAAGGATATTTTGGCGATATTGGTAAAATTTTTTAGGGATGTGTAAGGGTGTGTTCGGAATGGCGGGGGATGTGCGGTCAGGCGTGTGGATGGGGGAAATATTGATAGATGGATAAATCAGGCCGCAGCGGGCCCGACATAGGGGCCGAGTGCGAAGTCGCAACCAGATGAGGGGCCAGAGGCCAGAGGCCAGAGGTCAGGAAATGGGCGCGGGCTACAACCTATCGCACCATCGCGTCAATATTATGATTGATAGCCCGGCGACGGCATCGCTTATAGCTGCAGATACAGATAATTGGTGGCGGTGAACCAACTGCGCTCAAGGCGTCAGCGAGCGACACATTCAAGCGTGTGGCCGCAAAGTGCGCTAGCTTGGGTCGAACGATTTGCCGCAGTGCGGGCACTGGACTTCATGGGACGTCGCGGGTTGGCTTGGCGTTTTGGCATCGCTATTGTTGCCAGTCTCAGCATGACTTGCCACGCTTGCCCGAGCGCTGCGTTGTTTGTCGATGATCACATCATCGCCTGCATCCATAGCGACGTTGGCTAACTCGTCGGCACGTTTATTGTTTTCACGCAAGACGTGACGAATTTTCCAATCACCGATCCGGCCGAGCAGTGCTTTGGCATCCGTGTGCAGCGGTTGCAGGTCTGCGGATTTGACGCGGTACTCGCCGAGTATTTGCCGGACCATCAGTTGCGAATCGCTGGTCACGCAGACGCGTTGAGCTTCGTGAGCGATGCACGCTTCGAGCGCTTTGATCAGCCCGTTGTACTCGGCCGCATTGTTAGTCATGCGTCCAAGAAAATAACCCGCTTCGAAAACCGGTTGGCCTGTGTCGGCATCTAATAACACCACGCCCGCCGCCGCTGGGCCGGGGTTGCCGCGGGAACCGCCATCAACATATACATCAAACGATCGCGTCACCGGATCGGTCTCGATTAAACTTTGGGATTAGACAAACTGCCACATGCAGTACGATGCGCTGACGTGCCGATCGAAATTATTTCGACACCAGCGATTCTTTATGCGCTTGATCGAGAAACAGAATGCGTCCACAGGTGGTACATGCGGACATGCTTTCCGGTCGGCTGATCAACGAGTTGAGCTTTTCGACAGGAATCTGCATGTAGCAGCCACCGCAGGCATATTCGTGGCGTTTGCGATCTTCTTCGATGACCACAGCCATGGCTTCGCCTTCGTAAGCATCAGCCAATCGTTCGAATTCTTTGAGCGCTGCTTCGGGAACTTCTGCGGCTGCGCTATTGCGTTCGGTGCTTGCGCTTTCGAGGCGTTCGCCGACTTCATTCTGACAAGTGGCCACTTCGGCTTCTGCCAGCTTGACCAGTTTCTCCTGGTCGATCACTTGTTTGTCCACAGCCTCGTGCTTGGCATTGAGGTCATCGACTTTGCTTAATTGCTCCAGCGCTTCGCTCTCGGCTTTGCTCTGTTCGACCTTGAGGGTGTTGACTTCCACAAGCAGTGCTGAATATTCTTTGTTGCTACGCACCGCATTCATTTGCTCACGCAACTTGTCGACCTTCGCCGTCATGTCTTTTGAAGCATTTTCAAATTGTGCCGCCGACGCTTTCGCATGACGCAACTGGTCATCCAGTTCGAGCCGTTGTTGGGTGTACTGATCCAGCCTGGTTTTTTGGAGATCACGACGGCGCGTCGCCGCGTCTAATCGTGTGCGCAGGCCACGCACGGTTTGATCGAGTAAAAATAATTGGTGCAGTTTTTCTTGAAGCGTCATCAATGACTCCGGCGGAATCCAGTGGGGCGTTGCGGGGTGTGGTGAAACACAGTGGGTCAGGTCAGGGGTAGTTTTAGAGGCAGTTTAAGGGAGCAGTTTAGTGGGCCGTTGGTTGGCGTGTATCAGTCTGTCAGTCTGTCTGTTCGGGGTCAGCCCGAGTATCCAGGCCAAGGGCATTTTAATCCATATCCCGTGCGTTCATCATGCGAATCGTACCCATCTGCCGGATGCGCTGCGGGTTGTTCTGCGTGGGGCCTGCCCGGGGGGGGCTTAAGTGAGGGCTTAAGTGGGGGCTTATAGTGGGGGGGGCAGGGCCTTTGGGTGCAGTTCTGGGTGCAGTTCATCAACCGTTCATTGTAAGGCACGAGTCGGAATTAAATTGTAGCCCATTATCTTATCCGAAAAACCGCTGTCATATCAGGGGCAAAACGTCGATTTGCCGCTAACGCAGGAATAGCTAGAATACGTGGCCGCACCACGGGGCTGTAGCTCAGTTGGGAGAGCGCCTGCATGGCATGCAGGAGGTCAGGGGTTCGAGCCCCCTCAGCTCCATTTTCCGGATCATCCCGGGAATTTCCGAAACTTCCCGGAAATTCCCCGGTTAGTCAGGCCGAATCGCGATTCAGCGATAACGCCACAATACGTGTGGCGGTGTGGCGGTGTGGGGGGAGGGGTGTGTGGGGGGAGGGGTGTGTGGTGGTGGGGCGGTGTGTGGGGGGCATATCTGAAGCAAGTGTTTTGTAAAACTCAGAAAAACTTAGACACACGCTGATCGCCTGTATTGCGTTGCCGAACATGGCTTGAGCTTTATTCGTTTTTCTATCGCAACCCGCCGGGCGTCTTTTACCGATTGCCGATCGGGCGGGTTACACTGTTGCGCTGCCGAGACAGGACCTCATCGGGCGATGGGGTTATGTGTATCCGGCGTTGAGCAGTGGCGGGCAACAAAAGAATGACTCCCGACCCCTTTTGTTTTCCTGGGTTATGTATGTGAACTGAAGCAAAGCGATTAATTATGATCATACTTCTTGCTGCTATTACGTTTTCTATCACAATGAATTTGTTATTGGATTATTTTGGTTTTTCAGAATTTATAGTAACGATTCCGACGGAATACAAAAATCTTAAAATGAATAAATTAAAATGGAGAGTTGGCGTTTTGTTGTTTCCGTTAGTAGAGGTTCCTATTGTATTTTTTTTGGTGAAAGACAATCTCGATCATATTATAAGTGATTTGAATAATTTTACAGGCTTGGGTTTTTTTGTGGGATTCATTGTGTTTTGGCATGTGCTTGTGTGGTTTAGAGTAGGTGTATATGGATATACACGAAGATACTGGTATAAAGCAGTTTTGATTCATAGGCAAAAACGCAGGAAGTGTCAGGAAAGGGGAAGTGGGTGTGCCGCTGAAACTATTTGTAATCTGAGAAGTGAAAAGGCGGAGTGAAAAGGGTCGGGAGTGCTCCGTAGAAAACCCAGATGACTAGCAAGATAGCGATGTTGTGGGTTAGCACGGCCAGCCGCATTTCACGTTGCTGGGCA
>JAUHYI010000036.1 GCA_030426385.1 Phycisphaerae bacterium
AAATCCATCGAATAAGCCTTGGGCATCGCAACCTCCATGTCGTAGTGATGCCCCTATTGATAACCGATTAAACGCTGTGGCGCTAGAGAAAAGGTGAATCCGCTCTAATGTCTTCGCCAGTTTCACGGACGATTTGTTTACGCAAGGCTTCCCATGCATTGCTGAATCGCTGGCGGTTGTACTTTTTGCCTTCATCATCGACAAACACAAAGTCACCATTCGTGTTTTGTGTTTTTCGCCACCATTCAAGGGCAGCTTATGTTTCGGGCCAAAGGGCAAATTCACCGTACACATTCGATTTATGTCGAATCCGTTTAATGCGGTCGCCCTTGATTTCATCCCAGCGAAGGGTCATGAGTTCAGCCTGGGCCATACACGCGTTGAGGCCGAGCAGGATTATCAAGCGTTGAAAATCATTGGCATGACGATAGATGATCGTCAATTGATTGATGTCGAACACACCAACGCCTTCGCGTTGTTGCGAAATCCCCTCAGCCGTGCGAAGCCGGCGTTTATCACATTTCAATGCGTCAACGCCGTACCTAGGCAGAACCCATTTAAATTGGTCCGTTCGGTCCAACCATCGCACGAACCGCCGGGCAGTGGACAGGTGGTTATCGACGGTGGTGATACCGATGGGTTTGTTCGTCGGCTTGCCATTACTTAGCTTCGCGGCGGGTCGCGAGGTCCAATAACCCGCCAATCGTTCCAGGGCTGAGTATCCAAATTCAGATAAATCACAATCCTGTATCGAGTCTTTCAGTCGCCGAGCGGTGGCCGCTTCAACCTTGGATGACTCTTTCGAATTTCGATTCTCAACATGTGCTGCGTACACTTCGATCGCCTGGTACAGCGTGGTGCCTGTTCCATCTGGCGGAATGGGGACGCCAGTCATGCGGGCGGCCAATTGAGTTTGTCGACTGCGGTGTTGTGTTACGAATTCATATTCATTGCGACCACGTTCGGCCAAGGGTTTGTCTGCAGGGACAAACTGAATGATGTGGCCATAGACTTGATGCAGGTAGGCAATGTGATTCACATAGGCCATGCCGTTTTCATCGACATCAGAATCAAGCCCTTCAACAACGCATTCGGGGTGCTGAGGTACGCCTACACGAATGGATGGTTGGTACTTGCGAATTGCTTCAGCAATTTCCAAAGCCTCTTTGGTCCACATCGGTTTCGTCAAGGTGTCGCGAAGTTGATTGATGGGTCGCGATTCATAACGCTCTTTGTGTTGACGTTCGACAACCGTCCAGAGTTGCTCAAGTTTGAGTGCCGCAATTTCAGCCAGGTGTCGATCCCTGCCGAGTCGGAATTTCTTCTGCCCGGATCGACCTTTGAGCCAACCGATCTGCCGTGTGTACTGTCCGGAATTGTCCTTTTTAAGTGCCCGCATTTGTGTCTTACCTTTCGTCTCTATTACTCGGCCTGGATGCTCAGAAAACTTCTGTTTCTAAGACAAAATCACGCTCTGATAAGACACAAAAAGCGGCTTTTTTAAGACAATACGGGGGGGGTATCCATAAAAAAACTGCAAGTCTTGCCTTGTCAGCGACTTGCAGCTTTGGGTAAGCGGAGAGGGAGGGATTCGAACCCTCGGTACGGACAAGCCGCACACAGCATTTCCAATGCTGCTCCTTCAGCCACTCGGACACCTCTCCGGGGTCATGTTCGGGCTCGTCCGGGTTAAATTGGACGGCTCAACATGGGTGGCGATCCGATATCGTATGATCTTGGTCAGATATGACAAGCGCACCCCCCATATTTTCTCGTGAGACGGCTGGCATTCTGGTTGTGGATAAACCGATCGGGCCCAGTTCGATGGACGTCATTCGTGCAGTTCGGCGGGCGACCGGGATTAAAAAGGTCGGCCACGCAGGCACCTTGGACCCCCTGGCCAGCGGGGTGGTGCTGGTGTGTATCGGCCGAGCGACCAAGCTGGTCGAGCGATTGATGGGGCAGGGCAAAGTCTATCTGGCCGAGGTGGATCTGGGCGCGTTTACCAGCACGGACGATCGCGAAGGGCCTCGCGAGGAAGTCGAAGTGGCGACGCCACCCACACGTGAGGTGATTGCATCAGCACTCGAGGCCTTCATCGGCGAGATCGATCAGGTGCCTCCCGCGTTTAGTGCAATTCATGTCAAGGGCAAACGGGCGTACGAACTGGCCAGGCAAGGCGAAGCGATTACCATGCCGCCTCGTCGGGTGCGCATCGATGCGATCACGATCGAGGCCTACGAATGGCCCACGGTGCGATTGCGGATTACCAGCGGCAAAGGCGTATACATTCGCAGCATTGCTCGCGACCTGGGCACTGCGTTAGGCACCGGCGGACATCTGGCCAGTTTGCGCCGCGAAAGCGTGGGCTCGTTCAATGTGAATCAAGCGGTGCGTATGGATGCGGAATCGTGGAAGTTCGAGCCGGAGCTGGTGCCCACGTTGTTGCGCGAGTTGGACGAAGCAAGTTAAAGCAATCAGCGACAATATTCTTCAGGTTGAGTGAAGTTTCAAATAGAGAGTCAGAAAATGTAGCTTCCCCGAAATTCGCGGCCCTATTGGCGACCTTATGCCATTCGCGTGGTACCGATATCGAACAACCTAATGTTTTGAATGATGACGCATATCCCATGCTGGTGAGATAGGCTCGCCATTCACTATTGCACCCACCCCACCGTATGGGGTAATCGCGGCGCCACCCTGGAATTGATTGGCAAGAGGACCACTGTGTTGCTTGCCCCACAATTCACGCCGCCATAAAGGCGACGGTTCACTATAAACCACGAAACTACGCGCGTGTTTTTTGCGCGATAGGTATTACACCGTTTCGAGATTATCACAACACCCTGAGCCAATTCCAGTGCCATGTTATTTCAAGGAAATTGGAACGGAGATTATCAATGCTCCAACGATTGATGTGAGGGAAGTATTCGCCCTCGAGTTCGCATTTTGATTTTTGTGATATGACGTAAGCCCAAATTGGCCACATAAAGGTCGGTGTGATCAGGACCGCCAAAGGCCATGTTGGTCGGGTTGCCGAGTGTGTGGCTTTCCCAATCGTCGATCAGAAGCGTCACGCGTCGACGAGCACGTGTTGGTGCGGCACTGACTTTGTAAATCCGAGACGGCGTGTAGCAACTGACATAGAGATTACCTTTTGCATCAAAAGCCACGCCATCGGGCAATGTTCGTGCGGGGAGTTTCGCGTAAAGTTCGCGCTTGCCGGCCTTCCCGTCATGTTCAATCGCAACGCGTTCGACGGCGCTACGCCAAGTGCATGCGAGCACCAGACTGCGCTCGTCTGGCGAAATCGCCAAGCCATTCGCAAAGTTAAACGGCCCTTTGTGCCACAGACGTCCGCGCCCGCTGTGATCGGCATCGAACTGATAAATGCAGCCATTGATTTTTCGAAAGGCTCCCGAATCTGTGAGATAGAGCGTGCCATCCTCGGCAAAGGCCGCGTAGTTAGGAATATTGAACCGACGTCGGCCCACACTGTCGGCAAAGCGTTGGATATGGCCGGTCTTCGGATCAAGTCGCCAAAGGCAACGATGCTTGAGATCGCAGACCGCAAGCCACTTCGCTTGCGGGGAAAATGCAATCCCCAGGATGAACCCGCCAGTGTTTGCAACGAGGTCCATCCGTTTTGCATCTTTAGAAATGCGGTAAATCTGGCCCGCTTCGCCGCCAGCCCACACCGAGCCGTCGGGATGAATCGCCACGCATTCAGGATGATCAAGCCCGTTATAAAAGATCGACGTCTGGCTAAGTGATATCGTCATAACTTTTTTTCTCCCATCGGTGCAGGCGTTATGGGTGTCGGCGTTTCTGATTTGATGACATCAAGCATTGCTTTCATGTATCCCAACGCGAATGCCATACCTGCATGCCAAGGGGCATCGCAGTCTATTTTTGGAGTGTGGTCGGGAATCAGCACGCCTTCAAAACCGTTGCGATGCAAAGTGCGCAAGACGTTGATCATGTTCACGTCGCCATCGTCAATGAAAGTCTCGTGATAGTGTGGCGCTTTGCCATGAACGTTACGCAGATGAACATAGGCGATCTTTCCCTGGGCACTGTAATGATCGACGACGCTACAAACATCGGTCGTATCCGCCATTTCCGCAATCGTGCCGACGCAGAACTCGAGCTGGTTGTTGGCACTCGGCGCCAGTTCGAGCAAGCGCTGGTACCGATCAGGCGCATAGATCAGCCTTGGTGTTGAACGTAACGTGGCAAGCGGTGGATCATCGGGATGCGCGGCCAGCGTGACGCCATGTTTTTCTGCAACGGGCAAAACATCAAGCAGAAAACGTTGCAACCGATCCCATAATTGTTCATGCGTGGTAGGCGGGAGGTTGCCTTGCGGTGCATGGTCGTCGTAAACCATGTTCCAAACCATGCCGAGCGGGATCGGCGTCTGATCCGGACCGTCCATCCCCACCGAAACAGCACCGCCGCGTGCAAATGGGCCGGTGGTTCGGCAACACACCCCCGCAAGACTGAAATAGTAGCCAAGTATCGGGATTCCAACATCGCCCATATTTCGAATGAGAGTTTTGACGTTCTCAACCTGTGCATCACGTTGTGGTCCATCCAATAGGATGTCGTACCAAAATGCAGGATTGAGATTCTCCAGCGCTTCAAGCTCCAATCCCGCAGCGTTGATGTCGCGTTTGAGACTCCGCAACATATCCACGCTCCATATCTCTTCTGTCTTGCTTGCGTACCCCCACCCTGCCAGGTCACCGGTCGGCTGGTTGCCTATCGGATTACCCGAATGCTGGCTTGCGAAGTAGTCTGTCAAATGCACCACCAGGTGAGTGGCTCCGGCCTGGCGCGCAAATGCATAGCTCTGCTTATTGAGCATGTGGCGATAGAGGACTTGTCCAAGTTTCATCGAAAGATTAATTCCTTATGCTTCATGTTTGCTTCCAGCAATCGTGATCCCGAGACCGCCATCAATGCGGATCGCTTGCCCGGTGATAAACGGAGCCTTGTCGCTTGCAATAAACAGAATCAGTTCGGCAACCTCTTCAGGCTTCCCGATGCGTTTGAGTACATGCATCTCTTCACATTCCTCGAGCACCGCTTCGGGGTTTGGCGATTCCTGGATGGCATCGCGGAGCATGGGAGTATCAACCGTGCCCGGGCAAATGGCGACGCACCGCACCGTGGGGCCGTAGTCCACAGCGATGCTTCGCGTCAATCCCAGAAGCGCCGTCTTGCTGGTGGTATAGGCTGCGACATTCCGTTGGCTGAGAAAACTCTGCACGCTGGCCATGTTGATGATGACGCCGCCACCAGCCTGGGCCATGTGAGGCAAGACATGCTTGGCGCATAGGAATGCGCTCTTGAGGTTGACGTTCATGACCAGATCCCACTGGGCCTCGGTCGTCTGTGTCACTGTGCTGTAGCGCTGAATGCCCGCATTGTTAACCAGTACGTCGATCTGTCCCCATCGCTCGATGGTCGTGTTTGTGGCAGCGACGACGTCTTGTTCATTCGAAACATCGCCCTGATAAAACAAAACGTGATCCGGTTTGTCATCAGCCAGCTTGCTGCCGACCGGATCGACATCAACCGTTGAAACCAGATAACCCTCGCGAAGGAACGCAAGAGCGGTGGTCTGGCCAATGCCCTTGGCTGCTCCGGTAATCATCGCAACTCGTCGTTTCATGTTTTTCTCGTCCTAAGCCGTATTGGCGTGATTTTCCAAGCATATCGAATTCAGGCAAAAAAACTACCTGTGCCTGAGCCTCATGTGAACACATAAACTTATATTTGGCAATAAAATGTATTGCTTTTCTTTGATGATGCTTTATTTGGGCATTTCGGCTTGACCTGTCTACTTGTATAAGTTAACATATATAACCATGACGTCAAAGCCTCCCGCAACTTCCAAGTACCTTGTCATTCAGGATGCCATTCACAAAAAGGTGGTCGAAGGCCAATGGCGACCCGGCGAGCCGATTCCATCCGTGCGCGAGCTGAGCGAGAAGCACCATACGTCGATGCTCACCGCTCGGCGGGCTGTGGAGTCGCTGGTCGATCGCGGCATGCTCGTGGCGTCGCAGGGTGTAGGGACGTTTGTTTCCAATAGGCCGACGTTTCATCGCGTCGGGATTGTGTTGGGCGTCGGTCCCGGTGCGGGAGATCGTGAAATCCTTGGGCCGCGCCGATTCTTGAGGCTAACCGAATCCGGATTACATGCCTGGGCAGATCAGCACATGCTCAATGTTTGCACCTACGAATACCGAAGCGACAACCAGGTGTGGAACGAGCGAAGCCCGCTATATAAAGACGTGGAGAACAAGCGCGTTGACGGTCTGATCCTGGTTGGTGTGCCTTCACAGGCATTGGCGATGGAGTTGTTGCAGCATCATGTGCCAGCGGTCGCGATCGGCAACGTCCCAGCCGCACTGCCCTACCGTGTCACTTTGGATACTCGAGCTTTTATGCATGCGGCAATCGAGGTTGTTCGCCGTGATGGGCGTCAACGTATTGGGTTGATTGCGGGGCTTGCCGACATCGACAGTGGTCATGCGATGGTTGTTCAACCTTCAGATCATTTCGCGTCGGCATGTCTTTCCCATGAAGTGGAAGTCGTATCGCAACGTATTTCATTATCGAAACCGAACACCGCTGAGGCGGGCTACAACGCTGCCCACTCGCTGCTTAGTCTCGAGGCCGAGGCGCGTCCGGATGCGTTGGTCGTTGCTGACGATGTGCTCGCCGAAGGCGTGATGCGATATTTGGATGAATTGCCGCAGGACATGGTCGCCGACCTGTCATGGGTCAGTCACGCCAACTTCGGCGGTGACGCGGCTAATCATCCATCTTTGATCGCGCGTCTCGAATACGACCCCGCGGAGGTAACCGAATGTGCTGCGGATATGTTGGCCGCCTTAATGCACAATCGACCTCCTCAACAATGCATCCGCTTGATCGCACCACGCCTGGTTCCAGGCAAGTAAGTGTTTTGTTGAGCATTTGGCTTAAAAACCAAGGCTTTATCGCCAATTTTTATGATTTGTTTATTTCTATGTAGCGAAGGCTGCCTCACACTATTTGGAGAAATTCGTATGAAGAAGCTAACGGGTTTGAAACTAACGGCATTAAGTGTAGCGATGGTTGGGCTGATCCAATTGCCGATTTTAGCAGCCGGCTACGACGACGCGGTGCTCTACAATGGTGGTGCATGGGTCGCTCAGACGACGACGGATATCAACGGCGTCATCACGCTGGCCGATCAGGTCAACGGTACAAACGCTACCGCAAATTTTGGTAGTACGCAGGTCGGGCTGATGGGTGACGTCAACGGCGATGGTTATGACGACACCGTGCTCTATAACGCCGGTGCGTGGATTACCCAGACGACCACGGATATCGGCGGCGTCATCACCTTGGCCGATCAGGTCAACGGCACAAACGTCACGGCCAACTTTGGCAGTACTCAGACCGGGCTGATGGGCGACATCAACGGCGATGGCTATGACGACACCGTGCTCTACAGCGGCGGCGCGTGGATCGCACAGACCACCACAGATATCGGTGGCGTTATCACCTTGGCCGATCAGGTCAACGGCACCAATGCCACCACCAACTTCGGTAGCATTCACACCCCACTAATGGGCGACATCAACGGCGACGGCTATGACGACACCGTGCTCTACAACGCCGGTGCGTGGATTGCTCAGACCACCACCGATATTGGTGGTGTTATCACCTTGGCCGACCAGGTCAACGGCACAAATTTCACCGCCAACTTTGGAAGCACGCACACACCTCTGCTCGGAGACATAAACGCAGACGGTTACGACGACCTCGTGCTTTACTCCGGTGGTACCTGGATTTCATATACCACGACCAACATCGGCGGGGTGATCACCATGGCCGACCAAACGAACGGAACGTTTTACACTGCCAATTTCGGCAGCACGCAGACGCCACTGCTGGGCAACATTAATGGTGCTCCAATCCCTGAGCCTGCCAGCGTGGTCATGTTTGGGCTTGGCGCATTCGTTGCATTAACAAGGCGTTCAAAAACGGCCTGATTTTTACCTTAATGTCGCGTGAATCCAAATTATGTGGCGGCGAATACTCGACGCTGCGGAAACTAATGCGAACAAACAAGAGGTAGCAACTCGTGCAAACCATACCGCATACTCACGAAAAAGACAGGGCAATCACCCGAAGTCGATATGGTTTCACGCTCGTCGAACTGCTGGTGGTCATATCGATTGTTGCTTTGCTGATCTCGATTCTGTTGCCCGCCTTATCGGCAGCACGCAAGGGAGCATGGCTGGTTAAGTGCTTGTCTAATCAACGGCAGATTGGGCTAGCCATGTTTATGTATCTCGATGAGAACGAAACCTACTATCCAAGTATGGACACGCTACAGTCCGAGCCGTGGCGGTGGGCGGGGCCAATGATTTTTGATATGGCTATTCCCGGTGCCACGAATCGTCCGCTCAATAAATATCTCGGCATCAGGGATGCTGTGAGCGAGAGCTCTGGTGCCAAGCCGCCCACAAACACAGCAACCCATTGCCCGGCCGATCAGTTCAAAGTTTTCGGCTTGCCCACTGACACGGCGTACAACAAACTGGGCACGAGTTATTACTTCAATGCCTGGGGCCAATCGGGAATTTACAACGGCCTCAAAGGAACACGGCTCGATGATTTAACCAATCCGTCTCGGATCATCGCGGCGGCGGATTATGGGTTGTTGTACACGTTGGTTTCCGGTGATCCGACGGCTGATTATTTGATCGGCCCACACGATCCAGGCATCGGCCAGCGAGGCAACGCCCTTTTTGCTGACTCCCATGCCGCAGCCAACGATTTTGAACCCAATGATCTTCTTTTGCATTACTGGGAAGGTTACAACTGGACCGTTATCGCTCAGGAATAACGACTTGAAAATGCCGACCACTGGCATCGCTATTTACTTGTTACAGGATTTTTGATTATGCGTTTTAATGTGTGTTTTCTGGGCTTGCTTAGCTTGATGGCCACCACCTATTCCTCGCAAGCCTACGCGTCGAATGAATTGGTGCTGGCAACAAATAATGCGGCGACAAGTTACATCCTGATTGCTTCAAATGCTAGTGAAGCCGAATCGCTGGCGGCTGACGAACTGCAGCACTACATCAAAGCAATGACAAACGTTGCGATTCCGATTCAACGTGGCGACCGCTTACTCAAAAACTCGAACGATACGGGCGGTGCAAACAGCGTGGCGATTCTGATTGGATGTTACAACACCAATCCATTGATCGGTCAAATGATCACAGAGGGCACGATCAAACTCGACTCTGCCGAGATCACGCCGGATGGATTTTTGATCAAGAGTGTGCAACGGGATGATCAATCATGCCTGGTTCTGGCAGGCGTGAATGAACATGCGACGCTTTATGCTGTGTACGATCTTTTGGAACGATTCGGACGAATTGGTTTCTTCCGTTATGAGGAACGCGTACCCAAGCGCGATACATTCACCATTCCAGCCAGTGACATTCGTGAACGTGCTTATTTCAAAACACGCATGCACGGCGGACAGTATCACTATTTCGGCACGCAGTTTTTCGGGGAAAAAGATTGGCAATCTGAACTGCGATGGTTTGCTAAGTATCGTCTCAACCGTATCAACTATATCCCAGGCCCAGCGCTGGGCGAAAAAGTTTCTGGACGCGGATGGCAACGCATGGGCGTCGACATTCCTGCCGATGTGATCGATGCGAACGATGCAAATCTTCAATTGAATCAAAGGCTTTCTCGCTACGGGATCAATCTCGGCGTTCATGCTCCCTACCCCACCACCGATGGCTCAATTGCACCGCCCTACCTCGCTGCTTTTAAAGCAAAGTATCCGGATGCAAATTATCTCGTGCTTGATGCTTCGCATGTTTATGTGCATCCAAGTGATCCCCTCTGGTTGGAAATGAACCAGAACATGCTGCGTGATCATATTGAGATCTTTGGCCAAAGTAGCGTGTTCGCTTTGCCAACTCCCTATACGGAACAGTCACCTGGCGAAACTCATGAAGAGCAAGAGGCACTGACCACCGACTATGCGAACGCTGTGGGCCAATTGGCTAAATGGAGTGAATCACAATATCCCGGCGTCGAATGGGTATGGGATGGCTGGGTCTTTGCCAATAAAGCATACTGGACACCACGTCGCGTCAAACGATTACTCGACGCGCTACCTTCGTCACTCGACATGATGATCTGGGATTATCCCGCAGAGGACGAGCCGACCTATGTGCTCCAGAACTACTGGCATGGTCGTCCATGGGCATACATCGTGTGTCATTCCATGGCGGGCAACACCTCTGTGCATGGCGATGTCAATCGAATTGCCGGCGAGACGTTTCGCGTTCTTGCTGACCAGCGTGCCGACCAAACATTGCAAGGCTTTGGCTACTACACCGAAGCGCGTGACTACATTCCGTTTTTCCAGGACTACATCCTGCACCTGGCGTGGAACCCACTGCGCAACGTGGATGAATTTGTCGCCGACTATTGCGAACGCCGCTATGAACCCGAATCGGTACAGGCAATGATTGCCTGTCATCAAAAACTATTAAAAACAGTCTATGGCCCGCAAAGCGATACACATTTAACCCATGGTTTCCGAACGGTGCGCGCGCAAGACCCGGTCTACTGGTTCACGATCGGCGCAAACTGGGTGCCATTCGACGGCGTGCAACATCGCGTGGCGGTAATGCAGAACCAATGGGCACCGCAACTGCGTGACGCTTTGGCTGATGCCTTGAGTGTGTACGACCGTGAAAAGAACAATCCTGCCTACGTGCGGGACCTCGCCGACATCATGCGTTCTTATGTTCATGTTCGTGTGAATATGGCCGTCTGGAATGCCGCCGACGCGGCACGGCGAGGTGACCGCGAAAACTTCAATCACAACTACCAGCAGATTGAGCGTTTGTTTGACCAACTTCTTCTGGCCATCGGTCTTGTGACGGATCGTTGGGAGTATAGCGTGGCGGCAACGATTGAAGAGTTTAAAGATGCGCCGATCGCACGAAGTGATGATCAGATCCGGCATCACCTGTACTACGTCACGTTCGGCGGTGATCGTATCTACGATTACGCACGCAGCGATCGTTATGAAATGATCCGCGATCTGTATCGCCCGTTTACGATGTCCGCCCTCGACGGCATGAGACAACAACTTGATGAGGGTAACGATGTGGTGATCGGTACCGCACCGTCCGCATCGAATGGAAATTACGGCACGATCATGGATGTGGTCAAGGAACAAGCACATATTGGTTCATCAAGCGGCCAACAAGCTGTGATCAATCAATTCATCACCGGCCCTTGTGCACTTCCCCCCTCTCCAGCCGATGCGAAAAAAGTGGTTGAAGGTTTTCTGGCATTAATCAAACAGGGTCAGATTTAAAACGGCTATTGGATTGAGGAATTGCTCGCATGCGTGCCTTTAAAACCATCACACTAACTGGCGAATCTCGCCCGGCATTCGGGTCGAGCCCGGACGTTGTGGCCAGCATGAATTCATACTGCGCAGAGGCGGCGCGCTTGGGTATGACTCATCTCCAGGTCAATCATCTCCCCGATCCACACCATGTGATCCTTCGCGAACAGCCTGACAATTACTACGCGTGGTTTGCTGACTACGGCCCTGCACTCGATCAGTTTGTCAGCAGTGATCTTAACCACGGGATATATCCGCAGGAACTCCTGTCGCGCAACTTGACCTATCTGATTGGACTCGCAGAGACGGCGGTCAGTCACGGGATTCATCCGATGCTGATGTTGTGCGAACCACGATTTGTGCCGGAACGTTTTTTCGAAACACATCCGGAATTACGTGGGCCTCGCGTGGATAATCCGTTTTTTTCCGATGTTCCGTGGTATGCCATGTGTACGAATCATCCAGTCGTGCGTGAGCATTACCAACAGATGATGTCGCGACTCATGCAACACGTGCCCACGCTAGCCGGGATCAGTGTGTTTACGCATGATAGCGGCGCAGGCTTCTGTCATAGCCAAGGTCTGTATGCCGGTGCAAACGGCTGCCATCGTTGCCGTCGATGTGGTGCGGGCGAACGGGTCGCTGATTTTCTAGGATTACTACAAAGCGTGGGCGCGGAAATTAATCCAAACTTTCGTGTATCACTGGCCACAGGTGTTGAGGGTGCGGAACGTGATGCGTTTCTTGCCGCCGCACCCGAGGGTGTCACCGGCGAAGTTCAGGGCACATGGTCCTGGCTTGGAGGACTTGAAGACCAATGGGCCTGGAGTCAACACGGCGCATCTATCGAACACGTCGGTTACGCCACCGCTCGCCGCGAACGCGAGCAAGAGTTTGCCTCACGGTTGGACAAGGTCAAGGCATGCAATAAACCCACCATCGCGATCTGTTCCATGCCGACGGACGGATTTTATCTCCCCATTCGTTATGTACCGCACCCGTTCCAAAATCTACAAATCCTATCCACGTTGCGTGACATGGATGTCGAACATTTGAGTTGTAAGGGTGGACTGACGACGCCGGATCAAGTTCGCTACGACATCAACCGAGAAACTTTCGCGTCATTTTTGAATGATCCGACGGAGCCTGCGGATCAGTTGATGTCAAGGATCGCCACGCAATGGGTGGGCCCTTCGCATGAAGGGTTATTGGTTGATGCCTGGCGACTTCTTGATGAAGCGCATCGTCGACGCAGCTTGTGGTGTTGGGCGTTGCCACGTGAAATACCATTCATGCCCAGTCCGCTGGTGCCTGCTCCCGACTCGCTTGATATTTCGGAATATGCTTACGCAGATCACCCGGGTCTAGCCTGTATAGATCGGATGCATGGTCGCCACAGGTTGGACAGCTTGAGGCGCGATGAGATTGAGCGTGCCTGGATTATTTCAAATCATGTGGATGAGGTGTTGCCTCGAATTGTTCAAGCGATCGCCCAGTTGGAAGCGTTGGCGCAGGAAAGCACGAGTGACGCCGCGCGTCATTGCATACAGGAGCAACTCCGCCACGCCCGCCATTTTCTGCTCTGGCAGCGTAGTACGCATAACTGGTGCGAAGCTGGACGCTGGCTCGCCCCCGCCCCCCCCGACCCCACCGGCCCCACCACATCTACCATCACACCCACCGCTTCCGGTAAACCTGTGCCGCAACGCACGCTTCAAGCGGTAATCGATGATGAAATTTCGGTAACCGAATCGCTTGCTGAAATGTATCAGGACAATCCGAATGCACTGTTTGCGATGGCACCGATCGATGGCATGCTCTATGCCCGTGGGCCTGGGTTTGTTGAACAACTCAAGCAGCGCGCCCACGTCATGCGTACACACCGCGACGACACGCCATCGCCCATCTGTCTGCCCGACTTGAAACACCACATCAAAAAGCCATCGCCTGTTTCGAATGGGATGAACCACCCGGAGCCTGTGGCGTCATGAATTCTGTCAGCACACATCGACCTTGCTTATCAAAACTGAACACGTTAGCCATTGCTAACGATTCGCAGCGTGACCATGCGTGCGATTTGTTTTTCGAGTCCGTGGACGAGCGTTTTGTCTGGATCATGGATGCTGGCCAGCACATCGGGCTGATCGATCGTCAAGGCGCTACGCTTGAATGGATCGCACCGCACACTGGTCTGCAACCACCAAAGCCAGCGGAAGTAACCCAGAATTATCACGCCCCGGCATTTCAAGGCGGGCGCGTTGTTCTACAGTGGTGGCTCGATGATGGTGCTGGTCTGCGCGTGGATGCGCAGCAACCGTTAACGAAACCATCCGGGGTCTTGGCTACGCATCCACGATCGCGTCGGCCTGTAACCGAAATCACGTTAGGTTCCGAACGCGGCACACAACTATCGCTTGCAGCGCATCACCGCTTCGAGGGCGACGAGCGAATCGTCGGTAGCCATCGTGTGACGATTCGATATGACCAGACAGCAATGAGCTATTCCGCTGATGTTGAGGCAGAACTTGTAGCACCCGATCCGTATCATGCGGAGTTTTGCAATCTGTACGCAGGCGGTGTTTATGACAACCGCGCTGAACTTAAAAGATACGTAGCCACGGCCTGGGAACATCCTGACGGTAAACTTCTGCGCTGGAACCACAACCCCGTCAGTTATCTTTCGCCCGGCATGAACGATCGGACAGGCAAACGCCGAATCGCTCAGGGTGGATTCATCGGTTATTTCACTGATGAATCCAGCAATCCAATCGTGCAGGTGACTCATGCCTCACCCCCCGCCACCTCCGCGACATGTTCAAACCTTTACGACGAACATCTCACCTGCTTGTTGCCTGAGCCCACTGACGAGGGCAACTATCATTGGCAGGTCAGTTTTCGGTTCTATAGTCTCCCACACTCTGTCGCAGAATCGATCTTGCGCGATGCAGAACTGATTGATCTGGACATCGATCCAGACTGTGATGACCCGGTGTTGCACGATACGGCATACGACGACTCAATCCTCGGGCGCAGGTTTCTGCGTAATCCTCGCTTTCCTGGTTTTATCCTGGGAAAAATCAATGATTTTGAAGCGCCGATTGATCTGGCATCAACGGTGGTCGGTTCAATGATCTGGGCGTCAGCGTCTCCGCAAAACCAAGTGTATTGGGATCCGAATGTGGGCCACACGGGAAACCGTTCGATCCGCCTGCGTGGCAACAATGAATGCGAAACAACACGGACTCGACTCGCAGGCGGCCCCACGCCACACCTCGATGGCGGTCGCACGTATCGCCTGAGCGGATGGGTGCGTTGCCACGGCGTCGAAGGCGCTGGTGCATCATTTCGTTTTGACGTCATCGGTCGGCACACCAGCCAGTCACCATTGTTCATCAACCGTACGCCGTTAGTCCGGGGAGACTGTGATTGGACGCATGTTGAAACAACATTTCAAACCGCGCCTGATGCAGAACTCGGTTGGTTATATCTGGAACTGGAAGGCCCTGGCGAAGCCTGGTTTGACGAGCTGATTTTAGAGCCATGCTAAAAACCTCATCAACAACAACACGGATCAACCCGGCACAAAACCGGACCGAACTATACCAAGCCCATCGCAAACGCTATCGGCCGTGCTTCGCGACGGATGGTTCATGGATCGAATCACAATTCGGTGAACCACGTGAACAAGTCGACTATGCTCGCGAATGGTTATGGCATGCACTGGCGTTCCTGGCTGGCGACGAATCTGACATCGAACTTGCCAACGCCATTCTCCGCGCAACCCCCAATGTCGCCAATCATTTCAACCCAGTCGTCGCTGCGCAAATTCTCGTCCGATGCAAGGCACAACTGAGCGAATCTACTCGAAAACATTTATTACAAATCGTTATCGACGGCATACCCGAGGCGATCGATTCTTCATTGGCCACCGCAGGACTCAATAATTTTACGATGATGCGGGCCATGCTGTTTTTGACGGCATCGCAGTGCGTAGAAAAATACCAACCCGGAAACCCACATGGATCGATTGATGAAGTTTATAACCATTATCGCTTGCGCCAGTTTGGGCGAAATATCCTTTGCCTGATCGAACAACAACTCGAGCGTTCAGAACTAGCGCACGAATTCAACAGTCCGACTTATTCGCCGATAAGCCTGCTCGCCGCTGCCGAGATCGTCAATCTTATCGATGATATTGAATCGGTTAAGGCCGCCTCTAGAATCGAACAGTATCTGTGGGCTGAGTTGCTTACGTTTTATCATCCGGCATTGGGACAGACGTCCGGCCCAATGTCGCGTGGATATTTTGTTGATCATATCGGCCACGCTAACAATTGGCGGATACTTTGTGCCATGCTTGGATTGGATCAGACGCACAGCGTGTTGGATTTGTTGTATCCGCCTATGCCGGGCCAGGTGTCGCATGGTGATCTGGTATCCGAGCAAGCCATTGCCTGTTGGTTGGCGAGCCCGGATTATCACCCGCCTCAGGATTGGCGAAAAAAACTTAATCAACGGCAGTATCCCTTTGAACACACCGCGTCCTACGAATGGCCAGGTTATGGTTTTAAAAGAGCCGATGGAACCCTCGTCTCCAACGTCGAAGGTGACGACTGCGTTTCATCTGGCACAGGTGTCGCCACGGTGTATCAAAATCAACAGTTCGCGTTAGGGTCAATGTCGCAAAGCTATAGCACACAGAATGTCCCTTGCCACGCGGCCTATCACATTGATGAACACACCACGGCACTCGGCGCTACGCGTTCAGCCTATCCCACATTGACTCGACTCAATGCCGACGGGATTACTCACTCGGACTGCGGTGCGTTTACCACAGCGCAGAACGGCGAAACGGTTAGCGGAACCGCCAAGCCTTGGCATTGGTTACACACTCAGGGCGTGGCCTATCAATTCAATCTGGTAATCAGTGAACATCTACCCGTGTCGCGGCCAGTTGAGCGAATATTATTCGATGCCGCACCGGTGGAAATTGGGCGAACGCTGTCGGTCGCTCAGTCGGGGCAATTCCATATTATCGATGGGTGTTGTGAATTATTTTTTGACATCCACACGCCCGAGCCAGTCGAGTTCATCGCGACACGACACGATGGCTTGTTGATGTGTTCCGCAGTGGTCCCCGCATCTTGGCGAGGCGATCTGGTTTTCAATTTTGAGTTCCGTTGTTGTTCAATAAACAGGAAGAGTGACGCCCAGTGATTCATTCACGAAAAATCAAAATCGGTGTGTTAGGTAGTGGTGGTTATGGCGAAGTCGCACGTAGCTATCTCCGTCATACCGGTGCGTTTGAAATCGTGGCGTGCCATGATGTCGATGCGAACGTCGCGGACATTGCGGCCGAACAGGAATCCGCCTCGGCTTTTACGGAACTCGGTGCATTCCTACGTCACAACGAGATGGAAGCGGTGTGTATCAATACACCAATCCCATTACATGCCGACCACATCGAGGCTTGTCTGGCGGCTGATAAACACGTTTTTGTAACCAAGCCGGTCACGGTAACTTCTCGACAGGCAAAACAGCTCGCCGTGATTGCGAAACAGAAAAACCTAGCTTTCATGGTCGGTCACCACGCCCGTCACCGCACATCGATCAAAATGATCAAGCAATGGATATCAAGCGGAAAGATTGGACAATTGTGCAACGTAGCCATAACCAGTTGTTCCAGCCGTGGCGTAACGGGTAAACCAGACGAGTGGCGATTCAGTGCCAACACCAATCCCGGCGGGCCGTTATTGCAATGCGGCATCCATACGATCGATATTCTCCTCGACATCATCGGCCCGGTTCGCCGGGTCATGGCAATCCGTCAGGACGATATCACGCCATACGATGTCGAAGACAACTTCATGGTTCTCTTAGACTTCGCCACAGGCGTGCAGGCGACACTGACATGCAACTATACCACGGGATATTTGCACACAATGCACTGGCTTGCAACGGATGGCAATCTTCATCTGCATGAGCATGTGACGGGATTGAATACCAGCGAACTTTATCTCCAATCGCGCAAAAGCGGAGATTTTGAACCTTGGATCAAGCAGGATGTTAAACCTGACGCGTCTTACCCTGATGATCATATGGGCGTGTTGGAAAAATCATTCGCCACCCAGATTCTCAACGGGCAACCAGACTACAGCAACCTGCTCGAGTCAATCGTATCGCTTGAGATTGTGGAGGCCGCCGTGCTCAGTGCACATGAACGCCGAATGGTGGAATTGCCAAGTGCCAATGAGACACCAGGCCAATCGCTTCTTAAAGCGACAGTCGTAAAACCGTTAATGGGGCATCAATAATTTTGTCTGGAGATGTAATGAAAATAGTTTTTCTTGGCGGCGGTGCGCTGCGTTTATTGGGTGTGGTTAATGAAATTCACAAGCGGCCATCGACATTCAAAAAACTACACCTTGTATTTATGGACCTTGATCTCGATGCCGCCGAGATTGTTTCGTCCCTCGCTTCGCGGATGCCATCGGCAGTGAATAACGACGCCACGTATGAGGCCACAAATGATCTGTCACATGCGATCGATGGGGCAGACTTTGTTTATTGTTGCATCAGAGCGGGGGGCGTTGAATCACTCGATCGTGATAAGCGAATCGCTGCCAGTTATGGTTACCACGGCCACGATGATTACGGCCCAAGCGCCGTGATGCTGACTTGGCGAACGGTGCCTGCTATCCTCGAAATTACCGAGCAAATGCAACGTTTGTGTCCCGAAGCAACGCTTATGATTTTCACAAACCCGATTGCCACGCTTGTCGATGCGGTTAAGCGCTACACATCGATTCGATGCCTCGGACTGTGTCCAGGTGTTTACAATTTTGCGTATGACATGGACCATCTTTTCGGGGTTGGCACGCCTTGTGACGGGTTGAAATATCGCGGCGGCGGCTTGAACCATCTCTCGTGGGTAACCGAGGATGCGACGTTAAACGGCGAGCTGGTAATCGATGTGGTGATGCGAAGTTTTGATTCGCTCGGTTCCTCGGAAGGCGCTCCGCGATGTGGTTGGGAACGCATGGCACCGCTGATCAAGTTGTACGGCAGAATGTTTCTCAACAACGGTCATCAACATCATTTTTTCTATCACGACGAATTAGCCCAAAAACTGGCGGACCATTACGAGAACACACCCACGAACACACAACGTTCACAAAAACAGCATGATGACCGCAAGCTGGCTCGCCATCTGGCACAACAAACAAACATTGAATCGTACTGGCAACAACGTCCCCTTGACCGTTGTCTCACTGAGCCACTGGGCGACATCGGGGTACAGTTTATGGAAGCGGCGTTGCTCGATAACGGCGCGGAACTAGGCGTGACGATTCCCAACGATGGCCACATCAAGGGGATCATGCCCGGTGCCAGTGTCGAAGGTTACGTCCGCGTGTATCGCAACCGTCTCGAGCCGATCGCACTCGATCCTATTCCGGATTCACTCAAGGGATTATGCCAGGCAACCGCGCAACATCAGCGATGCCTCGTCGATGCGTCCGTGAATCGTAACCGTGATGAATTGTTCCAGTCGATACTGGCCGAGCCAACGATTCGATCATTCGAGCGAGCCCAACCGATGTTTGATGAATTGTGGCAAGCCGATAAATCATTGTCTCAATGACAACTGACCGCTAACTGATGAATGGACGCACGCGATGACGCAAGAAAACCAAAAAGCGCGACACCTGATCGCTCAACTTGATGAACTCGAACCTGTTCCATGCCCCTGTGGCATGGCACGGCGGGCGTTCCGATTGGATGAGGATGGTCTCGCTTCGATGCATCTGGTTGATATCAAATCCGATGCAGAAACGCACTATCACAAACACATGACCGAGATATACCTCGTGTTAGACGGCAAAGGCGAGATCGAACTAGACGGCCAGCGTCACCCGATCAAGCCAATGTCCGCCATACTCATCAAGCCGGGCTGTCGACACCGCGCGATCGGTGACTTGCGCATTATCAACGTCGCGATTCCCGCTTTCGATCCCAATGATGAGTGGACTGATTAACCACGTTACTCGCAAAACAAAACGAAACGGAACTATATACATGCACGGCGAACGAAAACCATGGATGTGGGAGCATCTAACCTGGCCACAACTGCGACAACGCGTGGACGATCAACCGGTGGTTGTGCTCAGTATCGCGTCGGTCGAGGATCACGGCCCACATTTACCGATGGATGTCGACAATTTCCTGATACGCAGTATTTGCGAAGCGACTGGCGAACGGATTCAGGATCAAATGTTACTTTTGCCACACCTGCCGTTTGGGTTTGAAACCCATCATATGGATTATCCGGGAACAATCGACATTGCCGCGGATCACCTCGTTGACTTCGTCGCTGACATTGGACTTAGCGTTGTCCGCCACGGCTTTAAACGTATTTTGATTGCCAACGGACACGGTTCGAATATGCCTGTGTTAGATTTGGCGGCGCGGAAAATCAATAACCAATCGGAAGACGTGCTGTGTGGATCGTTCATCTGGCCGAGTCTGATTCTTGACACCTTACGGCAAACACGCCAATCGAAATACCCCGGCGGCATGGCCCATGCTGGCGAACTGGAAACGGCAGTGTACCTGCACCTCAATGAAGGCGCGGTCGCCATGGATTTAGCCAAGGCTGACTTCGGTTTTCCTCCGTCAGATTTTATTTACCACGATCTCGCAGGCATGGGACCAGTTAACCTCGCGCCTTGGCACAGCCAGATCAGCGATCAAGGCGTGGTGGGTGACCCAACGGTGGCGACCCGTGAAAACGGCGAGCGTTGGTTTGATGCCACGGTTGAACGAATGGCTGAGTTGGTGGTTGAATTTCGTAACTGGCACACAAAACCGCGCACCGACCATCACTGATACAACGACGCATAACCGCGTACAACCACAGGCATTCACAGAAAAACCACAAACGACCTACGACAATCATGGCCGTACAAACCTCACCGCACATCGCGATCGTTACCGGTGCCGCTTCCGGCATCGGGTATGCCACCGCTGATTTTCTAGCTGGCTTAGGCATGCGCGTCACCGGCATAGATCGGCATTCGTCGATGCCAGAAAACGTCGCTCCCTGTGTGTGCGATTTGACCGACCACCATGCCCTTGAGAGCGCGGTGGCTGATCTAATCAAACAGCATGGTCGAATCGATGTGCTTGTAAACAATGCGGGATTTCAATACACGGTACACCACAACCACAGCACCATCGAACAATGGCGTCACACGTTGGCGGTGAATCTTGAGGCAATGTACGTCCTGGCCAAACTGGTCACGCCCGCGATGATTGATCAGCAGTACGGTCGCATTGTGAACGTTGGATCGATACAGGGGTTGGCCTCAGGCGGTGATGTCGGCGCCTATGCGGCGGCCAAGGGTGGCGTGCATGCATGGACACGTTCGCTTGCGGTAGACCTCGCGTCGCATGGCATTGTGGTCAACGCTGTCGCACCGGGATTAATCGATACACCAATGAATATTGTTGACGGCCACGATATCAAAAAATCACCCGAATTCAGGCAGTGGTACTTTGAACAACGCAAAATTCCGCTCGGACGAGCGGGTCATGTGGATGAGGTGGCCCGTGGCATCGCGTTTCTTTGCGGCGAGGGATGCACCTATATCACAGGGCAAACGCTTGTGATAGACGGTGGTCTTTCCATTACTTTTTAAAACAAATCACAAGGTCGATTTATGATTATCACCGACGTTCTCTGTCATGTTCTGCTCGATCCCGGCGCAGATGCGAAATCAACCAGCTCGGCGCTCGATGACCTGGTGGTCGAGATTCATACTGACACCGGCCTGATCGGTATCGGCGAAACAGATACCAATCCTTGGGTCGCCCGCGCTTTTATTGAAACGGCGGGTACACACACGATGGGATTAGGCCTCAAAGAAATGCTCATCGGTGCTGACCCGATGGACACCGAAGGCATCTGGGAGCGACTGTATGTCGGCAGCGCCATGTCAGGACGTCGCGGCGCGGGGATTTGTGCCATCGGTGCGATCGACATCGCATTGTGGGACATCAAAGGTAAAGCCACTGGCAAACCGTGTTGGCAGTTGCTCGGCGATGCGGCACACAATGCGATCACGCCCTACGCTTCGCTTCAACCCGAGGGGCATGACGTTACTTCATACACCAAGTCCCTTCAAGATTGGCTTGTGACCGCCAAGAAAATTGGCTTCACTGCGGCCAAGCTGGAAGTCACACCGTTCGGGCCATACGCCCATCAACAATTACGCGGCGATGATGACACCATCTACGCCATTGTCGCCGCTTGTCGCGACACCATCGGTGACGACTTCACGCTCATGGTGGATGTGCAATACGCATGGTCCGACGCTCGGCGGGCACTGCGCACACTCAAGCGAATGGAGCATCTGAACTTGTTTTTCATCGAGACGCCTTTATGGGTTGATGATCTCGACGGCTATGCCTACCTCCACGATCACCTTGATATCCCGATTGCGGTCGGCGAATGGCAGAACACGCGTTTCGAATTTGCTGACCTGATGGATCGCGGCAAGATTGATGTGGCCCAACCCGATGTCGGACGAGTCGGCGGATTGACCGAAGCGATGAAAGTCTGCCGCATGGCTGCTGATCGTGATCGTCTGATCGTACCTCACTGTTGGAAAACCGCGATCGGCATCGCCGCGTCGGTGCACATGGCTGCGGTTACGCCACATTGCCCGTTTGTAGAGTTTTTGCCCGCAAATCTGTGTGATTCGATGCTCCGAAAACGACTGGTGACTGAGGATCTGCCAATGATCGATGGCCGAATACCACTGCCCACTGCTCCGGGGCTTGGCCTTGAATTGGACCGAGATGCGCTGGCAGAATTCCGCGACACTCAAAATTAAAATTTTCAAGCGACGGTCCAACTGCTTCGTCGTGGTGATGTGCGATCTGTATTTGGTTCAGCACGTTGTGTATAAATGCCATCCACAAACACCCATGCCAATAATCAGGCACGCAGCCGATGAGCCAATAGGTTTGAAAAGTGATTGCATTGAACAACAACAACAACAACAACAACAACAACAACAACAACAACAACAACCGCTGACTGTTGCAGGGTGATTCCATCACAAACACAGGTCGGGACCAAAATGCTTGCGGGCATGCGCGAACTGGTTCGGCATAAATTGCAGCCACCAACCGCGATGGCGTACATGTCATTTGTTGTGTGCCGTTAACGACCAGTTACCTGTCACCAGTTGCCAGTTGCCTGCCGCACTTCTTATTTTTCGGTTGGCACCACGATGCCACGCATGATCGTGCGCTGTGCAAACAGGAAGATCACCAACGTCGGAATACTGGCCAACACCACCGAGGCGTAGACGCCCGGGCTCGATGAGCGTTGCTGATATTGGAACAGCCACACACTGATCAACCACATATCCTGATCGGGGGCGACCAGCAATGGATACAGGAACATCATGTAAGCCCCGGTGAACGTTCCCAAAGCCAGCACAGCCAGGATGGGTTTACTCAAAGCCATGGTGATCTGGAAAAACATGCGTGTTTCCGAAGCGCCATCAATACGGGCCGCCTCGTACAACTCCATGGGCAGGCTATCGAAAAATCCCTTGAGCAGGAAAATCATATAACCATTGGCCACCAGGGGCAGCACCAGCGCGACGAACGTGTTGAGCAGGTTCATATTTCGCAGCAGAATAAACTGCGGAATCATCGCCACCATCGGCGGGAACGCCATCGTCGCCATCAGGAACAGCAGGATTTTATACGTGCTGGGCAATTTGTATCGCGACATCGCATAAGCCGCCAACGGATTGATCAGCATCGACAACACAATCGCTAACGAACAGAAGATCACGGTGTTAATCAATGCCCGTCCTTGCAACACCAATTCATCAAACACATTGATGTAGTTGCGCACACTGTACGCCCACCGCAATGCGCCGGCATTTTCCAACACGTAGTTGTATTCCGCCATGGCGACCGCACTGGCGATATCGGCCTGACCAAACTCAAATTCGGGACCGACCACGCGAAGTTTTTCGACAGGCACGGTTCCCAAAAATGCCTCGTATGCCTGACGCGTCGAACCGTTCAACCATTGCGAACCATCGGGCACGGGTAAAAGTTCTTCGTCGGCATATCCCAGACTGTCACGTAAAAACGTGTCGTATTCTTTCTGGGTCACGCCATCGACGACTACAAATGACGGGTTCAACTCATGGCGAACATAATCAGTCCACTCTAAACGCAACTGCGGTTGATCCTCGCCCGGCACTGTGGCTGGAAAATAAAACGAGGCATAGTCATCGATAGGTACCGCATGCTTTTCGTTAAATGCTTGCGTATTCGTTTTACCATAGACCTGGTAAATCATCGTGTTCAGAAAGTGCCCACTGATCGAAACTAATTGCCGGTGCACGGGATCTGATTCAACCAACATTTCATTGTAAACATCGAACACCGGGCCGGCCGGCAGATCGTAACGATTATCCGCCCAAGTCGGATTGCGCAGTATCACCAAACGCCACGATTGCACCGGCACACCCACCACTCGTGCAAACGCTTCGAGATCGCCATCATATTTATCCGAAACCCGCTGGCGTAGTTCACGCAATTGTTCAGGAACCGTGCGATACCCGTAGGTTCCTCCGTACACCTGCCAGTGAAGCGGCAAATCATTTTCGCGCACGAATTGATCCAGGCGTGCGATGGCTGCCGTATCGACGGTCTCGGGAACTTCCACATTACGGAAACTGAAATATCGCGTGCTATGTGCCTGATTAAGAAGCGCGACATCCTGATTGTATTTCGTTTCCAGGAATTTTTGATACAGCTTTGTATCGTCGTGCCAGAACGCCGGGATGATTTCCGTATCGGCACTATCAATTTCACTACGCACCGATCCGGTCAACATCACCACAAACGGATAGACCATCGTGAATCCGCCGAGGATCAATACGAGAATGATCAGGCCATGAATCGCACGTCCGCGCCAACTTTTTTCTTCAACGTTACCGAGCAGTGTCATCGCTTAGCCCTCCCCTTCTGAGGAACCGGCCGCCGAAAAATCGGCCCGGGTCAGCATCTTCATTTGATAGGCCGTGAAGCCGACCAGCAACACACCCAGCAACCACGCCATCGCGGTACCGATACCGAATTGTAAATCCATAAATGTTCGCACAAAAATTTCCAATGCCAGAATCATCGTCGCATCGTTCGGGCCGCCCCCGGTCAACGCCAGAATAAAATCCGTACCACCCTTGAAAGCACCCACCACGGCCGCAATGAATTGAATCCCGATCAAGAATTTCAAACGGGGCAGCATCACGTAACACACTTTGTGCCACAAACCCGCACCATCGATATCCGCCGCTTCATACAGATCACCTGGGATGGTTTTCAACGCAGCCAGGTACAACAGGCAACCCGGTCCCGCCCCGGCCCAGATCGTCGGCAAAACCACGCAGAACATCGCCATCCCCGGCGAATCTGCCCAACGCAACGGTTCCAGTTCAAAACGCCCCACCACATCGGTGACACCAACCGCGCCATTGACAAACAGCCCCACCGTCACGCCGATAAACGCCAGCCCCGCCCCCCACAGGACCAGCTTCATCGCCGTCCCCATCTCATCCATTTTGAGCGGCAACCAGATCAAAACCCAGATCAGGCTCAACCAGAATGCTCCCACGATCCATTTCACCACCGTCGCCACCACCGCGGGCATATCGTTCGCACTCAATAGCAATTGATTGAGCACGCCGAATTCGCTCGGGTCGTACAACTGTTTCCAGAGGAACATGATGATCACGCCGCTGATAATTGCCGGCAGATAGAAAATCGTTCGGAAAATATATTTCAACACAGGCGTGGGCACTTCATCCAGCAACACTGCCAGCAAAATCGGAGGCCAGAATCCCAATCCGATCATCAAGGTCACAAACAGAACTGTACGCGCCAAGCCCATCCAGAAATCGGTGTCGTACAACACTTCCGCGAAGTTATCCAAACCGACCAGCGAGGTCGAAGTCACCAAACGATAATCGGTAAACGCCAAAACCAAACCGCCCGACAGTGGCACATACATCCAACCAAATACCAGTGCCAACGCAGGGAACATCATCAGCCACGCGGGCCAACGATGCTTCCAGCTTTTATTTCCCGCTTCGGTCGTCACTGGTGCGGCTTTGGTGAAATACTTCCACAACGCCACGCCACCCCAGATAAACACCACGGCAATGACAAACACAACCACACCCGCCACGATCCGACGTATGCGCATCTCCGCAGGCGGTATATTGCCCAGCAATTTCGTGTTGGCTTCTTCGACCGAAGTTTTTAATAACGCATGAATCTGATCGACCGCCTCTTCCTCAGGCGTATTCGTAAAATCCATTTCCAGCGCCGCGTGAATCGGCTCGGACATGTAGCGATAGATGTGCTGCGTGTTACGACCGTAAGGCTCGGGCACGCCGTGGACCAATGCCGTTTCAAACGTATCCTTCCAGCCCTTAGGCACGCGAGCCAGCAATCGGTTGTAGCCGAATTTTTTCAACTGGTCGGGGCTCACAAACAACCCCATACCGCCGTCGACATACGCCTTCGTGCGAATCCGCTGCGCTTCTTCGCCGGTGATAAACCAGATGTATTCCATCACCGCCAGTTTTTGTTGCGGTGTGGAACCGGCAAACACGCCCATCATGCGACAGTTCAATTCACTGCCGCGCGTTCCGCGAGGTGAAAACGGCACCGGGGCAATCCCCACCAACTGCGGATTGATATCCGACAGCAATTCTTCATTCAAATATGAAAAACGCATGCCGATCTGCCCGCGTTCCCACATCAAACCTAACTCGGCAGTACCGATCTTGGCCGCACCGGGAATCTTCTGACCATCGCGCTCAAACGGCTGCTTGGCCAAACGCCATAAAAATTCAATGGCCTCGGCAGAGCCACGATTCCCATACGCCGCACGCCACTGACCATCTTCATCTTCGGCCACCGCTCGTGCACCGTTCGACACCAGGAATGAATAGGCACCCCAACTAATCGTAGGGCCACCAATAATCATCATTCCATACTGTTGCCGTTCCGGAACCGTGAGCTTACGGCTCATCGTCAACAACTCATCCCAATCCTTCGGAGCAATTTCCGGATCCAGCCCCGCTTCATAAAATAAATCTTTCCGATACAACAACGCCATCACCAGCGTGCCGGTCGGAATCGCACAAACACTTTTTTCATCAGGACGGCCCCGGCTTTCATTCGAACGATACACCACGTCCCAGGCCTGCGTCGGCACCCGCGTGCGAATCTTTTCCAAAGCAGCGGCGATTTCAGCTTCCGTAGGATCAGCCAACCACTTGCCACTTTTATTGGCTTCGCGAACCTTGGGATTATCGCTGTGCAGACGGGCCAACAACACTTCCAACGGATCTAAAAAACCCTGTTCCACATACGTCGATGACTGACGAAAATTCACATACATCGCATGCGGTGGAATACCCGCCGCAATCGCCATCAACGGCCCACTATCCATACCCGAGCCTTGCACTTCAGGCATCGAAAATGGTTCAATTTCAACGTTCGGGTGATCGACCATGAACGCACGCACCACTTCGCGCTGCGCCACCGCATCCACCGAGGTCGAACTCGGATCGCGGATACCCATCGCACGGAAAACTATCTTTTCCTGCTCAGGTTCGGCCTTCGCCCCCATCGTCGAAAACGCGGGCAACCACGACAACAATAGAACCGCTATCAAACACAGATTTCGTCGCATTAACTCTTCTCGGGTGTGACTTGTTTTATCTCGAACAACTTGATTTTTGTCATTCGTACCTGTCGCAAAATAGCGAGAAATACGATCATAACAACATCCCCTCCCCTGTCCATCATCGGGGCGCAACTCTTGCCATATAACTGTCCTATAACCAACCAATACCCTTCTATTTGCCGTTTTACAGGCCTTTCTATGCTTGCTCGATTTGTCGGACGAGAGGCACTCTCTCCCAGATCGCAGACTTGGCTACCATCCCACCATCGTACAATATTACCCTTTTTAACGAGGTTCTTCCCCGTACCCGTCGCTTGATCGATCATGGACCAGTCACGGGGGCCAGTCTCGGGCCAGTCTGAAAAACGATGCCATTTTACAATGCACCTCTCCCACCTGACTCGTCCCACTTCACCCATCCCACCTCGCCCATCCCACTTCACCCACCCCACCGAATCGCCAAGGGCTAAATATCTCTGACTGACCTACCGACCGAATTTATCGCCTTGTACATATATGACTCACCGACGCGCGAATTTGTTCCCAGAATTATCGTGGGCGTTATCTGTTATACGAGCATCAAATTTTCAGGCATGCACACAGGCTTACACATTAGCACGCTTCTCACGCTCTTCTCGCTGACTCATATCTCAAACCAATCCCGCTAAACATTCCTGCGTTAGCCGCCGTCCTTGGACGGCGCGACAGTACGACAGTACGACGCTTCAATGCAATCTCACATCGCCCAAGAGCAGCGGCTATGCAATCAAAATAGCGCACGTGATAATACACGTGTTTCTATAACGCACGTGTTTTTTGTGAAATTGGTATCAGAGCACATGAAACGCACTAGGTGCACGAGCGCACGAGATAGATCGCACCGCGCATCATGGCTTACCGCTGCGCCGAATCACATCCCATGCACCGATCGCTCATCGCCGCTTGCGTTTCTTGGGACTACTACTGCGACCCTTGCTGCCACTCGACGATTCACGCGATGCCGCCGCCCGCCGTGCTTTGCGCGTCATGGCCCGCTCACGATCGCCACCATCGCTGCCCGCGCGATTGGCCGCATCCTGATCCGCCTGTTGCTGGGCTGTCGGTGCAGGTGCGCCCCGGCCGATCGCGCTGCCCGCCTCATCCTTGCGCGCTTCCGCATTGTCATACACATTGCGCTGCTGCACATTCGGCGTCAGCTTCGCACGGAAAATCAATTCCGTCACGCGTTCCTGGATCACCTGTTGCATCGATGCAAAATGCGACGCACCTTCTCGCTTGTACTCGATACGCGGATCCTTCTCTGCATACCCACGCAAACCCACCGAATCCTTCAACTGGTCCATCGCATACAGATGGTCCTTCCACGCACCATCGAGAATCTGCAACAACACAAAACGTTCCAGCCGCGTCAACTCCGAACGATACATCCGCCGTCCAATGGCCATCAGCGCATCACGACTCAGATCATCCTCAGGCATCACTTCCTGCCCCAATCGTTGCCGTGCCCAGGCCGACAGACTTTCCGCATCCTTATGCTCAGCCATCGCACCATCGATCAACTTCGCCAACCGGTCGCCGTTCAACCATTCCCGAGCGTCGGCCACCAGTTCTGTTCGCAAATCAGCACGCGATCGTGACATCACCTGCTCGGGCGTCCAGCCTTTTTCGTAGCGATGATTCACCCATCGACACAACTCCGCCGCCGCCTGCGGGCCATCCTGCTGCGCCATCTGGAACGTCATATCCAACGCAAACTCGATCGGATACACCACCTCACGTTCGGCATATTGCTCGCGTGATTTTTCCAGAATAATTTCAATCACACGTTCCTGTTGATCTTCGCGGCGCTCCGTGGCATCGCTTTGGATCACCGACAATTCCAGATCAACATCAAACTTCTGTTTCACCCAGTTCAGCAATTGCTTCTCGCCATACGCAGGCTCAAGATACAGCGCAACGCCATCCAGTTTCTTCTTATCAATCTGTTCATGCGCTGCTTCAACCAGCACCTGTTTCACCTCATCCGGATTCATCTTTCGCACTTGGTTTTGCTTCAGATCAACACTGAATCGACTCATCGCCCATTGCGACAAACCACGCAAATCCCATTCGTCCGGCGGAATATCATTCGACATATATTCGCCAAGCGTCACGTCCACAATCTGTACGGCTTCGGACCGCGCATCCTTACGAATCGTCTTGTGCAGATCGTCAATTTCATCCGCTTTGTAATTCACCAGTCGCAATGGATCGACACTGATATCCAGATTCTGACGACACCATTCGGCAATCTGCGTCGCCACGTAATCGCGAGCCAGATACAGATTCACCGCATCCTCAACCGCGCCGCCGATGTAATCAAAAATGATGTCTTCCACATCGTGACCATCGAGTACCGCTTGCCGCGTACCGTAAAACGCACCACGTTGAAACTCCATCACTTCGTCGTATTCCAGCAGGTTTTTACGGATTTGATAGTTGCGTTCTTCAACTTTCCGCTGCGCTCGCTCGACACTTTTGGTAATCCAACGATGCTCAATCGCGTCGCCTTCCTTCATGCCCAGTTTCGATAACGCGGTCATCGTCGTCTTGCCCGCAAACATTTTCATCAGGTCGTCTTCCAGGCTGATGAAAAATCGCGACGATCCGCGATCACCCTGCCGACCCGCACGACCGCGCAACTGGTTATCGATACGCCGCGACTCATGCCGCTCCGTACCGATGATATGCAACCCGCCCATGCGTTCAATCGAGGTCCAGATTTTCAATCGATGCAACAGGAAATTCGGCACCTGATCCAGATACGCCGTCAATTCATCGATCGACATCGTGGCCGGGTCACCTCGATCAACATACGCATATTTTTCTACCCACACTGCGAACAGGTCACGCTTCAATTCATCCAGCGTTCGCTCTTCCGATTCTTTGCCTTTCAATTTCAACGTCACCGCGGCCTGATGCCGATAGCTTTTCTCGATCAAAACTTCATCCGACATATCCACCTTCGCATCGCGTGGCAACAGATTGCGCTGTTGCCAGTGACGCACCAGTTTCTCACGATCGATGGATAACAACTTGATGTCCGTACCACGACCGGCCATGTTCGTGGCGATCATCACCGCCCCAAGCTCGCCCGCATCCGACACGATCGCTGATTCGCGCTCGTGCTGTTTCGCGTTCAACACTGCATGCTGGATGCCGTGCTTTTTGGTGAGTTTTTGCGATAAAAACTCGCTTTTTTCCACGCTGGTCGTCCCCACCAGCACGGGCCGACCCACGTCATGCGACAGCTTTACCTCATCGAGAATCGCGTCCCATTTATCCTTGCCCGACAGGTAAATCAGGTCATTACGATCATCGCGAATCACGGGCACGTTCGTCGGAATACATAACACTTCCAGATCGTAAATTTCGCCGAACTCGGTCGCTTCGGTGATCGCGGTGCCGGTCATGCCCGCGCGTCGTTTGTACAACTTGAAATAGTTCTGAATCGTCACCGTTGCCATCGTCTGAGTTTCTTGTTTGATCTCCACGCGCTCTTTCGATTCCACGGCCTGATGCAAACCATCCGACCACTGCCGCCCCACCATCAACCGACCAGTGAACTCGTCCACAATGATGACTTCATTGTTCTGCACCACGTAATCTTTATCACGCTGGTAAATCACATGGGCCCGCAATGCATTTTCCAACAGATGCGGAAAATCCATGTTGTTGCCCACGTAGAACGAACCGATGTTGGCAATCTTCTGCGCTTCAGCCACGCCTTCGTGCGTCAGGTGTGATGCTTTTTTCTCACGCTCGACTTCGTAGTATTGCGTGTACTGGTCGCGTTCGGCTTCCAGTTGCGGTAGCTTCTCTTGCAGCTGTTTAATCTCGTCGCGCATTTCGTTGGCTTTGGCTTTGTCGCGACTGTTGCGCACATCACCTTCCAAACCCTTGAGACGCATCAGGCTTTGTTCAACCTGCAACTCGGCCTGGTCCCACAATTTTTGCTGCTCCATCAGATGCCGCGCCACCTGATCCGCCAATCCGTAACGCGGAGCATCATCATGCGCCGGGCCTGAGATAATCAACGGCGTGCGTGCCTCATCGATCAGGATCGAATCCACCTCGTCGATGATCACGAAATCCCGACGCTTTTGCATTTGTTCTTCGGTCGACAATTTCATGTTGTCACGCAGGTAATCGAACCCGAATTCGCTGTTTGTGCCGTATAAAACGTCGCATTCATACGCCTGTTTTTTCATCTGCGGGGGCTGCGAATGGAACGGATGAATCGCACCGACCGTCAGCCCCAGATGCAGGTAAAACGGAAATACCCAATCCCGGTCACGCTGTACCAGGTAGTCGTTAACCGTCACCACATGGCATTGCAGACTTTCCACGCAGGCCACGTAACAGGCCAACGGTGCGACGATTGTTTTACCCTCACCGGTTTTCATTTCCGCGATGCGACCCTCACCCAACACCATACCGCCGATCAATTGCACATCGAACGGACGCGCTCGAAACGGCGGACGCGATTGCGGATAAATTTCCCGAACTGCGTCGTAGATCTCATTGGGAATCGCCACCTGCTGCCACGGCGGTGCTGGCTCGCCACCCATCACTTCCTTGGGTTCCAACCCCTCGCATTCGCCCTTGATGCGTTCATACACCGGCTGCAAATGACTCGGCAATTGCGACGCATCGAAATTATATTCCGGGTTGAAAATGTTACGGATACCCACCGCCCGATCCATCACCTCTCGCGCGACGGCTAACACTTCAGGCAATACTTCCTGTACCGGCGTGCCTCCGGCTATCGTTGCGCGAAACTCTTCGGTTTTGACGGCCAACTGCTCGTCGGTCAATAACCGAACCTCCGGCTCGAGCGCGTTGATCTGTTCCACGCGGCGGTAATAGGTTTTGAGCAACCGATCGTTGCGCGTGCCGAATATTTTTGTAAAACTTTTGCTGAGCGTACCAATGACCATCGAAAAATCTCCGTCCGGCATAGGCCGGTGACGTAGGGAATTTTGAAAAAATCAAACCATCAAATTGGAATGGAAAAAATTACCGATGCGATCACGTCAATACGATCTGTTTGGATGAATGACATGATCCGCCTGTGTGACAACGACACCAATCACACTAGCGACATCGGCGGCGGCAGATGGGTCCAATGCACAGGCACCCCATGATGACGATCAATGTGGGCTTCCGACTGATTCGGAGCCAACCTGGTCGCCAGTTGCAACTGATGGGCAAAGCGCTGTCCTGACGTGGTGGGCACGACGGCGTGATGGTAATTACCCCCGCTCAATCCCCTCGCTAACCCTCCACCTAACCCCCCGCTTAACCCATTCAATTCACGCGCGGCCTGAGCCAATTCGTCCAACCATCGCGATACATTCACCGATTCAGACGATGACAAAGCCCCACGATCAGCCACAGCCCGACCCACACCGGCCGTGGGCATGGCCCCCAGACAGACCACCGCCACACCAGCCACGCCCATAACGAGCAGGACCGATGACACCGGCGAAGCAGATTTTCGTGCGGGCTTAAACGTACTCACTCTTACATTATCGACAGACGCAAGCATTCAGGTCAAACCTCGTTGGAAATTTTATTCCCCCCCCACATTTCCCCACGATATCTAACCTCTCACATAAATCGGCACGCATTCGCGCCGACGCCGTCGGCGGGTTATTCAAAACATTTCGCGTGGCGTTCGCAATGCCCCCATCGACAAACCTGGAAAAACGCGGTGAACGCGGGGAACGCGGTGGGTGGGGGGGGGAGGGGTGGCAGAACTGTCAGACATATTAGCCTCGCCTGCCAAGCTGACAGCACGCACTGTGTCGGCCGCCGCTGGCGACTTCCTGAACCAAATCCGTTAAACATTGCTATTGCATGACTTATCACGCCTATGCCATGCATGACAGCCGTGCGAATGTTGGGTTGCGAGTGTGGTATCGGGCTTGCATAATCCTCTGTCACGCTATTTGGCTGACCTGAGACCAGGATTGGCGACGGGATTGGCCCAATGCGTGACGTGACTCAAAAACTGACTCTTTACTTATTTGTATAGCAACCCCATATTCACTGGAGTGAACCTGACATGGCCGTGAAGGAACTAGCATTCGAAATTGACGCCCGTAAAAAGCTGCTCAGCGGCGTGGAAAAATTGGCCCGCGCGGTCAAAAGCACACTCGGCCCCCGTGGTCGTAACGCGGTGCTCGACAAAAGCTGGGGCGGCCCCACCGTCACCAAGGACGGCGTGAGCGTCGCTGAAGAAATCGAGCTGCGAGACAAGACCGAAAACATGGGTGCCCAACTGGTCAAAGAAGCGGCCAGCAAAACATCCGACAAGGCTGGCGACGGCACCACCACCAGCACCGTGCTCGCTGAGGCGCTGTTCAAGCATGGCCTGCGTCAGGTTACCGCAGGCGTCGACGCCAACGCGTTGGTGCGTGGCATGAAGAAAGCCGTCGACGTGGTCGTGGCTGAAATCCACAAACAGGCCAAGCCGATCAGCGATAAAAAAGACATACAGAACGTCGCTTCGATCAGTGCCAACAACGATCCGGAAATCGGCAAGATCATGGCCGACGCTTTCGACCGCGTGGGCAAAGACGGCGTCATCACCGTCGAAGAAGGCAAGGGCCTGGAAACCTACGTCGATGTTGTCGAAGGCATGCAGTTTGACCGCGGCTACCTCTCGCCTAACTTCGTCACCGATCAAGACAACATGGTCGCTGAATTTGATAAGTGCCTTGTGCTGATTTTTGAAGACAAGATCAGCTCCGTGCAGAAGCTCGTGCCCCTGCTGGAAAAAATCCAACAGTCGAAAAAACCATTGCTCATCATTGCCGAAGACATCGAAGGCGAAGCCCTGGCGATGTTGGTCGTCAACAAACTGCGTGGCGTGTTGAACGTGTGTACCGTCAAAGCCCCAGGCTACGGCGATCGTCGCAAAGCAATGCTCGGCGACTTGGCCGTGCTCACCGGCGGCGAAGCGATCATGAAAGATCTGGGCATCGAACTGGACAAGGTTGAAATCGGTCAACTCGGTCTGGCCAAGAAAGTCACGATCACTGCCGACACCACGACGATCATCGAAGGTGCTGGCGACAGCAAAGCCATCCAGGGACGCATCGCACAGATCCGTCGTGAAATCGAAACCACGACCAGCGATTACGACCGCGAAAAATTGCAGGAACGTCTGGCCAAGCTGGCTGGCGGCGTGGCACAGATCAACGTCGGTGCCGGTTCCGAAGCGGAACTCAAAGAAAAGAAAGCACGCGTCGAAGATGCATTGCACGCCACCCGCGCTGCAGTCGAAGAAGGCGTGGTCCCCGGCGGCGGCGTCAGTTTCATCCGCGCACTCAAGGCTTTGGGCAAACTGAACATCACCGATCACGATGAACAGGCGGGCGTCGAATCCGTCAAGCAAGCGTTGGAAATCCCACTCAAAACCATTGCTGACAATGCGGGCGAACGCGGTACCGTGGTCGTTCGCAAAGTGGCTGACGGCAAAGGCACCTTCGGGTTCAACGCCCTGTCATTGCAATACGGCGACCTGGTCGCTGATGGCGTGATCACCCCAGCCAAGGTCGATCGCACCGCGTTGGAAAACGCCATGAGTGTGGCCAGCCTGTTGCTCTCATGCGACTGCGTCATCACCGATGCCCCATCCGATGAACCGGCGGGCGGCCCCGGCGGCGACATGGGCGGTATGGGTGGCATGGGTGGTATGGGCGGCGGCATGCCCGGTATGGGTGGCATGGGCGGAATGGGTGGTATGGGCGGCATGGGTGGCATGCCCGGCATGATGTAACCCCCCGCCCCCCACCGCCCCACGTTTCCCTTGGTTTTATGTAGACGAGATGTGATGTGGCCGAGTTTGGCCATGTGATTGAAATTACAAACACGAAGTAACCTAATTAAGTTGACGAGATTTTTATTATGAGTATCAAACCCCTGGACGAACGCGTCCTGATCAAGCCGACCGAACCCGAAACCCGCACCGCCAGTGGCATTTACTTGCCCGAAGGCGCTGCTGAAAAACCGATGACCGGCACGATTGTCGCGATGGGTCCTGGCAAATTAAATGATGATGGTTCGCGTACGCCGTTGACGTTGAAAAAAGGCGACACGGTAATCTACGGCAAGTATGCCGGCAGCGAAGTTGACATCAAAGGCGTAGAACACAAGATCTGCCGAGCGAGCGAACTGCTGGGCGTGATTGAGTAAACCTGAATTTCTGCAAATTTAACCCTGAATTATTTAGCCGCAGATGGACGCAGATAAACGCAGATGAGAAAACAAAAAAATTGAATCGCTTACTTAAGGTTCACACACACAATTGAACCTTGCGACGAATTGGCAGACAATTCAATTTGATTTTTATCTGCGTTCATCCGCGTTTATCTGCGGCTAAAAAAACTTTGGAGCAATAGACGATGGCAAGCAAACAAATGATGTTCGGCGATAAAGCGTCGGCACAACTCAAACTCGGTCTGGAACAACTCGCAGCAGCGGTGAAGGTCACGATGGGACCGACCGGTCGCAACGTGGTGCTGCAAAAATCGTTCGGCTCGCCATCGGTGACCAAGGACGGCGTGAGCGTCGCCAAGGAAATCGAAGTGCCTGAGCCGTTCCAGAACATGGGCGTGCAAATGGTCGCAGAAGTGGCCAAAAAGACCGGCGATAAAGCGGGCGACGGAACCACCACCGCCACCGTGTTGGCTGAAGCGATCTATCGCGAAGGCCTGCGTCACGTAGCGGCCGGTGCGAATCCTATCGCACTCCAACGCGGGATCACCGCAGCGGCAGACGTCGCTGGCGAAGCGATCAAAGCCATGGCCAAAAAGTGCAAAGGCAAAGAAGACCTGGCCAAAGTCGCCACGGTGTCAGCCAACCATGACGCGGAAATCGGCAACCTGATTGCTGAAGCGGTCGATAAAGTCGGTGCCGATGGCGTGGTCGAAGTCGAAGAAGGCAAAGCCGCCGAAACGACGTTGGCCTATGTCGAAGGCATGCAGTTCGACAAGGGTTACCTGTCGCCATACTTCATGACCGACGCGACGGATCAGGAATGCGTGCTGGAAGACGCGTTGATCCTGATCCATGAAAAGAAAATCAGCAACCTGGCCGACCTGTTGCCTTTGCTGAACAAAATTGCCACGGCCAATCGCCCGTTGGTGATCATTGCTGAAGACGTGGAAAATGAAGCGCTCGCAGCATTGGTTGTGAACCGTTTGCGTGGCGTGCTCAAAATCTGTGCGGTCAAAGCACCAGGCTTCGGCGATCGTCGTAAGGCCATGCTCGGCGATATCGCGGCCCTCACCGGCGGCGAATTCCTCAGCGAAGACCTCGGCCGAAAACTTGAAGACATCGAACTGTCTGAACTGGGCACAGCCAAGAAATTGGTTATCAGCAAAGACAACACCACCATCATCGAAGGTGCTGGCAAAAAGGCTGACATCAAGGCTCGCATCGAACAGATTCGTAAACAGATCGAAGCAACGACCAGCGATTACGATCGCGAAAAATTGCAAGAACGTCTGGCGAAACTGACCGGCGGCGTAGCCATCCTCTACGTCGGTGCGATGACCGAAACCGCGATGAAAGAAAAGAAAGATCGCGTGGACGACGCATTGCATGCCACCAAAGCAGCAGCTTTGGAAGGCTCAGTCCCCGGCGGCGGCGTGGCATTTTTGCGAGCTGTCGAAGCTGTTGACGCGGGCCGATCCAAAGCCAAGGGCGACGACAAAATCGGCTACGACATCATCAAGCAAGCCTTGTTGGCACCCACGCGTCAGATCGTCGCCAACAGCGGCGAAGATGGCGACGTGGTGGTGGACGAACTGCTGGCCAAGAAAGGCAGTGCAGGCTACAACGCCGCGACCGGCGAGTATGTCGACATGATCAAAGCGGGCATCATCGATCCGGCATTGGTGGCGCGTACCGCGCTGCTGCACGGTGCGAGTGTGGCCGGCCTGATGCTGACCACTGACGTGCTGATTACGGAATTGAAAGACGACGAAGACGCTGTTGAAGGCGCGATTTCGTAAGCACGCATACGATTGATACAACACGAGCCCGGCAATTGAAAAATTGTCGGGTTCATTAGACGAGCATTGCAAAGAGGGTTCAGGGTCTGGGGTCTAGGGTCTAGTCAGGCGACAACTAGATCGAACTGGACCACGGATGTTGAGCCCTGTTTTTTTAGCCGACGTCACGAAAACAAGTTGGCTAGACACCAGCAAAACCGTCAGAAAATGCAGGGGAAATGTGTGTGTGTGTAAGGGGGGGAGGGGGATGAACCAAACTGGGCAGAGGCCCCGAGAACAAGACCGTACCTATGGCAACGCAACGCGATTACTACGAGATATTGTCGGTGGAACGGACGGCTGATGGGGACACCATCAAGCGAAGCTATCGCAAGTTAGCCATGAAGTATCACCCGGACCGCAATCCGGATGACAGCGAAGCGGAAACGAAATTCAAAGAAGCGGCTGAGGCGTACGAGGTTTTATCCGATCAGGAAAAACGCCAACGTTACGATCAGTATGGCCACGAGGGTTTGCGTGGTACCAGCGGTCACGATTTTTCGCACATGAATGCGGGCGATATATTTTCGATGTTCGAAGATATATTCGGCGGTCAGATGGGTGGCCGAGGTCGCGGTCGAAGTCGAGGCCAGGCCCAGCGTGGTTATGATCTGGAAACGCAGGTGACGTTGACGCTCGAAGAAGTCGCGACCGGCGTTGAAAAAGAAATTGATTTCACGCGACAGGATTTGTGCGATACATGCAAAGGCACCGGCGGCAAGCCGGGCGTCGATCCGGTGACGTGTGTGACATGTGCCGGTGCCGGTCAAGTGCAGCAGGCTGGGTTCGGCGGAATGTTCCGCATGGTCACGACATGCCCCGCGTGCAACGGCGCGGGCAAAGCGTATCCACAAAAATGCACGGATTGCAGTGGCCAGGGGCGCAAGCCGAAAAAGCGTGTGGTGCAGGTAAAAATCCCAGCGGGTATCCATGAAGGCCAAGCGGTGCGTGTGCCCGGCGAAGGCGAACCGGCCCAGGCTGGCGCGGGTCAACCGGGTGATCTGCATGTGGCGATTCGCGTCAAAGAGCACGAGGTGTTTCAACGTGATGGCGATGATCTGGTCATTCAGATGCCCATCAGTTTCACGCAGGCAGCGCTGGGGACCGAAGTGGAAGTGCCGACGATCGACGGCAGCGAGCGAGCCGAGTTGACGATCAAACCCGGCACGCAACATGGCACGGTGTCAAGGCTGGCAGGCAAAGGATTGCCTAACTTGCGCAGCGGTCGCGCGGGCGAACTGGTCATCATGTTGTTGGTCGAGATTCCGAAAAAACTGTCGAGCCGACAAGAAGAATTGTTACGCGAATTTGCCGAGACCGAAGACCGTGATGTGATGCCCCACCGCAGTGGGTTCCTGGATCGGATTAAAGATTATTTGAGCTGAATGAATCGCGAGGTGCGTGATGGGTGCTGATAATATGGCGAATAACCAAGACAACCAAGATAACCGAGACCACATGGAAGACAGGCCGACGGAAAACCAACCGGGCAACCCGCATGAAGGCACCGGCGGTATCGGTGCAGACGGCGCTTACGATATCGACGAACCTGCGCCGGGCGATGAAACGCTCGCGTTTGAAAGCGGCAAAGATGGCAAAGGATTGAGCGAGCTGGATGCACTGCGTCGTGATCACGAAGAGTTACAACAGCGATTGCTGCGCGTGTCTGCTGATTACCAGAATTTCGTGCGACGTTCGAACATGAACATCCAATCCGCGCGCGAAGAAGCCACATCGAAAATTGTCAAAGCACTGGTGCCTGTGTTGGATAACATCGATGCCGCGATGGCTGTGGATGCGGACAAGGCGACGCTGGAAAATCTGATGGCCGGCGTGCAAATCGTGGGTGATGAATTCAGCAAAACCCTGGCGTCGTTCGGCGTGACCAAACTTACCGCTGAAGCTGGCGACGAGTTTGACCCCAACCAACACGAAGCCCTGATGCGACAACCCGCCGAAGACATTGAAACCAATCACGTGGTCGCGATGTTGCAAGCCGGCTATGCGTTAGGTGATAAAACGCTTCGGCCTGTGAAGGTCACGGTTGCGGAATAAGACCAGGCCGTAGGCGAAAATTTCTGATTGATAAAAAGATTCGCAGGAGATATAGACGATGCCAACGTATGAATATGCGTGCGATGCGTGCGGTCATGAGTTTGAAGAATTTCAATCAATGACAGCCAAGCGTTTGAAGAAATGTCCTGAATGTGGCAAGCCGAAGCTGCAACGTTTAATCGGAACGGGTGCCGCGGTGATTTTCAAAGGGTCAGGTTTCTACGAAACGGATTACCGTTCGGATAGCTATCACAAAGATGCGAAAGCTGACACGAAATCAACCGAATCAAACTCAAGCTCGAGCGACAGTGACAGCAAGTCAACGAGCAGCAGTGACAGTAAAACCGATAGCAGTGCCAGCAGCGGTTCGGATAGCAGTTCGTCCACAAAAACACCAAGCAAAGACGGCGCGGCCAAGAAATCAGGAACTGATTCGGGAACGAATTCGTCCAGCAAAAGCAAGGGCAGTAAGAAGAAAGATTGACGGTGCAATCCGTTATGGTGATGTGGGGGGCGTGGGGGGGAGGAGTTGTTCGATGTCGTGGCGCATTTTTTGTTCGTAGTTGGGGGCGAATCCGGTATGCACGCGTTTGACGATGCCATCCTTGATGATGACGGTGGTGGGCAACACGCTTGAGCCATAAGCGGGCAATGACATTTGCTGAGGGTCCATGAGGACGGGCAGTGTGACATTGATTTCCTGCATGGTTTGGCGCGCGAGTGCGGGGGTTTCGCCGACGTTGATGGTGTAGATATCAACGGGTAATTTTTCCTGTTCGACCCATTGATTGACCGCTTGCAAATGTGGCAACGCGATGCGACAGGGGTTACACCAACTGGCCCAGAAGTCGAGCACAACAATGCGATCGCCTGCGTCCGCGATTTTGAAACGTTTACCCTCGCTGTCAAGAATTTCCAGATCCAATTCGGGTGCAGGTTGATCGACGATGCCCTGAGCCTGGGCACCGGGTTGATTGGCACCCGCGTGTCGTTGAGCTGCGGCGCTGTTCTGAACCATTTCCTGAAGCGTGGGGTAGGCGATCATGCCCGCGGTATCAAAGGCGAACGCGCTTTCGGGCAATACCTGACCTGTGGAGGTTTGCGAGATGACAAATGCCGTGCGCAGCTGCGCATCGATGGCACCTTCTTTCTGCGTCGACTCGATCACCAGTTCCGTGATACGGCCCGACTGTGGATCAACTTTTAAAATGTGATCCGAGCCGGCGACACTGGCGGACCATGTGTTGTTGGCATGGGTGGCAGTGGTGGGATTGCCCAGGACCAGTTGCAGCGCCTGTGCTTCTTGCTGCATGAGCATGGCCAGGTCGGGCAACAATGGATTGACCGCTGGCGGAACGATGCCTGCGAGCAGTTCGATGGTGCTGGAGCCGAACGGTTGAGCAAGGGTGGCATCCATGTAGACATCGGGGAACAGTTCGGTTTTGAATTGCACACGGTCGGCAGTGATGAGCATGTCCCACTGCGGGCCGACCAGATGCAGGCGTTGGCCCGTACGATCGAAAGCAAGGTCGTAATAGGTCTGTTCGATGCGGGTGATACGCCCGGCCTTGTTGGAGAATGACATATCCACGCGCGACTGATAGAAATCGTCGGCTTGATAGATGGCGTGCAGGTCATGCGGATCTTGCCTGGCTTGATTAGCTTGATTAGCTTGGTCAGGCGCGGCACTGGCAGGACTGGCAGGACTGGCAGCCGTCGCAGGCGTCTGGGCCTGAACGTAGGCGGGCGAGAGGGTTATCGTGAATGCTCCCGCGAAAAAAGCGTAGCAAAGCGCGATAAAAACGGCGGATTGTCGAAAATTGATCATGATAGCTCCTGAATTGGACGAATGACTGTAGCGCAGTCGGAGGCGTTTCACAAGTGCGGTTGCAGCGTTTGGCTGTGACCACTACGATGCCTGCCTGCAAATAACAGATGGCCGTTGGCCGTTATTCCTAATTACCCGTATTTTCCCCTACTATTTCCCCCTACACGGAGAGTTTGCCGATGTCCGGCCAAGATCTGATCGCGCCCCACGGTGGTGTTCTCGTTAATCGTTTTGCTTCTGATGAAGCAGCCCTGCGTAGCCAAGCCGAAGGGTTGACCAAGGTGGCGGTAAGTGCGGCTGACCTGTCGACGGTGTATCGCATCGCTGACGGCACCCTGAGCCCGTTGACCGGCCCGATGAACGAAGAGGTGTACAACCAGGTGCTGGACACGCAGACGATCAATGCCAACGGTAAGACGCTGGCGTGGACGATCCCGTTGGCGTTCCCGGTCACCTCGGACGTGGCAGGCACGTTGAAGGCCGGCCAGGCCGTGGCCTTGACCAATCCTGATGGCGAAGTCGTGGCCACGTTGGAAATCGGTTCGGTCTTCGCATGGGACAAGCCCAAATATTTGAAGAGCGTCTATCGCACCGAGCGCACCGATCATCCGGGCGCTGACATGGTGATGAAAAACGATGCGGACAAGACTCACCTGATCGGTGGCGAGCTATCCGTGTTGGCCCAGCCGAAAAATCCGCATTTCGGACAGTACGTGTTAAGCCCTGCCGAAACGCGCAAGCTGGTGGCGGAAAAAGGTTGGGACGCGGTCGTCGCATTCCAAACCCGTAACCCATTGCACCGAGCCCACGAATATGCGTTGGTGTACGGCCTGGAATGTTTGCTGCGTGATGGCAAAAATGCGGGCGCGGTGTTGAACCCATTGGTCGGCGAGACCAAGGGCGATGACGTGTCGGCTGAAATCCGTATGCAGACCTACGAAAAATTGATCGCATCGCGTGAGATGGGCGTGGGCGACAGCGATGCCGAATTGTGGGGCAAGGTCGGCGGCAGCGTCCCCGATCGTGTGATCCTGCTGGGCCTCGACATCAAGATGTTCTACGGCGGACCAAGCGAAGCGATCATGCACGCGATCTATCGCCAGAACTTCGGCTACACGCACATCATCATCGGCCGTAAACATGCCGACGCACCGTTCGCTGATGGCAGCGCGATCTGGGGCGACTTTGATGCGCATGAAATTTTCGACAGCCTCAAGGGCGAACTGGCCATCGATCCGGTCAAGGTCGGCTTCGCGGCGTACTACGAATCGATGGGCCGAGTCGATCTGATGGAAAACCACAGCGACGAAAAGCCTGTCTTCATCAGTGGCAAGCAAGTGCGTGCAACCCTGCAATCAGGCGAACAGGTTGACCCACGCATCATGCGCCCCAGCACGAGCGAAATCCTGGCCGCGGCAATGAAACAGTGAGCCGCAACCGCGACTGAAAAACCTAAGAAAACCAGACGTTTTGGCCGCAAATGGACGCAAATGAACGCGAATTTTTAGAGCGATGCGCTCATGCTGCTATCGGGGCCGCATTTGAGGTCAGTAATGTTCTAGGCGTCGGGTTCCTGGAAAAAGTGTATGAAAATGCACTAGCGGTCGAACTGCGCGAACGTGGTTTTTATGTTGAACAGCAAGTCGCGTTGGACGTGCAATACAAAAACGTGACGGTTGGTCATTATGTGCCTGATCTGCTGATCGAAAAATGTTTAATTGTGGAATTGAAATGCGCGGACCATCTGTGCAACGAACATCTGGCGCAATGCTTGAATTATTTAAAAGCAACATCGTTGCCATTGGCGTTGTTGTTCAATTTCAAGCCCACAAAAGTAGAATTCAAACGTATCGTCCATAACTACTAAATCCTAAATCTGCGTTCATCGGCGTCCATCTGCGGCTAAATTACGAACGGTAGTTTCCAAGGCGGAATGATTCGCGTGTATTCGCGTTCATTTGCGGCTAAAATTTCAGCTCTCCCACACGCTGCGATTTTTAGCTACGTGGTTTCTAATTTTTCAACACGGTGACCTATGCCACAACATGCGATTGAAATCGATCATCACGGCATGACGTTACGCGGGACAGCCCATGTGCCCGTGGGGTCGAAACGATTTCCAACGGTGATGATGTTGCATGGGTTTACCGGGCAGCGCATTGAGTCGGGGTTTTTATATGTGCATTTGGCCCGGGCGATGGAAGCGATTGGCATCGCAGTGGTGCGTTTTGATTTCATGCACTCGGGCGAGTCCGACGGATCGTTCGAACAGATGCTGGTGACAGGCGAGGTGGCTGATGCTTTGCGTGTGACCGAATGGATGGGCTCGCAGCCTTACGTGGATCGATCACGGCTGGGGGTGATTGGATTTTCATTGGGCGGGCTGGTGGCTGGTTGTGTGACCGGGCGCAGCGATGCGTTTAAGTCGCGGGTGCTGATCGCGCCGACGACCTCAACAAACATGAACCAATTCAACAAGAAGAACGTCGATGCGAACGGCAAGGTCGCGGTGGGACCACACACATTACATCCGGATTTTTTTAACGATGTGATGGCACTTGATACCGCGCACGAAGCGGCGCAACGAGTCATGCCAACCCTATTGATTCAAGGGACGGGTGATACAGCTGTGACCCCTGCGGTAAGTCAGGCTTTTATTGACGCGATGGTCGAAGCTGGCGCAGTTGGCGACCTGACTCCGGAACATGTCCTGGTCCCCGATGCGGACCACGGATTCTCCTCCCCTGCCTGGCGACGACAACTAACCGATGAGGTCGTCGGGTTTATGCAACGAACATTGTGAGCCACGCTAAGCCGCAAGCGACGGCCCGAGGCACGCCAAGGAAATACGGGGGAATGTGTGGTGTGTGGGGGGGGATTGGGGGGTCGTGGGGGGTAGTGGGGGGTAG
>JAUHYI010000155.1 GCA_030426385.1 Phycisphaerae bacterium
CTCTCTCCCCCCCCCCACACACACAATCCCCACTCTTCACTTTTAACTTTTAACTTTTAACTTTTAACTATCCCCCCCTCCCCCCATGCTCACCCTCAACGACGTCCACAAATCTTACAAGCAGGGCAATCGCGATATCCATGCCCTGCGCGGCGTCAGCCTCACCATTGATCAAACCGGCTTCTTCGCCATCATGGGACGATCCGGCTCCGGCAAGTCCACGCTCCTGCATCTGGCCGCGGGCTTGGACCATGCCGACGCAGGCACTGTCATGGTCGCTGATCAGGATCTGCAAAAACTTTCCGAAAAAAAACGCACGCTCTACCGACGCACGCACATCGGCATCGTCTTTCAACAGTTCAATCTCATCTCAACCCTCACCGCCGCTGAAAATGTCGCCTTGCCTGGCATCCTCGACAAACGCCGCAAATCATGGCTCGACAAACGCGTCGCCGAACTGCTCGAACAACTCGAACTATCAGATCGTGCCCAACATCGGCCCGACGCTCTGTCCGGCGGGGAACAACAACGCGTCGCCATCGCCCGTGCTTTGCTGTTCCAACCGCCGCTCTTACTGGCCGACGAACCCACCGGTAGCCTCGACTCGGCCAGCAGCGATCGCTTGTGGCGTTTGCTCCGCCAACTTGCCGACCAACAAAAAATTACCGTCGCCATGGTCACTCATGAACCAGCTGCTGCGGTCCATTGCCAACAGGTTTTCGTCATCGGTGACGGCCTATGTCTTGGGGATTTTCAGGTAGACCAACTCGATGCAACCGATCTGGCATCTCGCTATCAACAGTTTGGCCGGTAGAAAAACCCGCACCGCGCTGCTCATCGCTGCGATCACGCTATCGACCGCGCTCACCGTCGCTGTCGCCGCCATGGCAGGCACCATCACCGCCGCCTTCGAACACACCATCGGCCAATTCACCGGGCTGGCTGACCTGCGTATTCAGCACCAATACGCCGACCGCCTCGATCAGCCCGTGTTCGATCTAATCCAAAGCTGGCCTCACATTGACATCGCCTCGGCGGAAATCGGCATCGGGGCCACCGCCATCAACCTGAGCAACGATCGCAAATTCACCGTCGAAGCCCACGGCATCCAACCGCAATCCGCCAACGTTTTACATCCCCAACACTTTCGCCTCGGCCGCGCAATCGAATCGCCCAACGAAGTGGTCATCGACCAGCGCGTCGCCCGTCGACTCCGCGCCAAAATCGGCGACACCATCCGACTCACCACCTCGGGCCTGAGCACCGACAACATCGTCAACAGTTTTGCTGACATGCTCCTGGGCAAATCAAAAAAGCAAGCCATCGGCGGGCAACCCATCGATGTCACCCTCGTCGGCATTGTCGAACGCCCTGCGCTCATGATCCTCCAGCGCCCCGCCGCCATCGTCACCCTCGAACAGGCGCGTCTACTCGGCAACCTCCCCGACCAACTCGACACCATCTACCTCAAACTCGATCACCAGAAAAACATCTCCCCATTCATCGCCGACCACCAGAAACAACTCCCGCCCGGCATCGAAATCCACCCCACCGCCACCACCAATCAAAACGTCCAACGCGGCCAATTCGGACTCAAACTCCTGCTGGTCATGATCACCGTCCTCGTGTTTCTCTCCGCCGCCTTCATCATCGCCACCAGCCTCACCACCACCGTCACAGAACGCATCCGTGAAATCGGAGCCCTGCGTTGCATCGGCGCATCACGCACCCAGATCGCCGCATCACAAATCATCGCAGGTGTCACCATCAGCACCATCGCCGCCTGCCTCGGACTACCGCTGGGCCTGGGCCTCGCCTACATCGGCTACCTCAAACACGACAACGTCCTTCTCGCCGGGTTCCAACCCGATTGGCCCATCGTCATCACCGCGTTCGCATTGGCCATCCTCACCGGCGTCATCGGGGCCACCTATCCCGCCATCCGCGCCTCACGCATCGATCCATTGACCGCACTGACCATCCGCGCCAAATCGCCCGCACCTCGCACCATCTTCATCTGCGCCCTGCTCGGCATCCTGGCCATACTCGCCCAACCCATCGTGCTGGCGTTGCCTCTGTCAAAAACAATCGCGTTCTGGTTCTACGTCACCGCGGGTTTGCCGCTCATTTTCATCGGCTACTTCCTGATATCGGTCGTCATCCTCATCGTTCTCACCAAAACCCTCGGCCCGATCCTCGCGCGAATTTTCTTCATCCCGTCACGCCTGCTCGATCGCTCCACGCTTGGCTCACCCTTTCGACTCGCTTTCACCGCAGGCTCACTCATGGTCGGACTTGCCATGCTCCTGACCATCTGGATCGGCGGACGCTCCATCATGGCTGGCTATTTCGACAACCTCAAAATGCCCGATGGTTTCATCCACAGCTTTTTCTCATTGCCACCCGATCAGGTTGATCGCATCAACGCCATCGAATCCATCGACATCGCCTGCCCCACCACGATGTTTCCTGTCGAACCCATCAACCGCGCCTTCGGCATTGATGGCATCAGCCCACGCAACACCCTGTTCGTCAGTTTCGAACCTCATACATTCATTCAGCTCACCGAACTCGATTGGGATCAGGGCAACCCCACCGACGCCCTCGCCGCGCTTGATGCGGGCACGTCCATCCTCGTCAGCAAAGAATATCGCATTGCCCACGGCCTGGGCATCGGCGACACCATCACCATCAACACACCCGTCGAGGGCCCTGTCGATTTCAACATCGCAGGCGTGGTCACATCGCCCGGCCTTGATGTCGCGGTCCAACTCTTCGGCATCAACCAGTATTACGCCGACGCCGCCATCAGTTCGATCATGGGCACCCGCGCCGATGCCAAACGTTATTTCAACACCGACGCGACCAATCTTGTTCTTCTGCGTTACGCCGATGGCATAACCGGCGAACAGGTCCAACGCGATGTTTACAAAAATCTCTCCGGCATTGTCTTTGGCGACAGCTCCGCCATACGCGCCATCGTCAACGAATCCGCCGAGCGATTCATGGGCATCGCCAGCAGCTTCGCCATCGTCACCCTATTCATCGCGTGCTTCGGTGTATCCAACATCGTCGTCGCCAACTTGACCGCTCGCCGGTTTGAATACGGCGTCATCCGCGCCGTCGGTGCCCAACAATTCATGCTCGTCCGCTGGGTCATTGCCGAACTGGTTTTGCTCGCCTTGGTCGCCTGCATCCTCGGCACCGCGCTGGGCATCCAACTCGTCACCATCGGCCGCATTTTCCACCGCCGACTCGTCGGCATCACCTACGACACGCAGATTCCCTGGGATATCACCGCCTATGGCTGGCTCATTGTCATCGCCATCACCATCGCCGCGGCACTTCCATCGCTGATCCGTCTGGTCTCCACCACGCCCCGCTCTCTGCTCGCCGCCCGCCTCAATTAACCACTTTCCGATTTTAGCGCCTCCATGCCGTCCCAATACGCTAAAATCACCCACCCATGCCATCCTCTTCCACCCACACACCCGCGCCAAACCCTTGCGCCTTGGCCATCGAAACATCCACGCGCGATGGGTCCATCACTTTCGGTTCTTGCCACCGTGATCCCGAGCGCATCATCGCCACCGCGCCTCTGCCCCAATTACGCCGCCATAATGTCGACCTGATGCCCACCATCGCACGCCTGTGTCACGAACATCACATCACGCGCCACGACATCGCCGAAATTTACGTGTCCGTCGGCCCCGGTTCATTCACCGGCCTACGCATCGCTATCGCAACCGCCAAAATGCTGGCCTTAACACGCCATGCAAAATTGTTCCCCGTTCCCACCATCGACGTCATTGCCCATCAGATCACACGCGATGCCATCAACACCGACCACCTGGCTGTCTGCATGGCACTCAAACGCGACACCCTGTACAGCAACATCTACCACTGGCCAAACAATCCCGAGCAGTCAAATCAACCTGGCCAAACCGGCTGGCAAATCTCAGCCCCACCCCAGTTGCGCAGCATCTCGCAATTGCTCGACTCGCCGCATCCCTTGACCATCGCGTCATCCATGCCATTGGACGACCTGATCCCCGCCCACCTTGCCCAGAACAACATCACCCTGCTCGACCCAGCACAAGCCCAACCCACAAGCCCACCCGTCTACGCCATCGGGCGCCTCATCGCACAACGCGACCAGCCCATCGATCCCCACCAACTTTCACCCCACTACGTCCGCCCTCCCGAGGCCGTCGAACTCTGGGAAGCACGCCAGCAAGCACAGCAAAACCAACAGTGAGCTATCATGGTTCCTCTCGCCCACCCCAGCCCCACCACTTACTCCGGCTAACCCTCGACCTTCCGCAATCATTTTTTTCCTAAACCCCACATTTGTATCCCTACCATGACTACGCAAAAAACTGGCAAATATCTTCCTCGCGTCGTCATCGTCGGACGTCCCAACGTCGGCAAATCCAGCTTGCTCAACATGCTCGCCGGACGGCGTGTCAGCATCGTCGATCCCACCGCAGGCGTCACCCGTGATCGTGTGGCCACACAGGTCGAACTCACCTCCGGGCCCACCATCGAATTGGTCGACACAGGCGGGTACGGCATCGATGGCTACGAAGACAAAACCGACCTCACCGCGGACATCGAACGCCAGATCGCACGCGGTCTGGCTGAGGCTGACCTCATACTCTTCGTCTTCGATGCCCAGTCAGGCGTCACCCCGCTCGATGAAACCGTCGCCACCATGCTGCGTCATGCATCGATCACCGCGCCGATTCTATTGCTGGCCAACAAAGTCGATAGCAGTAAATTCGAAGCCGAAGCCTACAACGCCATGCAAATGGGATTCGGCGAACCCCTGATGATCTCAGCGACCACGCGTCACAATCGTTTCGAACTGGTCGACGCCATCACGCAAGCATTAAAAAAAGTCGTCCCGCGCAAAGACATGGAAACCATCGACGAACCCCATGTTCCTAAAATTGCCCTGGTCGGCAAACGCAATGCGGGCAAATCCACATTAACCAATGCCTTGGCTGGCGAACAACGCGTCATCGTCAATGCCCAGGAAGGCACCACCCGCGATTCGGTTGACGTGCGTTTCGAAATCGATGGCCGTGCTTTCATTGCTATCGACACCGCTGGCGTGCGCAAAGGCAAATCCGTCAAACAGGACATTGAGTATTACAGCCAACACCGCGCACTGCGATCGATCCGTCGTGCGGATGTCGTGCTGTTACTGATCGATGCCACCGTCCCCACCAGCCAGGTCGACAGCAAACTCGGCGCCGAGATCCTGCGTCATTACAAGCCGGTCGTGATCGTCGTCAACAAATGGGATTTGGCCGAGAAGAATTACACCCAGGATGAATACGTCGAGTATCTGGACAAGTCGATGGGCGGTCTGAGTTTTGCCCCTATCATTTTTGTCAGCGCCGCCAAAAGCGAAGGCATCACCGACGTCGTCAAAATGGCATTAAACCTGTACGAACAGGCGAGCCACCGCGTATCCACCGGCATCTTGAACCGGTTTTTCGGCGACATCATGGTCACCCACCAACCCAAAAGCCGGCTGGGCAAACGCGTTAAAATCTATTTCGTCACTCAGATCGAAACCCACCCACCCACGATCGGGCTGTTTGTCAACGACCCCGATTTGTTCGATCCATCCTACCAACGATTTCTGTTGGGCCGCATCCGTGACGAGTTGCCGTACAGCGAAGTGCCGATCCGCCTACTGATTCGCCCACGCAAAAGCCTGCCCAAAAATCTGCGCAAGAAATCGATGGATGAAACGGGCGCGTTGGATGCAGATGATGCCAACACCGATTGGTCGGGCGAATTCGATATCGACAACAACACCGGCATCGTTGTCGACGATGGGGCTAACTACGAACCAACCGACGACGACGAAAACGACGATTTCGATAATTTCGATGACATGGACGAATTGGACGAGTTAGACGGTGCCGACGATCCGTCGAAAAAATAAACGCCTCCCAATCTAATCCCCGCAAAGAAACAGGTTGAACATGCAATACCGCGCTCTGGGAAACACCGGCCTCAACGTATCATCCATCGGCTTCGGTGCCTGGGCCATCGGCGGCGGTTGGGGCGATCAATCCGATGATGAGTCACTCGCCGCGCTGCACAGCGCTTTGGATGCAGGCGTTAATTTCATCGACACCGCCGCAGGCTATGGCAACGGCCACAGCGAAAAACTCATCGGCCGAGTGTTGAAAGAACGCGCCGACAACAATCATCCCATTTACGTCGCCACCAAAACCCCACCCGCGCCCGGGCCGTGGCCACCCACACCCTATTGCGACATGAACGATCGCTACAGCGAAAAATACCTGCGCGAAAATATCGAACAGCGCCTGGCCTGTCTTGATGTCGAATGCATCGATCTGTTGCAACTGCACACCTGGACGCGGGCATGGAACCACGACCCGCAGCCCTTCGAAATTTTGGCCAAGCTCAAAAAAGAAGGCAAAATCCGCCACGTCGGCTTGTCTACGCCCGAGTACGACCAGAACGCGGTCATCGATCTGATGCGCAACGGCCTGATCGATACCGTGCAGGTCATCTACAATATTTTCGAGCAAGAGCCGGCCGCTGAATTGTTACCCGTGGCCCAACAACACAACGTCGGCATTATCGTTCGCGTTGTATTCGACGAAGGCGTCCTCACCGGTAAATACACCGGCAACGAAACATTCCCAGCCACCGGCGATTTTCGCGCTCGCTATTTCGCAGGCGATCGCCTGCAACGCGCTGTCGATCGCGTTGAAAAAATCAAGCAAGCCCTCGCGGCCGGTTCGTTCACCGACAATTACACCATGCCTCAGGCCGCTATCCATTTCGCGTTGGCTCACCCCGCGGTCAGCACCATCATCACCGGCGTACGCAACGTCACCCAAGCCCAACAAAACGCCCAGACCGCGGACCTGCCCCCCATGTCCGATGCCATGCTCCACGAACTGCGCCAACACCACTGGAACCGTGCCTTCTGGTACGTCGGCAAATAACCCCCTCCCCCAGCCCCCCACCCACCCCCCACTTTCCCCCGGCGCTATTCATGTTTTTGGCGCAATGACTTTTACGAATAACGATAAACACTCGCGCATTGATTCGTGCTAGCTGCTACGGACATTCAAGCCAGTTGATGATTTGCGCCGACATATTGATTTTTGGTCAAGGAGGACCGTAATGCGACATCGACATGAGCTAACCGACGCTCAATGGCAACGGATTGAACATC
>JAUHYI010000037.1 GCA_030426385.1 Phycisphaerae bacterium
CACAATAACAAGACTAGTCACGAGGCAGTACGGATTGTCTTGTGTGTTTGCGGGATTGTTGTGTGCAAATTTTTCGGGCATGGTGCAAGCGCCGCGTACTTATGGCTACCGATTACTTCCTATTGCTAATTGCTATTGTGAGACACTTTCAAGATGGCCACGAATGATGCTGCGACAACTCAACCAGGTACTGACACACTTCTCAATGGTGTTCTGCGTGCCATCGATCGACTGATCGAGCTTGGTGAAAACCATGCGGGACTGTGGCCATCGATTGTTGACCCGGCTACTGGTGATAAGCCAGCCGATATGCCTGATCCGATTGATGGGCAACGTAATGGGGATCGCAGTTTCGGTGGTTGTAATCTCATGCATGACGCCCCGTTGCTGGGCACGATGTACGGATTGGCTGAGGCATTGGGAAAAGCGCACTATGCCGAAGCCGCGGATCGATATCTGAAACGTTTTGCAATGCATTGCACGAACACGCCAAGTGGTTTGTTTCCGTGGGGCGAGCATGCGTTCTGGGATTTGGAACACGATGCGATTGGCAGTTCGCATCAACGCGAAAATCCCGGCTATCCATATATTCATGATCATCTGCGTCAGGCCCCCGTGTGGCTATGGCAGAAATTACAACAATGGAATCCTGATGCGGTGCGAAAATATGCCTTGGGATTGCAATGGCATTTGAAGTCCGGCGAACCCGCCGAGTATTCCCGACATGCCTGTATACATGCCGGTTCCAATGAAGTGTTCGATCATCCTGCGGTGGATGCGGAGGGTCGGCCTCGGCGTTTGGTGGGGGCGAAGCATAGCGCGTGTGATTTTCCGCGGCACTGCGGTTTTTATGTATTGGATACCGCGTTTGCAGCGAGTCAGAATCCTGATGATTCTGCGTTGTGGGAAATGTTGGACACGTGGTACAACTACTGGTGGCGGTATGCGGATCATCCAGAACATTTGTTGCGCATGGAAAGTCGCAGCACATTAACGCGCGACGCGGCGCGTCAGGCCTATGCACCAGCACAGACGATGTCGTTGGGTTTGAGCCTGATGGAAGCGTCGACATTGATCGCAGAATTCAAACCGGAGTTGGCGGCGTTGATGTTTGAACGAGGCCGATTGTGGGCGTCGGCATTTTTCGCAGCACCGCATAAACCGGAGCGTGGCCAGTGGTATTGCATATGGGGTGGTGATGATGATGAGGATGAATCGGCTGATCGGATTTCGTCGATATGGGTCAGTCGTTACGGTTATACCACGCTGAGTTGTTTAGCGATTCCATGCTTGGGCTGTTACCGATTGACGGGCGAGGAACGCTATCTGCGTGCGGCTGAATCGATGGGACGTTCCCAGTTGTCCGTGCCGATGCCGGATGATGTGAAGGTGCCCGCGATCGATATGGGGCTTGCGATCAGCATGTTGGCGGACCTGTATGAACAAACAGGCGATCGTATGTGGCGCGACGGCGCGTTGCGGTTATCGCATCAGGCGATTGAGCGCTATCTGCAAAATCCCTTGCCGGTCGGGGCGCAAGGTTATGCATGGTATGACTCGCAGATGGGGTCAGCCTATCTGTTGCACGGGTTGGCGCGTACCGCGCTGTTGGCACAAGATCGTGATGCATGCCCTGTGTGGGCCGACTACACCACGCGATAATCTTGCCTGGGCGTGAGGGGTTATCGCGATGTTTGAATTGTTTAGAATTTTTGCTGGACAGGGGCTGAGGAATAACGATGAAAGTCCATTTGATTGCACAGAGTCATATCGATCCGGTTTTTATGTGGGGATGGGAAGAAGGATTAGCCACGACGCTCAACACCTGCGTGGAAGCAGTGCGTAAACTACATACATACGATGACCTGCGATTTAGTCGTTCGGATGCCCTGGTGCATGAATGGATCAAACGGTTCTACCCGCAGGTTTGGCCCGACATACAAAAGTTTTGCCGGGAAGGGCGATGGGTGCCCGTGGGTGGTTGGTACACGCAAGCGGACACGAATTTGCCGTGTGGCGAAAGTTTGATTCGTCAGGCCTTGATCGGCCAACAGATATTTAAAAAGCTACTCGATCATCAAAGTGACATCGCCTATCTGGTGGATAGTTTTGGCCACCCTTCGACGTTGCCGAAAATACTCAAGCATTGCGGCTTTGAATATTTTGTATTGGGACGCCCACGTGAGCCGTTGATGAAAATGGCTTGCGATCTGGTGCGCTGGGTTGCTGACGATGGTTCGGAAATTCTGTCGTTTCGTGTGCCGTTGGGATACAGCACGTATGCCAATGAAATTGAACGCGTGGGTGCGATGGTGGAACGTACCGAAGGACAGATGGACCGCACGATGTGCTTTTTCGGATTGGGCGATCATGGTGGAGGGCCGACGACTCAGCAGATCAATCGATTGTTGAACTATGCCAAACACCCTGAATCGCCCGAAATGGTTTTCAGTGATCCGTATACGTTTTTTCAAGAAGCTCAACGCGAGGAATCGCCTGCAGAATTCACAGGTGATTTCGGCCCGTTCGCGATCGGATGTTATTCCGTGGCGATACGTCTGAAAATTCTCCACGACCGCGCACAACAAACATTGCTGGATGCTGAGCGTTGGTTGGCGGTAGCGATGCAGGTTGATCCGCAATGTCCGTGGACCACGTATCGCGAAAAACTAAACGAGACGTGGCAAACGCTATTATTCACGCAGTTTCATGACCTGTTACCCGGCACCAGCGTGCGCGAAGGTTTGGAACATGCCGAGCTTCTGGCAGGCCGTGCTTTGGCTGATGCTGCGATAGTTAAGACCTCTGCGCTCACGCATGTGAGTCAACAAATCGATAGTCAGGACGAAGGCTACGTGCGTTTGATGGTGTTCAACAATGCCACGTCCACACGCACGGTGTATTTTGAATATGAGCCATGGTTGTTCTGGCAGGACTGGAACAATTACCAGTTGCTCGATGAAAACGATCAGCCGGTCCCGCATCAGAAGATTCACCCTGGTGCGGCAGCGCGAGCCGTGGTGCGTTTAATCATCAAGCTTGATGTGCCGGGTCATGGCTATCGATCGCTGCGTGTGGTCGGGCCCGAGCCGGATTTTTCCAATCTGGCGATCCACGACGACGGCCAAGCGGAACACAATCAGCGGTCCATCGATACGCTCGCCTCGCCGCGCTACCAGTTCAGCATTGATCCCCAGCATGGCGCATTGCATCAGGTGAATTATCGTCCGACCGATCGAGCGTTGAATCTTGAATATCTGTTTGATGCTGAGGTCAGTGAAGATGTGTCGGATACATGGTCGATGCACATCACGGGCTACAACAAACCGCTGGGTCGTTTTGCGAAAACCCGTTCATTGCAGATCGAAGAAGGGCCGTTGCGCTGGACCATGCAGTTGCAACGCACGTATAAAAATTCCACGCTTGATCAGGAAATTCGCCTGTATGATGATGACGACATCATTGAGTGTCACAATCAACTCAACTGGCAAGAGCCGAGCTGCATTGTCAAGACATTGATTCCCAGCCCGTACAAAAATTTCCGAGTACGACGCGGTTTGGCATTTGGCAGCAGTGTGGTTGAAGAGCGACGTTGTGAGTTTTGTTTTCAAAACTGGTTGGTGATCGAGCCGATTCTCACGCCGGATTGCGAAGGCAATATTGCAAGCGGTGTTGAAGACCAGTGTGATCCTGCCCAGGGGCCGACGCATGGTTTGGCGATTCTGGTCGGACCCGGATTGCATTCAGCCGACATCACCGAGCGCGGGATTCGTCTCACGCTTGTGCGAACGCCGGTGTTCTGTCATGAGGAACTCAATCAAGCCTATCATCCTGGCGTGCGTCATGAAGTCATGGACCTGGGGCACTCGCGCAGTATGTTTGCCGTGCTGCCGCTCTGGTCGCCAGCGCATCCTGCTCAACTTGTGGATCGTGCCCAGCATCTGACCACTGGCACTGCGGTGGTTACCACCGATGCTCATGCGGGTCCGCTAGCGTCACAAGGCCAGTTCTTACATGTTTCGCCTGACAATGTCGCGGTGACAGCGGTCAAGCCCGCCGAACCGAGCGTGTCTACTGATTCGGTAGGCGTATCCGTTTCAGCGGACTCCATCGAATCTGAAGATGCCATCGTCTCCAGCGACGCCGTCATCATTCGCGTGTGGGAAACCGCAGGCAAGGACACGCTTGCGGATGTGCATTGGTTGGATCAAGTGTTCGAGGTCAATCTTGCCGCGCATAGTTTGCAAACACTCCGATTGACGCGCGATGGCACAACATGGTTTTGCCAATCCGTCAACGGCTTGGAGTGTTCACCAACTCACACGCAAGCAAGTGCACCGGGTATGTCCAGCGAACAAGGTCTTGCCAGCCCTGCGAAGTCGTAAAAGATTCAAAAGGTTAAGCCGAAAACTAAAAGCGTCAAACTAATAGCGTCGGGTCATGTTTGGATCATGCAAAGCACACCGTGGCTCAGCGCATAGTCCAGCGATTAGCCCTGTGGATAGTCCACTGGATCGCGTGCCATTACACTGTTAGCTGAACGGCGAAATGTAATAGTGCCGGGACACGCCTTCAAGATCATGGTGATAGTAAAAGCATTTCGGGTCTGCCGTGATGATGGCCTGAGTCAATCGCGGTAGTTCTTCCTGCGTGACGATGGCCCGAACCATGGAGACCTTCTCGCCTCGATAACCGCCGACGCCTTGTTGGATGGTATAGGTGCGGTGGGTGAAGGTCGTTTTGATCGCTTGGCCGACGGCCTCGGCTTTGTCGCTGATAATGACCAGCATTGTAATTTTGAATTTGTGATAAAGATTGTTAAGTGTTTCGGCCGACGCAAAAATGTAGATGCAGGTGTACATCAGTGTGTTAACGACCGACTCGAATGCTCCATATTTGAAGAGGTCGAGCATCATGCCGAACGCGGTCGAAACGGTGGCCGCAAGGATCGCAACATAGCCAACCGGCCTGAGATATTTCATGGCGAAATAGGCACCGAGGATGTCTTCGTCACCGGTCGAGCCACGATGGCGAAAGGCCAACGCTTTGGCCGATCCAGCCAGTAATCCACCGAATAACACGAGGATGATTCGCTCATTCTCCGGCTCCGGCCTGGCAAAAATCAGGTCGGGCAGAATGGCGAGCACAACGGCTACAGTCACCACCACAATCAGTGATCGCAACGCAAAAGTGCGGCTGACTTTCATATAGCCAAACGCTAGTAAGCCGGACTGAAAAACCAGATATAGAATGATGAAGAGCCAATCGCTCTCGAAGTAATAGGACAGCGCCGCCGCCACGCCTTCGGTTCCTGTCAGAATGACTTTGGAAGGCAGTACAAAATACTTCAAGGCCATGGCGTAAAACACGCCCGACAACAAAATCATTGCATAAGGCCAAAGCGAGCGAGCGGATTTTATGTCGGCCATAGTTTTGTTTGCTAATGCTTGCGAAATCGGATCAGTTCGGCCTCATCCATGAGCGGATGTGAAACCAACAAATTCATTATCCAGCGTGGGCGTTGCCAGTCAACTGCGCAAGTGTTGGCTCATGCAAACCAACAACGCGCATCTGTGTCGCACGTGATTTGGATTGGGTGAGAAGGTGAACCCCGTTGGGTAGCGTGCATGAGATGGAAGTTGTCGCTTCGGCTCTGACGTTTATACGGTTTCAATCGATTCTATCGATCACGATCAGCGGCATGCCAATGAACAAGTCGATGGCAGGCGACTCAAACTCATAGCCACATCTTTGCGATGCCGTTCGCTCGATTCGCGGTGCTTGTTGCCAAAGTAAGCGGTTAACAAAAAACTAACTGGTGCTGTGGCGTTATGGCAAAACAGCTTGTTTTTCTGTGTGTGGCGTGCTGTTTACGCGATGTTGCCAAGGCTTGAATATCTAAGTTACAAGTATGTGGCCATTTGCACATGGCTTGCGGCTGGTTCAAATCCACACACGGGCCGGTTTGGCCATGTTATTTCAGCGTGACCCAAAGTCATAAAAATTGCGTGACGCATGATCCTGGCGGTATTGAATTGTGGCGGGTATCTGATAGGTTATACGCCTATTCCGTAGTGTGTTAGAAGTTTTTTGAATGTAAATTTGGATTGATTGTTGAACCTTTTCGGGGAGCCTTTCATATGGCCTATCAGCGTAATCGGATGTATCCGACCATTCGTGGTTTTTTGTCGTTACGTAACCGCCGACGTCTACAAGCCAAGTCACTCGCATCGCGTGCCAAGCGTGAAGCCCAAACGGCCTCATCATCATCACGCCAACCGATGTTCGAACCATTCGAGCCGCGCATCCTGCTGAGCGGTTCGATAGCCGGCACCGTCTGGGCCGACCTCAACGCCGACGGCATCCACGACGCCAACGAACCCGGCATGGCTGGCATCACGGTTTATCTGGATGACAACGACAACGCCGAACTCGACTGGGTTGATGGCAATGCGAATAGCGTGTGGGATGATGGCGAGGGTGAGCGGTGGGTTATTTCTGCTACAGATAATCTGACCACTGCCGAAATCAATGAATCGGGTAATTACGAATTTGATACTCTGCCAGCTGGAAGCTACCGGATCAACCTCGATCTACCTTCCAATCATTACATGACAAATGGCACATTGCGAGAATGGGATCAATATCAATTTGTCACGAAACTGCTTGCCACTAACGACACCCGACGGTTGGATTTTGGACGTGACGTAAGTATTGATGGCAATAAAATTGCAGTTGGCGCTTCTGGCATTTTAGGAGCGGATGTCATTAACAATGGCATGGTCTTTTTATACGAACAGCAAAACCAGACATGGGATTTGTCAGCACTTCTGACACCCACAGCAGATGAAGAAACCAGAGAATACGGGCGAAGCGTAACCATTTCAGGCGATGTTATTGCTATCGGTGAAGGAACCAGATTTAGATCTCCTGCACCAGACAGTTCTGTATTTGTATACGACAGCCCATGGTCTACAGGGGATGATTTTTCTCAACTGATAGCAGGTAATGACGACTGGTTTGGTAATACATTAGATGTTGATAATAATCGAATGATTATTGGAGCATCCATAGCCGAAAAAGCATTTATTTATGAACGTGTCGATGGCGTATGGACCGAAGCAGCAACACTTATCTCACCAGCGTCAGGAACAGATGATCAATTTGGCCAAGGCGTAGCGATCAGTGGCGACTTCGCTGTCGTTACCGCCACAGCTGACGGTGTTTTAGCTGAAAATGCTGGCGCGGCTTATGTCTATCGGCGTGTTGACGGAAGCTGGACATCGCTTGGGAGGATTGACAATCCTCAACCTGCGATTAGCGATGGTTTTGGGTTTGCCGTTGACATTGAAAATGACCAACTGATAGTCGGCGCATATATCGATGATAGTCATGCATTCAATGGCGGCGTGGTATTCACTTATCGCTGGAATGGTTTTGAATGGATTTCTCAGCAGACATTGCTGCCGTCAGATTTAATTACCCCACACCAGCTTTTCGGCTTTTCCGTTGAACTTAAAGATGATTATTTAATAGTTGGTGCCAGAGGTTCAGAAACTGCATACGTATTCCGATACATCAATGATTCCTGGCAACTGCAAACTCAACTTGTCGCACCAGATTCTTCGGCTCTTGATTTTTTTGGGCACGCCGTCAGCATTAGCGGCCAATATGCCGTTGTTTCCGCAATCAATGATGATGATAGCGGTGAAAACCTGGGTTCGGCGTATCTGTTTGAAGCAACGGGCCAATCTGAGGGCACATGGATTGAGTTGGCAGAAGACGAAATCGTTGCAGATGCTGCTCTTGGTTTCACACGCGAAGCGTCAGCGAAACCAGACCTATTATCTAACTCCGACTCCGGCTTCTACGATGACGACAACCTTACCAATCGCGATAATGCCAATGCATCGCGTACGCTTGATTTCACGATCGGCAATACAGTCGCCGGCGATACCATTTCCATTTATGCGGACGACATCGCGGATGGCGTAACTGATCCCGTGCTTATCGGGCAAGCTGTTGCGGCTGGTGAAACCACCAGCGTCACCACCAATGGCACGTTCGATCTGACTGATGGCGAATGGAATATCACCGCGACGGTCACCGTGCCTGATCTGGGTGAATTTGCACCATCGGATGCCCTACGAATTACGATTGATACAACATCACCATACGACGTATGGATCGACGCACTAACCACCACGGATACGCGGCCGCCATTGACGGGAACAATATCCGACCCGACGGCGATTGTATCGGTCACACTAGATGGCCAGAGTTACTACCAGGCGAACAATCACGGCGATGGCACCTGGTCGCTGGCGGATAATTTCCTGCCTGAATTGGCGCCCGGCACCTACACGCCTTACGTTCGTGCGACCGATCCGGCGGGGAACAGTTACGAGGTTGGTCGCATCGATGGTTTGGTCATTGCGCTGATGCCCACGTTTACGATTTCCGATGCGCAGGTTGTTGAGGGTGATAGTGGGACGGCGCAGATGGTATTCACGGTTTCGCTCGACAATCCAGCGATCGATACCATTCGACTTGACTGGCATCCGTCGCAGGATCTGTCGGCCGATGGCGCAATGCCTAACGTGGATTATCAGGCCACCGTTGGCGGTAGTCTGATCTGGTTTGAGGGCCAGCAGCAATCCTATGACGTGTCGGTCGATGTTTACGGCGATACGGCTTTCGAATCCGACGAAACTTTTTTCCTCGATATTTTCCGTGATCCTGAATACGGCAATGGCACGTTTGAAATTGCTGACAGCCGTGGCGTTGGCACGATTCTCAACGATGATCTGGCACCCGCGCCGCCAACGTTCTCGATCAACAACAGCATCGGCCTTGAAGGCACCGGCGGGACCACCGATTTCGTCTTCACCATCACGCCTAGCGGACCGGCCATTGATACGGTGCGCGTTGATTGGTCGCTCTTCGATCTTCCCGAATTTGAGCAATCCGCGATCCTTGGCGTTGACATGCCAAATCAGACCGGCAATGTTGTCTGGTTCGCGGGACAATCACAGCCCATCGACATTACAGTGAGTGTCAATGCCGATAGCGACATCGAACTGCACGAATTCATTTATGCGCGTATTGAGGTCACATCAGGTTCCGGCACGGAATACAGGTCAGAGGGATTCGCTCTGATTTTCAACGACGACAGCGATGGCGATCCCTACGAACCTAACGATACGCTTGCCACCGCGTTCGACCTGACGCCTTACGAATTCGAGTACATGAGCGATCATCTCGGCCTGGCCCAGCAAAACGGCGCCACGGATGAAGACTGGTATCGCATTAATATCACGCGCGAAAACCAGGTTTTTGAAGCGGGCATCTACGACTATTGGGTCACCACAGGCCTGGTCCTCGAGATGTTCGATGATCAGGGCCAACCCATTGCCAATGAAGGTGGGCCGAGCGATTCGTATGTCCGTGCCACGCTTGATGAACCACAGGCCATCTATCTACGCGTCTCTGGTGGTCTGGATATGCTCACGTATAACCTGATCTGGGGTGATACCACTCTCGGCAGCATTGGCAATTTTGTCTGGAACGATGAAAACGAAAACGGTCTGCAGGACCTTGATGAATCCGGCATCGCTGATGTCGAGGTTTTACTGTTGGATGACGATGGCCTGCCCATTGATCAGACCACCACGGATGCCGACGGCCACTATGAATTTGTCGTTCCGGAAAATGGCACGTACCAGATTCAGGTCCTCGCGCCAGCCGGCTACATCTTTACCGAACGTTATGTGGGCAACGCATCATTCCTCGACAGCGATTTTGATGAACAGGGCCGAAGCGATTCCATTATCGGCAATACGCTGAGCTTCAATGACACGATTGATGCGGGGTTGATCTATCGGCCTGCAACGATCACAGCCATGTCGTTCAACGATGAAAATGGCAATGGCGTTCGCGATGTCGATGAAAATGCCCCCACGGTTCAACCCACGGTTTACCTCGATCTAAACGCCAACGGCATCTACGACGAAGCGGACACAATTGGCAGATACACGGCAAGTGGAACGCATGGCTTCACAAGCCTTGCCGCCGGCACCTACATCGTCCGCCAACAAACACCCGAGGGCTATCAACCCACCACACCGCTCGACAACGACTATCGCCTGTTCTTCTTCGCACGGGAAAACGGTGTCAGCGCTTATGATGAAACTGGTACGCATTATTACGACATTGAGTTTCCTGCGATCGACATTCCCGAAAGCTACGTGCGCGACATGATCATCGGCCCCAATGACTGGCTCTATGCCATCCATGGAACGTTTGATCCGATTCTTGAAGTCGTCAATCCGCTGACCGGCGAGGTTATTTCGTCACTCGTGATTCCTGGTTGGGACAATACCAACAACGGCACCTATGGCGGCATCACCGCGACCGATCGCTATGTATTCGTCGCGGACAGTTACAATACCGGCAACAGTCCCTCCGGCATTATCCGCATTGATATGCAGGCCAGCGATCCGGCCGCATCAGCCGTTCATTTCGGTCGCGACGAACCATTCGATTTCTACGCAGAATATATTGACCTGGCGATGGGACAGGACGGCAACCTCTACGCATTGGCCGGCAATGGCCGAACGGTACGCATCTTCGATCCCGAAACACTCACGGAACTGACGCCGATCACATTGAGCCAATCGGTGCGCGCCATCGCTATTGATGCCGCCGGGGTGATCTTCGGCGCCAGTCTCGGTGGAACGGTCTGGCGTTTCGATGCCACGGGCCAAGCCACGCACAGCATCAATCCCGCCCAACTCAACGAACTGGGCGATATCGACATCACCACCGACGGCCAATTACTCGTAGCTGGGGGGTATAGCGATCCCGCGGCGATACTCACAAGCTTTGTAGACGGTGCATTTACCACCCCCACTCTCATCAATCACGGCCTCGACAACGGCTTCATCACGGCTTTCGGCGCGGTCTGGGACATGACCCTTGACGGTTATCTCGTAAACGTCGAACCCGGCGACAACGTCGGCCCGTACTACTTCGGCCAGCAGGAAATCCCCGTCGTCGATCCCAACAACGCGGAGATCCACGGCACGCAATGGGCCGACCTCAATGCCGATGGCGATCGCGATGCAGGCGAACCCGGACTTGCTGGTTGGATGATTTATCTCGATCTCAATAGCAACGGCCAACTCGACGATGGCGAGCCGACGCAAATCACCGACAGCAATGGTGCCTACGCATTCACCGGACTGGCCAGTGGTGATTACATCGTGGCTCAGGTGTTGCAGGATGGTTGGTATCAAACGGCACCGGGTTCGAGCGGAGAATTGGGTGGCGTTGCGCCGGGGGCTGCGTTGTTGGCATTGCCACCAATCACGACGACTGGCTCCGATGCGCCGGTTTATGCGCTGGGTTTATCTGTTGACGATCAAGAGGACGACGATTCATTGACGGGCCAAACGGTCGAGTCCGCGCCGCTGATCAATCTCGATGATCTACGTAACGACGCACGCTTCGCAGGCATCGATGGCACCGGCCAAACCGTGGTCATTCTCGACACCGGCATCGATCTGGATCATCCGTTCTTCGGCCCGGACCTCAACAACGACGGCATCGCTGACCGCATCGTTCACAACTATGATTTCAATGCCAACGATTCGATCGCCCAGGACGGCAGCGGGCACGGCTCAAATGTCGCAGGCATCATTGGTTCGCAGGACAGCACGTACACAGGCATCGCGCCCGGCGTTGACATCATTGCCTTGCAAGTTCTCAATAGTTCCGGCAGCGGTTCATTCACCGCGCTCGAAAATGCCTTGCAATGGATCGTCACCAATGCGACGGCTTACAACATCACCGCGATTAACATGTCATTGGGCGACACGGCAAACTACACCAGCGATCAAGAACTGTACGGCCTCAACGATGAGTTGGCGGCCTTGCATGCATTGGGCGTCATCATCGTTTCTGCGGCGGGCAATGCGTTCTATGGCTTTGGCAGTCAACAGGGTGTGAGCTATCCCGCGGCGGATGCGTCATCGTTGGCCGTCGGTGCGGTGTATGATGCGAGCATTGGCGGGGTTACTTACAGCAGTGGGGCGGTCGCCTATTCCACCGGCGTCGATCGCATCGCACCGTTCTCGCAACGTCATACGACCTTGACTGAAATTTTCGCACCCGGTGCTGCAATTACCAACGCCAACCACGCAGGCAGCACCGTCACCCAACACGGCACCAGCCAGGCTGCGCCACACATCGCGGGCATCGCCGCATTGGCTCAACAATTAGCCGAACAACATCTGGGCCGACGCCTGACTCAGGCCGAATTCGTCACCCTGATGCAAGACACCGCCACCGACGTCTACGATGGCGACGACGAAAACGACAACGTCACCAACACCAACCAGAATTATCCTCGCGTCGACGTCTACGCCATGGCCGAAGCGATCCTGGACATGGCAACGCCAGTGGCACCTGATGGCACGCACGTTGTTTCGTTGGACGCGAGCGAAATTGTGGACGGCATCGATTTTGGTGGCGCTCGGCCTATTCCCGACGCGCCTGATTTGGCTGCCACATCTGACACAGGCACATCCGATACTGATAACACCACCAACCGCGACAATCAAGACGAATCAGCTACGCTCGATTTCATCGTCAACAACACGCAGCCCGGCGATCGAGTTGCTATTTATGCCGACTTATTCGATACAGCGTACAATCCGATTCTGATTGGCCAGGCTATTGCGACTGGCACAACGACCACGATTACGACGGATCCGTTTTACGGCTTGACCGATGGCTCATGGGATATCACCGCTGGTATCACAGTCGCAGGCGTCGGCCAGTTTGCCCCATCCGAAGCGCTGCGCATTACCATCGACACCACCGCACCCACAGCCAGTGTTGATCCATTAACCACGACGGACACCACGCCCGCGCTGACTGGCACGATTGATGATCCTGCCGCGACGCTGGTCGTCACCGTTGATGGTAATGACTACACCCCCACGATCGATGGTAACCAGTGGTCAATTGCTGATGGTGTGATCGCTGCATTAACAGCGGGCCAAACGTACAACGTGATCGTCACCGCGACGGATATCGCAGGCAATGTCGGCATTGACTACACGACCGATGAATTGACCATCGAACCACAACCCACCGGTTCCATCTTCGTGCCACTCATCAATGACCTTAATGGTAACGGTCTATGGGATCTGGGCGAACCTGCACTTAATGGCTGGCAAGCCTATCTCGATCTCAATCGGAACGGATTGCTTGATATCGATGAGCCGACCATGACGACCTCGCTCAATGATGGTATTTATTTTTACGATCTAACGCCCGACACTTATCGACTGGCAGTGATTCCAATGACCGGCTGGGATAAAACCGCACCGGTCACCACATCACCATTACTTTCCCAGGAAATTGTGGTTGCCGCTGGAACCCCCACACAAGCCGAACCGTTCCTGTTCCAGCAACAACAAACTGCAGCGCCGACTGGGTTATCTCTATACCCGGGTTATGATACGGGCCTGTCGTCAACCGACCAAATCACACAACTCAACAACCATGATCTCGCCAGTCAGCTTGGCTTTGTTTTTTATCCAGTTAGCAACTTTGCCACCGTCAATCTATATGCCGATGGGTTGCTCATCGGGCAAGCCCGTATTACGCCAGCCGCATACATCAATACTGTTATCACCGATGGCACTACCGTCCTTGCTGATGGAATTCATGCCTTCACCGTCACCGCCACCCTGCCTGGCGAACTCGAATCCGAGCATTCCGAACCAGTCATTGTCACCATCGACACGGTCGCGCCCACGACCACCGTTGATCCGTTAACCACCACAGATACCACGCCGTTGCTCACAGGCACGGTTGATGATCCTGAAGCTACGATCAGCGTTGTTATCATCGGAGTCGGTCTGATCACTGAGGTTGACGCGGTCAATCTGGGCGACGGTACTTGGCAGGCACAAACGGACGAGACCAATTTGCTCTTCGCGGGGTATCCGCATCCGTTTAACGTAATCGTCACCGCTACCGACATCGCGGGCAATGTTGGCACGGACGACACGACCGACGAACTGGTCATTGAAAATCCTGTTTCTACCGACAGCTCGATCTCTGGCGTGGTGTTTGGCGATTGGAATGGCGATGGTGTCCAGGATGGTGATGAGCCGGCGCTTGCGGGGGTTGTGGTTTATCTCGATGAAAATGACAATGCGCTGTTCGACGATGGCGAGATGAGCGTGATCAGTGATGCGACGGGGTTCTATGAATTCACGGCGTTGGTCGCGGGTGATTATGTGGTGCGACAGGTGGTGCCCGCGGGTTATGATCAGACGTTGCCAGTGGGTAGTGGGCCGATTGATCCTGAGCCACCGGTGGGTGGTGATCCGGTGACGATTGATCCTGATGCGTTTTCGGATAACGCGCTATTGAATTCCGCGTTTGATAATGTGGCCTTGCGTGCATTGGGTTCGGACCTGAGCAATGATCGTGTGCTGGCTGAGGATGATGGCCGAGCCTCGACGGGCGACTTTATTTTCCGCAATCATGTGCGCGATGACTGGGGCAGCACCCGGCGATACCTGCGTGCGGATTTTGATACAGAGATAGGGGACGCGGGGGGTGTGGGAGGCGTGGCGACGGTGTCGTTGGATTTCATTGCGGCCAATGGTGGCGACAGCAATCCGGAACTGGTGGCCTATGACAGCGATGGCCAGGTGATCGACAGCGTGTTGTTGGCGGAGCATTTTGCCGATGGGGTGGTGACGACGCTGACGGTGGAATCGACGGATGCGGACAGGCCGATCGCGTATGTGTTGGCGTATTGGGATCGCAATGGTTTTGCCCGGTCACTGTTGGATCACATGGTGTACACGCCGTTTGGCGAGGGTGATGGTGGAGATGGTGGGGGGGATACAGGTGATGATGGTGCTTACCGAATAACGCTGGCTGACGACGTAATAATCAGCGATCTGGATTTCGGTAACGATCCGCAGCCATCGTCGATCGCAGGGATTATTTATGACGATCAAAACTACGATGGCGATCACGATGCAGGCGAGCCAGGCTTGTCGGGCGTATTGGTCTGGCTTGATCTGAATGATGACAATGTGGTTGATGGTGGTGAACCGCAGGTGACCACGGGTGCTGATGGCAGCTATCTGTTTACTGATCTGAATCCGAATGATTACGTGGTACGTGTGCAAAAGCCAGCGATGTACCATTCGATCAACCCGACGAGTAATGACCAATCGACCACGCTCGGTGCGGCGGAGGATGCGGGGGGTTTTGATTTTGGATTTTACCCATCAATAACCCTCACACCGCATGCTTTTAGCTTGCATGCGCCAACCGACACCGGCCTTGCTGATAACGATAATATTACGCGTTTTAATAATAATGATAGTGCCACACGTTTAGGGTTCTCGATCATTGGTAATCCTTATCCATCCCCATCCGGCACAATCCATCGCTTCTATGCCAATGGGACACTGATTGCCGTCGGACCATATAACCAGATTACTTATACCGACGGCGTCACAACACTAGCCGACGGTCAATACCAAATCACCGCGACACACCAATTTCCCGATAGCTTCGAATCCGCCCATTCCTACCCCTTGGCAATCACGATCGACACATCGGCCCCAACCGGTCGCGTGAACAGTCTGACCACGCTCGACGACACCCCGCCGCTGAGTGGTACGGTCAGCGAGGATGTGGTCGACATTCAGCTCACGGTCAATGGCCAGACAGTTGCGGTGACGCACGATGGTTCGGGCAATTGGCAACTGGCGGACGACGTGTTGAACCCATTGCCACAGGGTATCTACGATGTGCAACTGGCACTCACGGATATCGCTGGGAATGTGGGAGCGGATACGACGATTAACGAACTGGCCATCGGTTTCGAGACGCCGGTCGGTGGCACATTGGCGGGTACGATTTTCCAGGACAATGATGCGGATGGCGAACACGATGCGGGTGAACCAACGCTGGCCGACGTGCTGGTGTATCTGGATGCCAATGACAATCAGGCGTTCGACGATGGCGAGTTGAATGTGTTGACCGATGCGACGGGCTACTACGAATTCGTCGGCCTCACTGCGGGTGATTACATCGTGCGTCAGGTTGTGCCAACGTATTACGATCAAACGACCCCGGCCAACATTCCGCCGGTGTCCTCGGGCGATCCGGTGACGGTCGATCCCGATGCCTATGGCGACAACACGCTGATCAACCATGCGTATTCTGATGTGACGCTAGCTGCGTTGGGTTCGGACCTGCGTAACGATCGGGTCATTGCCGAGGACCATCACACCACGTCGACCGGCGGTAATATTTTCCGCAATCATGTGCGTGATGACTGGGGCAGCACACGCCGTTATTTCCGGGCTGATTTCTCCACGGTGGTCGCCAGCGTGTCGCTGGATTTTGTCGGCGGCAATGGTGGCGATAGCAAGCCGGAACTGATCGCGTTTGATGCGAGCGGTAACATCATCGATACGATGCTGCTCGATGAATTTGTCGGCCAGGGCGTGATCAAAACCTTGACCGTTGAATCGACCGATCCCAACACGCCGATCGCCTACGTGTTGGCCTACTGGGATCGCAATGGATTTGCTCGCAGCTATCTGGATCACCTGGTATACGCTCCGTTCACAGAAGGCGATGGCCCATCATTGCAGGACGGCTCGCATCGCGTCTCGATCATCGGCGACGAAGCATTAACCGATCTGAATTTCGGCAACGATCCGCAACCCGCATCCATCGCAGGCATCGTCTACAACGATATCAATGAGGACGGCGATCAGGACGCAGGCGAGCCGGGACTGGCAGGCATCGCGGTGTATCTCGATTTGAATAACAATGGCGTGCACGATGGTGGCGAGCCTTCACAAAGCACCTCTTCGGATGGCAGTTATCTGTTTAATGATCTGTTGCCTGGTGCCTATGTTTTGCGTGAAGTGTTGCCCGAAGATCATGTGGCAACCGCACCCGGTGATGATGGCCATCATGTTGACCTCGAAGCTGGCGAATCAGCCACGGGTTACAATTTTGGCAATATTCCGCCGGAAGTTGAACCGCCAACGGGTGGCGATCCTGTGGTGGTTGACCCCGATGCATTTAGCGATAACACCTTGCTTAACCATGCGTATCCTGATGTAACTTTGCGTGCGTTGGGTTCGGAATTGCGCAACGATCGCGTGATTGCGGAAGACAACAATGTCACGTCCACGGGCGCGAACGTGTTCCGTAATCATGTGCGTGACGATTGGGGCGGCACCGATCGTTACCTGCGTGCCGATTTTGCTGTGGCCGTGTCGGCCGTGTCGTTGGATTTCATCGCAGGCAACGGTGGCACCGCCAACCCCGAACTGGTGGCCTACGACGCCAATGGCCAGGTCATCGACACACAGATTCAAAATGTCACAGTAGCTTCCGGCGACGTGGTGACCCTGACCGTCGAATCAACGGACGCCAATCGCCCGATCGCCTACGTGTTGGCCTACTGGAACCGCCATGGCTTCGCCCGGGGCTACATCGACCACCTCGTGTACACGCCGTTGGCATAAGTAACCAGGAAAAATGCCGCGAACATTTGATCCCACTCAATTTTGTGTTTTCAGTCCAAAACAGACCAAATGGGCGATATAGGACTCGTGGCCAATCGCCCAAAGATAGTAACGGCAATAGTTTAAGGGATTCACGAAAAACTAAGTGTGCAGAATCCGGCGTAACCGGCGCTTTTTCCACAGGTGAGCGGGGTGTGTGCGATGTCACCACCGAGGCGTGCGGTGATCTGTTGCATGCGATCGACGGTTGGGTAAAAACGCCACGCGACCAGCGCCGGCGGATTATCGAACAGCTTGACGATCAGGGGGTGTTCTGATGGCTGGCGATGTCAGGATCAATATTCAGCCGTTCATGCGGTTCACGGCGCAGGTGCGTAACACCAGTGGGCCTATCCGAACGGGGTTGCGTCAATCGGGGGCGATCTATCTCGGTTTTGTCCGCCGGCGGTATGTGCGCAACAGTCGCGGTGGTGGTGACTGGCCGGGGCTGTCGCCTGTCACAATCAAGCGTCGACGCAGGGGTAATGGATCCGGCTCGAAGGCGATCCTGCGCGACACCGGCACATTGCTGGGTGCGTTAACACGTGGGGGACGTGGCAATCAGTTTCGGGATACACGCCGCGGTGTGGTGGTGGGGTACGGCGGGTCGGGGTCGGTTGTGCGTCGCCGATCGAGGGGGAAAGGTGGGGGTGGGGGGGCCACATCCACCACAAGCCTAGCCGACCTGGCGGGCATTCACAATTTCGGGCGTGGTCACATCCCCCAACGTCAGATCATCGCTGAGCCTGACGCTCAGACACTCAATCAAATCACTCAATCCATCACGCGCGGCCTGGTGGCCTCGCTCAAACAACAAACCTCATAGGAGCCCCCCCACGATGTCAACATCATCCACCCCTACCACTGAAGCCAATGCCACGCCGACTGAGATCACGTTGAATGGCGAAAGCTACACGATGTCGCCGCTAGGTATCAGTGACCTAGCCATGCTCGAACGCGAAATGAAAAACAGTGCGATCGAATTGGCCAAAGAGGCGGTCAATCGCATGAGCCCCGCATTGGCCAATGGCGTGCTATCTGACGCTGTGGCCCGCGCGTCACGACTATCGATCAATGGTGCCGATGGCCAGCAGTACATGTCGTCCATGGAAGGGATGACGCGCATGGTGTGGCTGTCACTCAAACACAATCACCCACAGATCACCTTGAAACAGGTCGTGGGTCTACTCGATCAGCCTGGCGCGATGGATGTGGCCATGGAAGCGTTCGACACGATCAGCGGGGATGCGGCGGGCGACACGGGAAACTCCCACGCGGGGCAGACAACGGCATCGACATAGGCAGGGTGTTTCGCATCCTCGGTCGGCGTTACGGCTGGACAGCCCAGCAATGTGGCCAACTGACGCCGGCTCAGGTTTCGATGTATCTGATCGATGATGAATCGTCGGAATCACAACCCTATCCACACGGTAACACCATCACGTTTAACTCTGTCGCCGAAGCCAAGGCGTATCAAAAACGAATCAAGTCACAACGAAGCACACAGTGAGGTAAGTCACCATGACACGCAGCGCCATCGAAATCGCAGCCAGCATCCAACTCGACGACAGTCGATTCAATCAGGTTGCGGGACGTGTGCAACAGACAGCCCAGAAACTCAGCCAGCGTTTGCAGGGCATGGCCAATGTGGCACGTAACGCATTACTGATCGGTGGTGCTGGTATCGCCGGCGTGGCCAAACTGGCGTCGGATGCTGAGGAGACGGCCAGCAAGTTTCAAGCTGTGTTCAAGGGACAGGCCGACGCAGCACGGGCGTTCGGCGATAATCTGGCCAAGTCGGTGGGCCGATCGCGTTACGAGATTCAGGGTTTTCTGGCATCGATGCAGGACACGTTCGTGCCGTTGGGTTTTGCCCGCGACAAGGCGAAGGATCTATCGCAACAGGTCACCAAACTGGCGATCGATCTGGCGAGTTTCAACAACACCAGTGACAGCGAAGCGCTCATGAGTCTGCAATCGGCGTTGGTGGGCAATCATGAAACCATGCGCAAGTACGGCGTGATCATCACTGAGGCGACGTTGGGCCAGGAGCTACTCGCACAAGGGATCGACGGTGGCACGAAAGCCGCGACCGAACAGGAAAAAGCGCTGGCCCGCATGTCACTGATTATGAAGGGAACGACTGATGCCCAGGGTGATGCGGAGCGCACGTCGGGATCACTGGCCAATCAGTTCAAGGCATTGACCTCGCAGGCCAAAGACCTCAGTGCCGAGATCGGCAAGGCATTCGTGCCGGCGTTGAAAAGCATCATCGAGCGGATCAACCCGGTGTTGTCGAAGACGTCGCAGTGGGCACAGGCCAATACGGCAACGATTGTGAAGCTCACTGCCGTCGCGGCTGCTGTGGGTGGTGTTGTGTATGTGTTGCCAAAATTCATGGCCGGCATCGAGTCTGTCACCATGGCGGCAAAATTCGCACGCACCGCGTTTATCGCATTTAACGCCGCGTCACTGACATTGAAAGCCACGCTTGCTATCGGTGTGGTAGGTGCATTGGTTGCCGTTGTGGGGTGGTTGTCAACGACCAAAACCGCGGCGAGTGCGACTGGAAAAGAATTGAAAAATCTGGCGGATGCCACGGATCAACTAGCCGACGCCCAGGCAAGGCTAAATCGCTTTCGTGAAACGGGTGATCGAGCGGGTCAGGTTGGAGCCCTTGAAACTCAGATACGATCCATGGAAGAGGCATCGGTACGTTTGCGTCAGGTGTTGGGTGATCGTGAGTTTGCCAACATTTCACTAGCCGATGCCAAGCCTCTGATTGACCAATTAGGGCTTGACGAAATTGAGGGCATGGGGCCGATTCGCGTCAGCTTGGGATTAGCGGTGGATCAACAAGGCAGAAGTGAAGAAATCAGTGCACTGGGCGCTTATCGTGATACCGTTGAATCTATCACGGGTTTCAGTCTCAAGGCACGACGATACGTGCAGGGCGAGATGCAGGATGTGGTTCGTGCCAGCGATCTTATTGCCCGCATTGAAAAGCAAATCCTTGATCGTCGCAAGCAAATTGCTGATCTGCAATCCAAACCTGTATCGACCAACACAACGGCGAATGCATACGAAAAGGCCTTTGATCCCTTCTTCGGCATGCTCGACCGAATGAGCGACCGGATGAGCAAACTCCCCAACGAAGCTGCGAGCATGGCCCGCAAGATCGGCCAGGCGATCGAGAACGCGACGGCATCCCTCAACGAACGGATCTTCCAGTTCAGTGCCACGCCAGCACAGAAGGCCATCCGTGACATTCAGCGTGAAGCGGAGAGTCTGCGCCGTGGCGTGCAGATGGCTCTCAAGTTAGGCCAGGTCAATCCCGAGCAGGCCCAGGCGGTGATTGACCGTATTGAGGACATCGCCCAAAACCGCATCGCAGAGATCACCGGCGATATAACGATCAAGGATGATCGCAAGCCCAAGCAAGACGAACAGAAGCGTCAGGCTGAAAAAACGAGCAGTGTTTCCATCGTGGGCGTTGAGGATATGTGGAACCGCATCCAGATGGGGGCTGGTGGAGGTGGCGATGATCCCAATACCGCTGAAATCAAGCGCGGTGCTGATGCTCAGGAGGTAACCGTTGAGAAAAACGAAAACCAGATTGTGCTGTTGAAAGACATCAGCAACTCATTGAGCGATTTTCTAAAGGGTAACACGAAGCCACACCCTGCAAGCCCGATCGCAACAGCGATGGCGCCGGCGGAAAAGATTAAGACGATGACGAATGCGGTTGTGCCGGATTTGGGACATCAAAGAGAGGAACCGAGGCGTCGTCGGCGTCAATATGGCATTAGCCGTGAAGATCGTCAGTCGCCGTCTGAGCGCGACGCCAACACGGTCGAAGCCCCGCGACACAGGAAATACGGCATCCGTCGTGCCGAACGACCCACGCGCGGCCCCAGCGTGGCCGAAGCCCAGGACGAATTTGTTAGAACTGGCGTGAAGCCATCGCTTCTCAAGCGTCTCGAAACGTTGAGTCAGTACAAGGCAAAAATCGCCGGCGAGCGTGGCGAAACGCACACGCCAAAAACGTTTGATCGTGTCACATCGTTTCAGTCGCGGTTGTACGACCGTGTGATGGCCGGCTTGCCACGTCCAAACGCAACAGGTGATCACAGCCTCACATTGCGCATGCCACAGATGCCGTCAATCGAGCCGGACAGTTCGCACAGCCGAACCATCGCCGGCATGTTCGATGCCCTGCGTGATGCCCACCGCAAGACGCTCCCACGCCAGGACGTGGAACGCTCGCCACGCAAATCACCAACGTCGTCAGAGTCCACTGACCGCTTGCTACGATCGACCGAGGATGGCAACCGCACCCGTTATGAACAACTGCGCACGCTGCAATCGACGGAGGGAAAAATCGGCGAACTGGCAAACAACATCGACAAGCTCGGCACCTATGGCCCTTAACCCGCAAGGTAAAAACATGATCACCCCCCACGCTCTCCGTACTCCATCCATCACGATCAAGCCTGACACCATCGCCGACATGTTTGGATCCATCCAGATGGAGCCGCTCAACATCATCCCCGAAGACATACGGAACAATTGGCAGGCCGTCACACCCGCCATGTTTACCATGACACCCTTGGGCATGAACATGACCGGTTTAATCAATCACGATTATCGACTCTGTGGCATGGAGCCGATCGACTTGATGGCGGCGCTCGATCGTATTTACGACGTACTTGATGAGCCACTCCCCCAAACAACTCACAACGCAACTCTCACTGAGCGGTGTTACCCGCGCATCATCTCGCCCAACTGATTTTCCTCACGTTTGACTCTCACAGGAACACTCTATGATCAAGTTTCGCTGTCCGTCTTGTACTGCATCCATCACCGTCGATGAAACCTACGCCGGCAGGCAAGGCAAATGCCCACGCTGCAAAGCCGGTGTCATCGTGCCCGCTGCATTGACCACACCCCAACCCCTGCCGACCGCCGATACCCCGACGACGCGGGCCTCATCACACGAACAAGCCCGCGCGAGTATGCCTATCGTGCCCGAAAGGGAACAACATAAAACCCACGCACCACCGCAATATATCGGCCTATCACGCATGGCCAGCCTGTTGGAGTATGTCGGCATCCTCTTCGCTGCCTGCGGATTCGTCATGCTCCTGGCCCTACTCAACAATCTGTTCGCCGACTCCTCATCAACAACACGCCATGCTCCGCAAGCCCCCCTTGAGCCGATCATATTCGTTGTGATTACCATCACCACCCTGATCACCGCCAGCGTTCTGGTCGCCATGGGCCACGCCTTACACGCCCTGCGCGACATCGCCCGCAACAGTTGGTCTCTGCCCACCTAGTCCTATACCATGAGACTCATGTCGATCGAAATCGCCCCCATCCCGACCACCCGCAAACTCGACATCCACCCGATGGCGGAGTTGCATCTTCCGTTCGACATTATCCGCCAGACCCTCGCCCAGCCGCACTACGATCACGATACCGATTTCCCTGGCAACGCCGATCAGTCCCGCGTCATGTGGCGCGTCCAGTGCCGCCCCTCAGGCGTCCTGCTGGTCCTGTGGGACGACAGAACCGACGCACGCACGCCGGCGGATACGAGCCGATGGAAAGTCTGGTGGCAGGACGGAGGCACCGCAGACGGGCGTCAGACGCTGGAACTGCTGCTGGGCGATGAGGTGGGCGGGAGGATTGTGTGAGGATTTTAATGGAACCCGATCAATACCTAGACATGCTGGCCAGCCAACTGGCGCAAGAGCTTACCGCTCATGACACGATAAGGCAGTTTGTTGGTTCTCATCCAACCTTAATCGGCGCATATGCAGAGGCTTCCGTGATCAAATTTATCAAGCGTGTGGTAGCGCCACTTCGGGTTTCTACCGGGACCATCATTTACGAAGGCAATGTTGGAAAGAAACCGCCGCAGCTCGATACCATCATATGGTCCCCGACTCCCGTGCCCGCCGTATTCGAAAACGGGGATTTTGCAATTGTTCCACGTGGTAGCGCACACGGGTATCTAGAAATTAAATCTACAGATTATTCCGGGACTGGTAGCCTAATAACTGATCGCCTTAACTCAGAAAACGAGTTGATACAGCCCGTTGTTGAGGGGCTATCGTGTGCCATGGGTGTCATATGCTTGGCGCAACACCAACCAAATAAAAATATTCAGCGGCTAATCGATGACGGGCGTGCGGCAATCCTGCTCAATATGAAAAATGATCGAGCTATTCCTAACCCAAGTGGTGTAATGGCACTCATAAATTTTTTGGCTTGCGTCAATCGACGAGCAGCCATTCTAAATGGTCGAATTCATGTGACTGAGCCTAAAGCCTTGCACAAAAAAATTGCCAAAAAGAAGTGACGATCACACGCAATCTGTACGTTGCGACTCAAAAAGCATCAAGCAGGTATTTGAGCAACTCGCTGTCTAGTTTTATATACGTAGATTATTTCTTAAGAAGTACCTCAATCACTAGCCGTATAGCTGGGATTAATTGTTCAGTATCACCACTTTTCACTATCCAAAGTGCTGTGAGGCATCCAATGATTAATGCTAGCCACCATTTCTTGTGCGTGCGTTTCAGTCTCATGGTCATAACGACCTCCGTGTCGGCGCACCGATTGCGCAACAGCGCTGGTGCTGATTCATGAATATGTCGCCCACACGGGCGACCATTTACACCTGTCGGCTCGTCAAGAACGTTTGTGCAATTTGCAATTCATTTTTTATCGCTGCTAGGTGCCATGACGGTGTGTGCAATCGCCACTAACTCAGAACCATCGATTCAAATGCTTTCGGTTAGAATCTCCCGTCGAACTATTACATCAATTTCCCGGGATCCCCTGACATGACCGACTCCCCATCCGACCAGCCCGCTCCCCTGCCACCTGATGGCCAACTACTCATCTATCACGATGGGGCGACCCACCTGCAAGTTCGACTCGATGGACAGACGGTCTGGCTCACGCAGAAGCAGCTGGCAGATTTGTATCAGGTAACTGTTCCGACCGTAAACGAGCATTTGAAAAACATTTACAGTGAAGGCGAACTGAGTCCAGAGCCAACTATTAGGCAATTCCGAATAGTTCAAACCGAAGGCAGCCGACAAGTATCACGCCAGATCGACCACTATTCCCTCGACATGATTCTTGCCGTTGGCTACCGCGTCCGCTCCGCCCGGGGCACGTTGTTTCGCCAGTGGGCCACAGCACGACTGACCGAACTGTTGGCCAAGGGTTTCACGATGGACGACGAGCGGATCAAGGCAGGCCGCACGCTCGGGGCGGACTACTTTGATGAACTGCTCGAACGCATCCGCGACATCCGGGCCAGCGAGCGGCTGTTCTACCAGAAGATCACCGACATCTTCGCCACCAGCATCGACTACGATGGCCACCACGAAACCGCCCGCGAGTTCTTCGCCACCGTGCAGAACAAACTACATTTCGCCATCCATGGCCAGACCGCCGCGGAGGTCGTTGTCCGTCGTGCCGATGCGACCAAACCCAATATGGGGCTGACCACCTGGAAGAACGTGCCCGCCGGCCCGATCCGCAAGGGCGATGTCGCGGTTGCCAAAAACTACCTGACTCAAGAGGAAATCACCGAGCTCAATCGCATCGTGACGATGTATCTGGACTACGCCGAGGATCAGGCCCAGCGTCATAACCCCATGCACATGGTCGACTGGATCGGCAAGCTCGACGCGTTCCTGCAATTCAACGAACGCAACATCCTGACCAACGCTGGTCGCATAACCGCCGAAGCTGCCCGCCGCATCGCATCCGAAGCCTACAAACACTACGAAGCCAACCGCAAGCAGATCGAAGCGCAGAAGGATTCCGACTTCGATCAGGTGGTAAAACGCATCACGAAGAAGAAGCCGGATGACGCCGGCGGTGAGGATGAGAGTAAGGGTGAATGAACGAGGCAGCGATCAGTGCTGGCAGGACGAAACTCCGCTACAATACCCCCGACACAACCCACTGGGAAACGTATCCCCAGCGGTAGAACGCCACCCAACGCGGTGGCGTTTTTTATGGGTACAGGAAAATAACAATAGATTGAAAAACCCGACAGCCAATTTCTGGCAACCGGGCATTGGGTTCAGTCGGAATCCAAGACTTACAGTACAGGCTGAAAGCCGTGGGCTTCTAACCAGTCTGCAACCCGCGGTTTGACAACATCTTCTTGATGGGCACGAAAGGCGTCAATAGCAGCTTGCGGTGCATCTTTCACAAAATTCATAAATATCCCATTGTTTCTCGCAAAAATATCCCCTGTCTCATTCCATAAATCTTCGTCAGAGGTCCACTGGGACTCAAAGAAATTACGGGCGCACAGCAAGGATTCTTCATCTAGGAAAATTTTGTAGTATCGCTCTGGATTCAATTCAAGAATATCTTGTGCAAAGCCATCGACGTCTACTCCGTCCCCCTTGAGCCAAATTACTTCACCTGATTCTTGATCGATGTATGCGGTACACGGAGATGACAGATCACAAATCGAAAAATGGCACAGTAACTGGTTGTCAATTATCACCTCAGGCTTAGGTTTTGTGTTGTTGTCTCGTATCGCCGCCAATATGCTAGTGGCTGACTTGACTGCTATTTCAGCGTTTTTGGAAATCCTCTCAGCTTTTTTTGCAATCGCCTGTAATAAATCCGGTAGCAACGTAACCGCTTCTAGTCGCACTTCACGGCTTGCCTGGTCCCATGGTTTTACATCACAATGTTTTGTGACCGCACCACGGAGTTGGCAGTAATCGTCATGTTCGTTACGTTCAATTGTGTTTGAGGTTAGAACTTCATCGATAATGCCTATTCGGTATGAGCCACCGATCCGGCTATATGTCAAACTGTGCGTGGCAATCTCATAGCCAACCTCTGGGTCACCCCTGATGGCATCCTCACTGAATTGAATTTGCGCTGGGACCCCGACACCACAATCTGTCAGGAAGTGTTCAGCCTCCTTAATGGCTTCTGTGGCTCGGTCTGTGATGTTGTTGAGTTGCGGGGTGATATTGCGCAGCAGCGCAACAGCGTTTGTAGTAGTCTCAGACATGAGACACTCCTATTCTACGGCGAATTGCCGCGATTGTGACCCCGTAGGGTCGGTTGAATTGAACGGATCCGGCTAGGACCGTGTGGCGCACCGTCAGGTACTCCGCATGTCGAAGTATATCCAGCTATTGACTTGATAACAATTCAGAATTTGAGAGGCTTGCCATGTCATGGGTTTTTGGACCCATTTTTGGACCCAAAGCCGGCAACGCGTTAACTAGCCCAGGGAGACTATCCACGTAAGGCACTAACACTGAATGGGTTGCAGGTCGCATGGCGCGAAATATAAATCTCAGACCTCATCGACTGTGGGGATGCGCGCTAAGCAACGCACAAAGCCCAGAAATGCGAATCTTGCTTGGCGAAGTTGAGTGCGCATGTGTATCAGCGGCTTTTTAGACGAGATTCGTCAACTAAGGAGATGTCATAAGACCTACGCTTGCGGCGTCCGTCTGGTTGCTTAACACGTTCCGGTTTTTTCGTGATGATGATGCGTTGACGGCCAAGCGGTGTATGCCCAGGATTCACATCTATATCACGCCGTCTGCATAATCCCACCAACAGATCGTCGAACGTGGCGTTGGCAATGATGTCGATGTACTTGCTAGGCATGGGTGTCGTTCCACAATTGGAGGCGTGCTTTTACCATTATCGCCGGCGTCAAGCACTATGGACTGCCCCGGTCCGGTCGATGATGATTAGCCCCCTCGTGGAGCACGAAACACTACCTGATCGAAGCGAATGTACTGCGAACTTGCACCGAATAATGCCGCAAGGCAACCTGGTTGGACTTCAATATTGACATCGCTGATGGCGTGAAATTCCCAGCCCTTTTCAGCATGGTGGTTAATCAGGTTTTGAAGTTGCTTTGCAACATCGTTTGCCCCCTGTTTGCTGGTGACTTTACCGATGAAGGGTACGACTTTGTACTGAAATTGAGCCATCAATCACTCCCGAAATCGACAAGATTTAGCAATCAGTGGGCGAACTCCAACCCATGCAGCATCGTGTGACGTTCTGGCCGTGTCAAGAGAAATATACGAGATAGCAGCCCCAGAATTGGGAGAAGTGCCGGATTGTGACACCGACTATGTATGGGGCATATTGCCTACATTCGTATTCGACGGCCCACGGGGTATATTTACCATCATGCGATGGCCATTCCGGAAAAAACATGATTACGTTTGCGCTGAATGCATGACGGATTTCAGTATTGATCCCCATGTCGTAGGCGATCGGATCGTTTGCAAACGCTGTCACGACTTGCTCAATCCACAATGTCCGTATTGCACCGTGAATCTCCTGCGAAAGAAAGTGCCCACGCGTCGATCGTCATTCAAATGCAAGGCATGCGGTGAACAAATCATCGTCGAGCCAAACAATTGGCTTTACGATTCGATCTATCTGGACGAGCACCAGGCGGGTTATGTCGGCTATGTTGAGCAACTTGACCACTGGGTTTTCACAGAGGGGAGCCGGAAAGCCTATGAGCAGATGCGTGAGAAACTACGCAAGAAATTCGGGGGTGAACCACGCATTGGCGATGTGATCTGGGGGCTGATGAATCAATCGGTGATCGCTGTAAACCAACATTATGACAAGCAGCAGGAGGAGTTACGCCGGACGTTCGATGGACGTGTGCCTCGTGAACTCAAACTGACAGCGGCGGATAAGGTCGAACTTCGAGACCTGCGTGACCTCATGAAAGATTTTCAGGCGTTCGAGCGAGCGATGAAGGCCGAAGCCAAGTCGCGGAAGAAACGCGGTAAGAAAAGTAAGGCAGCCAGGTAGGGATACCCCATCAATCAGCTTTTCTTGGTGCTTCCTAGGGGGCGGCCGCCGGGTTTTATGTCGTAACCCTTTTCTATTTCACGGGCTGGAACCAGACGTGATGTACCGCCGGCGGTATCGACTGTTTTGATCCGTCCATCATCGATCAGCGTATAGAGCCGCTGGCGTGATATGCCAAGAGCCTGGGCGGCTTCGGTGAGAGTGTAATAGCGGGCTGACATCCGAATAGTATACCCCATGACATGTCGACAACAAATTTATTTGCAAAAACCCAAAAAACATATTGACAATATGTAAATATGTTTTATCATGGATTTCAGTGATCGAGAGCAACAAAACCCCTCGCATGAAAGGCCCATCCATGACAACCGCAACCTTCACAACAGCCACCCAAACCATCACAACCGACGAACTGGCTGACCGACTGCGAAAACAGACCGGCACGACCTTTGCCACGCTGACGACCCGTACCGATGCTCGGCTCAAAAAGACCGGCAACCCGCATGGGCAGGTGTTCAAGGTCAGCCGGGTGAATGTGTGCATCGGCCACGTGTATGAAAACAGCGTGAACAACCAACGCCAACGCGAGGGCAACGGCGAGACGTTCACCGCCCAGGCCCGCCAGTGGGGTGAACACGCCGGCGGTGCGATCGTTGAGCACAGGGGAAAAGTTTATTTAAGGTGCAAGGTCGAGCGGTCGATTATGCATCGCTACGAGGATACTCAAGGCCATCTGATTGACCCTGACGCCATTCGTCCGTTTATGCCCGCGAAGCGGCAGGCGGCGACACAGGGCGTTGAAAAGGAAATCATTGAACGAAGTTACTACCTCGACAGCATCATGATGATCGCGATCGACGGCCAGACATTCATCGTCAACAAGTGAAATGAAGTTGAGTGCGGTGTTGCACTCAAAAACAATCGGTCCGTTCGGCGTGGGACAAGCACGCCGGCGGACCTAACCATCATGTACAAGGAGACTCGGACATGACAGCTATTAACCATGATACCTATGTTGCAGATAACGCGGGAAAAACGAACGGAGACTCAAAGAAGAAAGGAAAAGGCAAGGCTGCGAAGCCAGGAAGCGATGGGGTCTGGCGGGACATTCATGGCCGCAACCATGATGGTGACGGATATGTGGAGCGCATACCCGTTGACTGCGTGCCGGTATTCGCCAAGCCCGGCATGATGGCGTTCAGTACGGTGCAATGTGGCATGCTTGGGATCATTCGAGAAATAACCGAAGATGGGGCCGTACTGGAATTTGAAAACGGCGCAATGGTGTTTGAACCACTCGAAATGCTCAAACTTGCCCATGTTCGACCGCAGCCCTGCATGACACGTAAAGGTGACAATGCGACACACGTGGCCATGGTGGTACGGCCCGGCGTCAAAGTTGAATATTTGGGTGTCCAGAAAAAAGAATTCGCCACCGTCATCAAGGCGGCGCCCGACGCTTGTATCCTGCGGCGTGATGAGGTAGACGAGGATGACGACTTGCCCGAGGTATTCCCCGCTCCCTGGAGCATGGTGCGAGTGATTGGTGAAACGCTCGTCGAAGCAAACGACACTGACATAGGCCTGTGTGGTTTGGTGCGAATTGACGATATAGTGCGAGTTGAAGGCAAAGGGGGAAGCGATGACGGTAGCACTTGGACCTCACCTGTCCATGCAATATTACAGGATGGCGCAATCGTTGATGGGTGCGGCGTTCATGACGATCAATTTTTGGCAACTTGGGACCAGATTGGACTGGACGCACCGACAATCCTGGCACGCATCAACAACGACGCGCCCCATCGCCGGGGAGCTGACCCGTTTTATTGTTTGGCGTTGCAGTTGGGTGACCTTAGCCATTACATTTATCAAATTTGCCACGGCGAGATCATAGGTCATTCATTTTTTGACCAAGTGGTGGCTGAAAAAGAAGGGGCTGATGCGAGACGCCATTTGAACGCCGCAATCACGGCTTTGCATACTATGAGCAGTCACTATGCAGCTGATTGGTCAATGCGCCACGACAAACGTTCGAGCCGTGAAGGAGGTGACGCATGAAGCTGATCAAGCTCCCAATCAAGAACGGCCATCCTTGCGGCTGGCAGGGTTGGTAGAATCCACTTAACCGGGCGACGGCTTGATCCCCGTCGCGGTCAGGGCTGGCGCTGCTTCTCACCTGCGGCGGCGCCGGCTCTGGTCATGCCGGGATAGCAGGTGAAATATGATTGATGCTGAAAAACTCTGGCGTATTGCACAAGGCATTCGTGACCTGGCCGATGATCCGGGTACGCCGACGGAACGCAGTGCGAATGCAGGGATGCTGCTTCTCGAAGCCATAGATGTCGGTTTCCAGCCGGATGTCGATAATTTTAAAAAAGACGTGAAGGAAAGTGCCAGTGAACACGGCCACGCTGTGGCGTGGCATCACAACGTTTGGATGCTGCTGGGCAAACCGACGTCCAGTCTCGCGTCGATCGATTGTACGAGCCGGGATCGCGACATTGTTGCTACAGCAATTGAACGACAAGCCGTTGCGGCAATTAGTAGTATCTCTCTCGATAAACACAATGCGGAGGTACCGGACCACATTATTGATTATCGGCGACAGCTCGCGCTGAATCTTGTGAATGATCAGTTGAAGGGAATTGCTGTCAATCGCATCAAACCGCGGTATCAGACATCACAAGACAATACGGATGGCCAAACACCGAACGTCATATGCAATGAGAAAGTATTTTGGCGTTTGCCCATTCCTAAGTCGATGAGTCGTGCGATGTGGCTTCCTGTTCTCAGGGAGCGTTTATGCCAGCATGTCCAACGATTGAATAATGCTGCATCTCGACTAATTGAAGGCTGGGATTCTCATAAGCCAAAGTGGTCAAAACTTCACGACCGACTGAATGAAAGGACCGGCATCGCCAAGAGCCAACTACAAACAATGAACATCATGGAATTGACGCATGCCATTGAGGGCGTAGCGGGATTTCCAAATAATGCGGTTGATATTGCATCGCGTGTGACTGCAGGTGTAAAGGAAGTGTTGGCAGAGAGCGGTGTTTTGAGTGGGGGTGGTATGTCTCTGCCTCACCGCCAGGGTGAAGGAAGCAAGGAGGAATCTTCAAAAATTGGCGATTTAGCCAAACAGGATTGTGGAACTGCTCTTCCTCACGCGTATGAAAAAGCAAAAGCGGTTTACGAGTGGGCATTAGGAGACATTGAGGGAGCAACACAAATGACCTTGCGCGATTTGCATTATGCAATCAAAGACAAACTTGAATCCGTGGCAAGTGGCCCACTTGTAGAATGCCAACCTGAACTGTTGGCTTCGTTGCCACGAACCCCTGAAACATTTAGGAAATACCTGAACAAGGCCGGCATAAAGCGATACAAAAGGCACGTTAAGCCAGCATCAACTCGAAGTGTCTGCCGATCAGATGAACTCTGAACCGGACAAAAACGGACAACCGAATTTTATTTTGAAAAAAACAAACCGATCTGACAAGCCGTCAGGCCGGTTTTCTGTGCGCCAATCGGACAAATCATGTTTGTTTGGTTGTCCGGTTCATGGTCTATAACGGGCGTGTCGTGGCTGCCAATGGCATTTGGCGGACACACCCGAAATCTATGGACCGGAGTATCAGCATGAGACCGTCGACAACCTCCACAATAGATCCAGTTGCAGGTTCTACTCGCATGCTTCCGGCATTGCTCGATGTGCGGGAAGTGGCTCGTCTAATCAATACATCCACAAAGACTGTGTATCGGTTAACTGATGCAGGCAAAATGCCACGTCCAGTCAAACTAGGCGCACTGGTCCGCTGGAAAGCGGACGAATTACGAGAGTGGATTAACGCAGGGTGCCCAAACGTATCGGCGGAGGTGGCCCATGCCTCCTGAAGCCCCCGTTTTTGCCGACGTCGATCGCGTGAAGGCCGAGGTTGTGCCGCTTCGCCCGATCCTCGTCGACCGCCGGACCATGGCGGGGCTGCTCAGTGTGAGCGAGCGGACGCTTCAATCAATTACTCAAACGGGGGCGTTTCCGTGCGTGCGGCTCGGCGGGCGTGTGTTGTATTCGCCGGCGGCCGCACAAGATTGGATCGCAAAAAACCAAACCCGTAAAGAAAAACCCCGCGCGAGGGCTGCAACCCATATCGCGCGAGGTAGGAAAAAGACATCATGCACAGAGTAGTTGACAAAATCACGGAAGACAAACCACTTTTTGCAATTATTGCACGCCCAGTAATTGAATCTGTGGGGTGGCAGCGTGCCGACGCGAATATGTTGCGCGTTTATATGGTGATCGCGCTCCATGCCAAAGACGGCGTGGCCTGGCCATCCGTGGAAACAATCGCCAGCTACGCAGGGGTGACGTCTCGGACTGTTCAGCGCACAATCGCAAGGCTCTGTGATGTCGGATTGCTTGAAGTCAAACGGGGCGGTGGCCGCAAAATTTCAAGCAGGTACACCCTCGTAAACCCTGACACCCAAGGCGACATGGTTTTCCCAATAAACCATGACAACCAAGATGACACCGTTACCGACACAAAAAGGTGTCAAATCAACCCCGAAAAGGTGACAGATTTAAGCAATAAGGTGACAGATGGACCCCTAAACCATGACACCCTGGGTGTCACCCGAACAGAAGAACAGAGAACAGAAGAACAGAGCAGCAGGACTGCTGCTGATTGTCGCGATGAAATTTTAGTGAAGCTGGAGGGGCTCGGAATTGGTGAGCCAACGCAATCGCAACTGGCCGACCAGGAAGGAATCTCGCTCGATGGTATTTCCCGGGCCGTCCATGTGGTGGGTGGACGTGGTCGCAGTGTTGGTCTGCTCGTCAACGAGATCAGAACTCAGTGCAGCAAAGCACTCTCAGTCGCCGAGCAAGCTGAGCGTCGCAGGTTGGCCGAGGTTGAAGCTGAGCGTGAACGGGCGGACAAGCGCCGACAAGACGCAGAAGAACGCCGCCAGATCGAAGCTGCATCGGCTCAAATCAAACAACGATTCGATTCTCTCGACCACGCAACACGAGCGGAATTGATTGAACAGGCAATAGGGCAGGCACCACCTTTCGCCGCAAAACTGTGGAAGCGTGACACATCAAGCCCACGGCTACAGGCAGCAGTCGTCAAGCTACTGGGCGAATCGGCAATGGTCGAAGTGGGGGCCGCATGACCCGCCACGCCTCACCAACATACACACTGAAACTGCAACCCCTCCCCGGTACGGATGTACCCCAATCGTTGCGACACGTGTTGAAACGCCTCCTGCGATCGCATGGATTTCGATGTGTCGATGTGCGGAAGGCAGGAAGTGAGAACCCCGCAGGCGGAGATGAACTCGAAAACTATGTTGCTCGCGCGCCCGCGCGAGGGACTCATTATAGCAAAACCCAGTGCCTTACCCCAAAAATCAAAAAAGACAACAACCCATCTGCGTTATCTGCGTCGCGCGTGCGCGCATGCGCGCGAGCCAGATAAGCCACGAATTCAACCATGAACATGCCAACCAAATCAATCAACCGACCAACGCGCGTGGACCAGCAAATGCGACTTGACCATGTCTGTGCCATGCTCGCAATGGGACACAGCCGCAGCGAAATCAAACGCTCATGCGCTGATCGCTTCAACATGTCGCCACGAAGTGTTGAGCGTTACATCCTGCAGGCCCAGGAAGCGATGCTGGAGGCCGCCGGCGTAGACCGAGCCTTGATGGTCGCACAAGCACGCGCGACGTATCTGGCGGTGATTCAATCCGAGTGCGCATCACACACTGACCGGATCAAGGCCCAAGCGAGGCTCGACCGCCTGTTCGGACTGGAACAGCCACGTCGGCTTGAACACTCTGGTCCTGACGGTGGACCCATCCGCACAGACAGCCGGAGTGACGCCACCCCCTCGCCACTTCTGACGGACCCTGACCTACGTGCGAAGGCCTCAGCATTGGCAGTGGAAGCGGCAAAACGGATAGAAGCACAGTCGAATGCAAACGAGGTAGAATCCACAGGAAAGTAATCCCATGGCAAGCATCACCACCAATAAAACCGGCGTCAAGCGTATCCAGTTCACCGCTGGCAACGGCAAGCGGCCATCGTTGCATCTGGGCAAAGTACCTCTGCGTACAGCCGAGGCAATCAAGCGTCACGTCGAAAATCTGCTGCACTCTCAGATGGCAGGAATTGCCCCCGCGCGTGAAACGGCCGTATGGATCGAGAGCATTGGTGATGATCTCCGCAGGCGATTGGGTGGTGTCGGTCTGATTGACACTCACGAATCGGCAACACTTGGCGCGTTCATCGATGCCCACATCGAACGCCGCAGGAGTTCGCTCAAGCCCGCGACGCTCGTTCGCATCAAGCAGGCCCGTAAGCATCTGTGCGAATACTTCACCGAGGACAAAACGCTGTCAGCCATCACGGCTGCTGATGCTGAAGATTACCGTGCATGGTTGCTGGACAAAGCCAAGGGGCCTGGGCTTGCTGAGGCAACGACCAGACGCAACAGTGGCTACGCTCGCATGTGGTTCGGCAACGCCATAAAACGCGGGATAATCACCACCAATCCGTTTGAGGCGGTGCCCACGCATGTCATGGGCAACAGTGATCGGCAACGGTTCATCAGCGATGGTGATGCACGCAAAGTGTTGGACCAATTGCCCGACGCGTCGTGGCGGTTGCTTTTTGTTTTGGCGCGATGGGGTGGCGTAAGAACGCCGAGCGAACCCGCCGCGATGACCTGGGCGGATGTGGATTGGGACAAACGCCGGCTCACGGTGCATTCGTCAAAGACGGCTCATCATGCGGGGCATGAGAAGCGAGTTATTCCGTTGTTCCCAGAGATTGCCGAAGCGATGCAGGAGGTGTTTGATGCCGCGCCCGAGGGTGAGTTGTATGTGTTGCCGTTTCTGCAAACGCGAACGGGTGCATCGTTACGCAAGCCGTTGGAGCGGGCCATTGAGGCCGCTGGGTTGTCGGTCTGGCCACGGCTGTGGCACAACTTGAGGGCCTCACGCCAAACGGAACTTGAAGAGCGATTTCCCAGTCATGTTGTTTGTGCGTGGCTGGGGAATTCGGTCGCCATCGCGCAACGTCACTACTTGCAGGTGCGTGACAGTGACTTCGAGCGTGCGATTGAAAAGCGTGTGCAGAATCCGGCGCAGCAAGTGCACGCAGGAGGTAGCAGGAAGCGGAAACAGGTTGATGGAGTTGACGGGGAGAATGCAGTTTTTCCGCATAATTCCGCGTATTTCCGTGATATGCCGAGAAATGAAAATGAATCAAGTGGGCGATATAGGACTCGAACCTACGACCTCACCCGTGTGAAGGGTGCGCTCTAGCCAACTGAGCTAATCGCCCGCGTTTACCGCTGGGGTTGTGACAAGATAACAAGCAGGGGGATTGGGTCAAGTGGCGGGTGGTTTGGTGGATAAGGTGGAAGGCCACGAATGTGTGAAAAATCAGGCAATTAGCCTGACTTAGACCTTGTAAAAATATTGATTGCGTGCCTGCGGGGCAAGTGGAAACAAGTCGTGAGGCGTAGCAGGGGCAAATTTGGGGTGGGCAAGTGGTGGGCAAGCAGGAAGGGTCAGGTGCCAGGTTTGGCGGTGGTGTCGCGTGGTTGGGTGGGCGGTGGGGTGACCGCTTGGTTGGCTTGATTGCTTACATCTTTGAGTTCGTCCTCGATGCCCGAGATGCCTTTCTTGAATTCGACGAGGCCACGGCCGAGATTGCGGCCGACTTCGGGCAAACGTCGGCCGAAGATCAGCAACGCGACGACAGCAATGACGAGAAATTCAGTCCAGCCGAAATTGGTGATGAAGCCAAGGCTGGTGGCATGAGAGTCGTTGAGGTTCAGAAGCAGGCTAATCATATTCATGGGTTTGGCACCTTTTTCAAGCGGTTATGTCATGTAATTATACCGGATAAACGAGCAGGCAGGCGATTCATTGCGTTTTGCTCGGCAAGAAAATTGCGGGGCAGGTGCTCGTTTGACGTGGTGGGTTGCATTTATTGCGGGGCATTTGAGGGTTTGCGTGCCTATGCTGTCCTAAATGGACGTGATGCGAAGGTTACAACAAACATCGACCGGTGGGCGACATTGGCGTCAATATTCAGTTGGCGTAGAATCATCCACATGAAGAATTTATCGAAATCACCCCGGCGAAACCCCTCCAGTTTTGTGTCACGACGCATGGCGTGGGGGTGTTGCCTGTTCATTTTATGCGGACTGGTTGCGGGGGTGGCGGGTTGTGATTCATCAACGCCGAGTTCGGATGAACAGGTCGCACAATCGATGGCAGGGCCAGGAGATGATTTGAATGAGGCTGCCGTGTCGACTGCCATCTCTTCTGCCACCCCTGCTGGCACGCAGACTGTCATGCTGCAGATCAAAGGCATGCACTGTGATGGCTGCAAAATTTTGATCCAGGAAAAGTTGTTGGATATGCCCGGCGTGGAGGCGGCGGTGGTGTCCAGCGAGACGGCATTGGCGACGGTGCAGATCACCGCGCATGGGCCATCCACGCAGGCGATGGCGGATGTGATCGCTTCGCTTGGCGACAGTTACAGTGCCTCGGCATATAAGGAATCGGATGAAGCGACTGATGAGGTATCTGAAGAGATCGTCGAAGTCATGCCTTGACTGACCATGTGCGAGAGAGCTGCGACTGACATGCGAGGGATATGTGAGCGACATACCGCCGGCACGTGCAGGCACTGACGGGGAAAGGGTGGGAGGGGTGTAGCGATTGTGCGGATAAAATCGATTGGGTAAGTTGAGTCCGATTACGCTGGGAAGCCTATGTGGGAGGGCTGTGTAGTTTGGTTTCGATTTGTCCGATAGATGGAGTGTTCGGAAATAGCTGAACGTTTCCAGGATGAGGGAAAACCATATGGGATTCGATCGACCACGCCGTCGCAATAGTCGTCGCAAGCTGTCCAAGTTATGGCAACGCCGACTGCGCAAGCATGGCAGTAATCACAAAACGCGGTCTGCCCAAGGGGTAGCACCGTCGCGTTTTTTCGATGCGCTCGAACCGCGTGTGCATCTGTCGGTCAGTGCGTTGTCAGTGACGCAATTACCGGGCGCGGGTAGCGCGTGGAATTTTAATGATGGTGGGCAACTCAACTCGTCAGCGATTGTGATCGACGTGGACGGGAATGGTTCGGACGAAATCGTGGTGGCTGGTGGCGATAACAAGTTATACGCCTACACCTATAACGGTTCGAGCGGTGAGCCGAACGTTTTCCGGACGTATGAACAGACGGGCACATCGCATTCGATTCAGGCGACGCCTGCGGCATTCACATTGCCGGGCGTGGGTCGTGTGATCGTGGCGGCGGCGACTGATGGTCGCGTGTTCATGTGGAATGCGAATACGCAGGCGCTGATTTCCGGCTGGCCGGGGACGAACGATATTCCTGACGGAACGCACCCGCAGGACTGGCTACGCAACAATGTATACGGCGGCATCACGCATGCGGATTTGGATCGCGATGGTTCGCCGGAAATTTTAGTGCCGTCGATCAATCACCGCCTGACCGCATTCCGTGCGGACGGTTCGGTGTACTGGTCGTATAACAACGACGATACGATTTTAGGTCCGCCAGCGGTGGGTGATATCAACGGCGATGGCCTGTTGGAAGTGGTGTTCGGCGGTGACTCGTCGGACAACGATTTCTATGACGCGGGCGGTCACATCACGGTGCTGAGCCACGACGGCAAGCGCATGTGGGTCAAGCAGATTAACCAGGTGACGCAATCGCAGCCGGTGCTGGTCGATCTGGATAACAATGGTTTTCTGGATATCGTGATCGGCACAGGTTTCAATTTTCAAACACCAGTGCCAAGCGAAACCAACTACGTGTATGCGTTGGACAAGGATGGCGATGCGCTGACGGGTTGGCCGTATCACACGACCGATGACGACACAAAATTGGCTGGCGTGTATGCGTCGCCAGTGTTGGGTGATCTCAATGGCGATGGCCAGATGGATGTCGTGGTAGCTGACGGGCTGGGCAAACTACATGCGATCAAGGCGGACGGTACGGCGCTGTGGACGATCCAGGCATTCAGTGAACAGAAACTATTTGCAACGCCGATCCTTGCCGATCTGAACGGCGACGGCGTGCAGGATGTCGTGGCTGCGACCGCAACAACGGTGTACGGTTTTTCGGGCACCGATGGTTCGCAGATTTTTACACATGTCGATGGCACGGAACTGGAACGGTATCTGACTTCGCCTGCGGTGGGGAATTTCAAGGGTGATGGCACCTACCAGATGGCGTTCGTGGGCAATTATGTCAGTGGTGGCAAACTGCGCAGCCCCGCGACATTGCATGTGTACGATCTGGATACAAGTGCCGCGGCACCAGCATGGCCGATGTATCGCCGTGATGCATCGGGCAATGTGGTAGTGCGCAATGATTCATGGTCGACGACCTATGTGAATAATCTTTATGATGACGCGCTGAATCGCACGCCAACGAGCGGTGAGTTGAGCGCGGCGTTGTCGCTGGTTCGCAATGCGGCATCACTCGAAGAAGTAACGGAAGAAATCATCGGTGGAGAAGCAGCGCGAGCGGTTGAAATTGATCGCTGGTACACGCATTTTCTCGGACGAACCGTTGATTCAGGCGGTTTAGCCTACTGGCAGGGGTTCCTGGAATCGGGCCATAGCTTCTCAACGGCGCAGACGTTTATCGTCGCTTCGCAAGAAGCGTTCAATGTCGCAGGCGGCACGAATTCGCTGTGGGTTGATTACATGTATCAGAAGTTGTTGAACCGTACGCCAAGCAGCGCGGACAACACATATTGGACAAACTTGCTTGACGGAGGCACGCCTCGTGCGTCGGTGACGTTTGGTTTCTTCTTCTCGCAGGAATATACGGAGAATCAAATCCGTGCGTGGTATACGCAATACGAACCGGGTGGATTGACCGCGCCGGGTGTGGATAGCTTGCGCGCGGCGAGTTGGGATCTGCGCCGTGGCATTAATGAAGAACAAGTCATCGATACGATGCTCGTGACCAATGGCGATTACGTGCAGGCCCACCGTGAAGCGTTGTGGATCAAACAGATGTACAACGATGTGTTGGGCCGAACGCCCGGCGCGACGGAAATTCAGGGATGGCTAACGAACATTGAAGGCGGCATGACACTCAACACCGTCACGTCCGCGATTATTCAAAGCTATGAATATCGTGCCCGATTGGTTGAAGAATATTACACGACGTATCTGCATCGATCGACGTCGGGTAGTGAAAATTCCAACTGGGTAATTGCGGTGGGTAACGGCACGCAGCGCAAGGATATTATCCTGGGTTTTGTCGGTTCAGATGAATATTGGGTACGCTCCAGCCAGGACGTGGCCACATTTATCAATAACGTGTACACGGACATGCTCGGCCGTAGTGCGACCAGTGCGGACATTGCGTATTGGACGGACCGGGCGAACAACGGATTCTATATTCGTTACGAAGTGCCTAGCTCGTTGTTGGGTTCGTCGGAATATCGACGCAACCTGTTGGATAGTTGGCACGTGGCATACTGGCGACGTTTGGCCAACACGCAGGACGATCTGTCGGCGCTTTCGATTCCCGGTGCGACCTATGGTGCGCAGGATTGGGAAAACTATCTGGAAGCAGGCGGTAATCCTGAAAATATCCAGGTCGCGATGTTGGTGAATTCGGAATATCTGAATATCGCCCACTACAAATCGATCTGGTTGGGCAAACGCTGGGATACATTGGAATAACGAAAATAGTTGGCGTCACGGGAATAAATTTTCCGGGCACGACATTGGTTTACTATGATGTGTGGGTTGGCAATGGTAATCGTTTGCCAAGGTCAACCATTTCCATGCACATTCATAGGGCCTATGATCATGTCAACTATTTCGTCACGTTCGTCGTCTGAAAAACAATCTGAATCAGCCGGTGGATCAGCCGGTGGATACGACGTTGAACAAACGGTGCGCGAGCGGTACAGCGCTGGGGCCCAGGCATTGGAGCCGATGTTATGTTGTCCTGCAACAGGGCAATATGACGCGACATATCTGAGTGTGTTGCCGACGGAAATTCTGGAACGTGATTATGGCTGCGGCGATCCTTCGCAATACGTAGGTGAGGGCGAGGTGGTTGTCGATCTGGGGTCGGGCGCGGGTAAAATATGCTACATCCTGTCGCAAAAAGTAGGTCAGTCCGGGCAGGTCATCGGCGTGGATATGAACGATGAAATGCTGGGGTTAGCCCGCGGTTATCAAGCCGAGGTAAGCGGAAAAATCGGTTACGACAATGTGCGTTTTTGCAAAGGGCGCATTCAGGATTTGGCGCTCGATCTGGATGCGGCCCAAGCGTATCTGGATGAACATCCCATCTGTGGGGTTGAAGATATCACGACGTATGATGCGCATTGCCAGGCGATGCGCAAAAGCGAGCCGATGATTGGGTCGGATTCGGTGGATGTGGTGGTGTCGAACTGCGTGTTGAACCTGGTGAAGCCCGAAGAAAAGGTGCAACTGTTTGCGGAAATTTTTCGAGTGTTGAAACGTGGCGGGCGCGCGGTGATCAGTGATATCGTGTGCGACGAACGGCCAACCGATGCGATCATGAACGATCCTGAAATGTGGTCAGGGTGCATTGCCGGTGCGTTTGTGGAAGATGAATTTTTGAAAATGTTTGAGGACGCGGGATTTTATGGCGTGGAAATTCTTTCGCGTCAGGCCGAGCCGTGGCATGTGATTGATGGTGTGGAATTTCGATCGATGACGATCCGTGCGTACAAAGGCAAGCAAGGGCCGTGTATGGAACGGCGTCAAGCGGTGGTGTATCACGGCCCATGGAAACAGGTGATGGATGATGATGGCCACACGTTGTATCGCGGCAAGCGCATGGCGGTGTGCGATAAGACGTATCAGATTTACACAGATGCGAAGGGACCGTATGCCGGGCAACTGATTGGCATCGAGCCGAGCGAGATGGTGGCGTTGGATGAGGCGACAGAATTTGATTGTCGTCGCAATGCGGTGCGTCAGGCCAGTGAGATGAAAGGCGCAACAGTGAACGGCGCAGGAGGCGAATCGAGAGGGGCCACGCGGTCGATGAATGTGTTGGCCGCTGGGGATAGCGAAGTATGTTGTGGAACAGGTGAGGGAAGCAGTGGATGTTGTTGAAGGAACATTGCGAGGAGGCGAGTGGGGAGGGCGATGGGGGGGACGCTAAGCCGCAAGCGGCGGAACAAACGCGCGGAGAAAATGCAGGGCAAAAACTGGGCAAATGCAGGGCAAACGTGGGGGAAATGTGGGGGGGTTAGTCGTTGCGGGGTTTGTAGGTG
>JAUHYI010000038.1 GCA_030426385.1 Phycisphaerae bacterium
CGCAACCGCACGACGACAAGGTGTACGCTTCGTTTCGCCAAGACGGCCAGCATGGATGGATCATTGCCGTCAATGAAAGCGATACCCAAGCAAACGGTGAAATAATATTGCCTGCCGAGTTGAATGGTATCACTTCGTCAGCTCTCGTACTTTTCGAAGATCGACAATTGGCCATTAATCAAAATCGCCTTGTGGATACCTTCGCACCTCATGCAAGACATGTGTACAAAATTGATCTTGCAAAAAAAGATTAACTGAAGGAAGTTATATGCCTGCCAGGCTCGAATCTGCCCAGCCCGGAAAAACGCGGTTAAAACAGAATCACAACACGATCAAATTGGTTGCGATGGATTTTGATCTGACGCTTTACGATCATACCGATCCGTCAGCGACACTAAATTTACAAGCGTGTTTTGAACGCCTTGATCGACTGGGCGTTAAATTAGGTTTGGCCTCGGGTCGATCTATCGATGAGCTTCGCCAGCCATTGGATGAAATTGGTTTTGCATGGGGCTGCCCTTTTCCTCATTTTGTGATTTGTCACGAAGGCGAAATCTATCAACCCGACGGCACCACCACTTCTCAAGCGAATATCTGGAACGTCGAACGCGGCAACCATGTACAACACTGCAATGATCTGGTTAACGATCATTTTCAAGAGCTCGTCAGTTGGGCCGCATCAGAACACCATCAAATTTTGCGCGCTATTCGAGTGGGCAGCCATGGCACAAACGTTGTTTTTGAAACACCTGAGATTGCCGAGATCGCTCGTACACGTTTGGCCAACCGCTTAACGGATCAACCTGAAATCGAAGTAAACCGAAATCATCATATTGTGACTGCTTTGCCGAAGTGCGCCAGTAAAGGTTCCGCCTTGGCGCAACTGGCGTTCATCGACGGCTGTAAACCCAATGAGGTTTTAGCCATCGGCGACAATGGAAACGATATTTCTATGTTATGTGGCCAGTTTCGATTCAATGCGGCGCTGGTGGGCAACGCCAGCCACGCATTGAAACAAATGGTGATTAAAAACGGAGGCTACGTGGCTCGCCAAAATATTTCCGAAGGTGTCCTGGAAATTCTCAATCACCATTTTGCGTAAAAACCGCGATGTCCCACATGACCCAATGAGGCTCAATGAATCATGTGCGGAGGGGGGGAATCACGTTGTCATGATGGCCTATTCGATGGTTTTGTGGGGCGGCGAGTGATGGCGTTGATGCCTGATCTTCTGGCTGAAGGAAAGAATAAAAGGAAAGAGTGAAGGGAAAAGTGTGGGGGGAATGTGTGGGGGGGGGGAGGAATTATTGTTCGCACTTTCGGCCGAAAATGTGACGCCACGGGCCGGGACAAAACGCTATAATACGCTGCTCACCCCGCTTGGCGGGCTGCTGAGACGTTGGCCGTGTGCCCGAGTGGACAAAGGGAGCGGATTGCAAATCCGCTGGAGTAATCCATCGTGGGTTCGAATCCCACCGCGGCCTTTCTTTATCGCAATTGGCGGCAGCCTCCTGCAGATCGCTGCAACCGGAGTTGCCGCTTTTTTATGCCGTGTTTGGCCACCACTCGTGGTGCATGTTCCAACACCATCGGCTCAGCACAATCAGCCGTTTTGCCCTTACAAATTTCAACCACTTATCCTTTTGAAAACGCTATATTGTGGACATGTCTCAAACATCGCCCACCGCTGTTACCCCGCCCATCGACCCTATGATTGAAATTTCCGTGCGTTCCAGCCTGGATGGTTCTCTCGAAAAATCACTGTTGCATATCCCGCACCGCGAATCGAACGATCCCATGCCTCTGCTCGTTGGCCTGCATACCTGGAGCAACAATCGCTTCAACCATATCAACAACTTGTTACCTCACACACAACCGCGCGGCTGGGCGTTATTGCTCCCTGAATTTCGTGGGAAGAATCTCGACTCCAACCCTCGCGCCCTTGAGGCTGGTGGTTCGCTCCTGGCCATGCAAGATGTAGTTGATGCCATCGAATACGTTTGCCAAAATCAGCCGGACGATTCGCCCATTGATCGGTCGAAAATTTTCCTGCTCGGTGGGAGCGGCGGCGGCCACATGTCGCTCATGATGGCTGGCTATCGGCCCGACCTGTTTAACGCCATCAGCAGTTGGTGCCCGATCACCGACCTCGCGGCATGGCATCACGAAAGCCCTAGATATCGCTCACACATCACCGCTGTATGCGGCGGCAATCCCGGCGATGACATGACCATCGATGCACGCTACCGTGATAAATCTCCCATGTCGCATCTGCGCAAAATCGCTCGCGCCAACCTTGCCGTCCACCATGGCCGACACGACACTTCCGTTCCCCACACGCACACCGTTAAACTTTCCAACGCCATCGAAGCGCTCAACCCCGAACATTTCTACTACGAAATTTTCGACGGTGGACACGAAATCCGATTCTTGCGGGCCTTCGAATGGCTTGATCAATTCACACAAATCGATGATGACACCCACACGCAACTCACCGGGTAAAAATCACGTCTATCGCGCTGCAGTTTATTTTGACACGCCCCCGCATTAATCGCGACTCACGCGCGCAGCCGTTCCAGTTTTGCGGCGACAAAGCCTAAGTGGTGATCCAGATGCTCGGTATATATCGTCAGCAATTGCGACAGCGACACCTCGCCCGCCACGTCGTGTGTGCCAATCCGTAAAAAACAATCCGCATCCAGTTTCCGCAATACTCGCGTAAACTGCCGACGATTGACCTCAAACAATAACAGCGCATCATCCATCGATTGTGCCGCGCAATGCAGTCGTTCTACATACGCTTGCTCTTGGGCATTCAATAATGTGGGGTTATCTTCGGTCAATACCCGCTTCATCCGATCAATCGCGATCGCATCCATGTCCGTCAAATGCACAACCAACTCATGAATCGACCACAACCCCGGCCCGGGCTTCGCCTGCGCCTCTTCATTGGTCACGCCCTCCACGGCTGCGCGTAATTTAGCACCGCCCGATACAAACTGTTCAATCATGGAATGGACTTGTTGTTGACTGTTCTTACTCATCGTTGTCACTCATAGTTCCATCATCGTGTGCCATTTATCACGACATACAAACCATAAAGAAAGCCCACCGTTTTGCAACGATGGGCTTTCGTGTTATTCAATTTTTCAAACCCACTGTGCAAAACAAAATACCAAAATACTTGGCCTTGCAGGGGAAACGTGGGAGGCTTAGTTTTTCATCGGGCCTGGCTCGATTTCGCCGAGCAGTTGGGCGACCAATCGCGATTCGCCGACGGTCGTGCCGATCTGGTCGGGTGACTCGGCACCAGCGGCCTCGGCCAACACGGCGGCAGTTTCCGCTTCTTCTTCGCGGGTTGGGGCATCCTGCTGCGGCGGCTCGACCAACGGCACCACACGCATCTGGGTGTATGGCTTGTAGCCGGTACCGGCAGGGATCAGGTGACCGAGCAACACGTTTTCCTTCAGGCCGACCAATGTATCCGATCGACCCGCCAAGGCCGCTTCGGTGAGCACCTTGGTGGTTTCCTGGAAACTCGCACCCGACAGGAACGACTCGGATTGCAACGATGCTTTGGTGATACCCAGGAGCAAGGTCACGCCAGTCGCGGGTCGGGCTTTGGTTACCTTCGCAGGTGTTCCGCCGTCGGCTTCGGCACGAGCGTTGGCTTCTTTGATCTCGGCCTTGGGATAGAGCTGGCCGACTTCCAAGCCGGTGTCGCCTGCATCCTTGATGCGTGAGATCAATGCCACGCGTTCGTTGGCTTCGCGGAAGCGGAACTTGTCCACCACGTCGTTGGGCAGCAGATCCGAATCGCCTTGATTTTCCACGCGAACCTTGTGCAACATCTGGGCCAGGATCACTTCGATGTGCTTGTCATCGATCGTCACGCCCTGGGCACGGTACACATTCTGCACTTCGTCGAGCAAGTAGTTGTACAGCGTTTCTTCACCCTTAATGCGAAGAATGTCATGCGGAATCAACGGCCCGTCGATCAACGGATCGCCTGCATCCACATAGTCGCCTGCATGTACCAGCAAGTGACGATCCTGCGGCACGTGATGTTCTTTTTCCAACGCATCGGACTTGACAATGATCGTCATCTTGCCGCGACGCTTATCGCTTCGCAGTTCGACACGACCGGAAATCTCAGCCAACACGGCAGGATCTTTCGGTTTACGTGCTTCGAAAATTTCCGTGACACGCGGCAGACCACCGACGATGTCGGACGAACCACCCGCTTCACGCGGCTGACGTGCCAACATGTGGCCAGCTTCGATCGGCTGACCTTCGGTCACTTCGATACGAGCCTTAGCAGGCAGGTAATGGAAGTCCAGAATCTTGCCATCGGCATCTTCGATCACCAGACGCGGGTGCATTTCACCCTTGTGCTCGATCACGATCAGCGACTCGCGCTTATCGGGATCGCCGCCTGATTTGCCTTCGTTTTCTGGACGAACCGTTTCGCCGATCACGATGTCTTCGAAGCGAACGGAACCGCCCTTTTCAGCCAGGATCGGCACACGGTGAGGGTCCCACTTGACCAGCACTTGGCCACGCTTGACGGTATCGCCGTTCTTGACCGTGATGTACGAACCGTATTGGATCTTGTATTTCTCCAACTCACGGCCCTTGGCATCATTGATCGCAATCTCGCCGTTTCGCTTGAGCGCGACCAAGACATCGTTGCCGTCTTCGTCTTTGACCGGCACTTCGTTGGCGTCGCTGATTTCAACCACACCGTTGTTGGTTGCACGGAAGTCGGTTTCGACCAAGGTACGATGACCGATACCGCCGGTATGGAACGTACGCATGGTGAGCTGCGTGCCCGGCTCGCCGATCGACTGAGCACCGATGATGCCGACAGCCAGACCCGGTTCGACCAGACGACCGGTCGACAGGTCCATGCCGTAGTCGAGCACACTGATGCCGTTGCGGGCGTCGGTGGTCAATGGCGAACGCACCACCACGGTGTCGATGCCCAACGCTTCGATCGCGCGAGCCGCATCCATGGTGATCATTTCGTTTTCTTTAACGATGACCTGATCCGTGATCGGGTTGGTAATCGTTTCGCGGGCCACGCGACCGTAGATACGATCACGCAACGGCACGTCGACTTCTTCGCCCTTGTAAATGGCTTTCTTGACCACGCCCTGTTTCGAACCACAGTCGTAGGTAGACACGAACACGTTCTGTGCCACGTCCGCCAATTTACGCGTCAGGTAACCCGAGTCCGCGGTCTTGAGCGCGGTGTCAGCCAGACCCTTACGCGCACCGTGTGTCGAGGAGAAGTATTCCAACACGCTCATGCCTTCACGTGTGTTGGCGCGAATCGGCGTTTCAATAATTTCGCCCGATGGCTTGGACATCAGACCACGCATACCGGCGAGCTGCTGAATCTGACTCACGTTACCACGAGCACCCGAGTCGCTCATCAACCACACGGGGTTGAGGTAACGCGGATAGTTCATGTCATCGATCGGCACTTCGTGGCCGTTTTCGTCACGACGGTCGTTCTTCAATTCTTCGAGCAGTTCCTTGGTCACTTCTTCACGACAGTGCGTCCAAAGGTCGAGCAACTGGTGATAACGTTCACGGTCGGTGATGGCACCAGCGTGATACGCTTTCTCGACGCGATCGACTTTCTTCTGCGTCGCGGCCAGAATTTCTTTCTTCTTGCCGGGGATACGCAGGTCGGTAATACCGAACGACAAGCCCGACACGGTGGACTGCTTGAACCCGACTTCTTTCATCGTGTCCAACAAAGCGATCGTCGCGGGACGCCCCTTGCGTGCATACGTGTCATCAATGACGCGTGAGCAACCCTTCTTGCCCACCGCACAGTTATAGAACGGCATGCCCGGCTCAAAAATATCATTGAAAATGATGCGGCCGATCGACGTGATGATGCGTCGTGTTTCCGGGAATGGTTCCGGATCGCCACGTTCGCTGGTCACCATGTCGGTGTACTGGCCCTTAGGCATTTTCACCACGATAGGCTCGTGAATGCCGATGGTTTTCAGTTCATACGCCAGACGCGCTTCGTCGATGTCTTTGAATTCGCGATACACACGCATCTTCTTGATCATGTCATCAGACAGATCCTGCGAGCGCGACAACAATTCCTTGGCAACCGCTTCTTCGGGCACATTGTGCATCACCGTGATGTAGTACACGCCGAGCACGATGTCCTGCGAAGGCGAGATAATCGGATTGCCGTTGGCAGGCGAGAAAATATTGTGCGGGCTGAGGATCAACACATGTGTTTCAGCCTGGGCTTCAACCGACAGTGGCAAGTGAACCGCCATCTGGTCGCCGTCGAAGTCCGCGTTAAAACCGGTACACACCAACGGGTGGATCTTGATCGCGTTACCTTCGACCAGTACCGGCTCAAAGGCCTGAATACCCATACGGTGAAGCGTCGGGGCACGGTTCAACATCACCGGATGCTGATAGATCACTTCTTCGAGAATGTCCCACACTTCCGGAGCGCGACGCTCGAGCATCTTCTTAGCGCTCTTGATCGTGTCAGCCAGACCGTGTTCTTTCAGCTTGCGAATGATGAACGGCTGGAACAATTCCAGCGCGATCTTCTTCGGCAAACCGCACTGGTGCAGTTTCAATTCTGGACCGACCACAATCACCGAACGCGCCGAATAGTCCACGCGCTTGCCCAGCAGGTTTTCGCGGAAGCGACCCTGCTTACCCTTGATCATGTCTGTCAGTGATTTCAACGGACGGTTCGACGAACCCAGCACCGGGCGTCGGCATCGGCCGTTATCAAACAGCGCGTCCACCGATTGCTGCAGCATTCGCTTTTCGTTGCGAATGATGACCTCGGGCGCGTTCAGGTCCATCAATTTTTTCAGACGGTTGTTGCGGTTAATGATACGGCGATACAGATCGTTCAAATCGCTCGTCGCGAAGTTGCCCGATTCGAGCAACACCAACGGCCGCAAATCCGGTGGGATCACCGGCGTCACGTCCATAATCATCCATGTGGGATCGTTATCCGAACCGCGAATCTGCTCCACGATTTTCAATCGCTTCGACAGGTCTTTGATCTTCTGTTTCGAACGTGTGGCTTTCAGGTCCGCACGTAATTCCGCAGCGACCGCATGCAGGTCCAGTTTCTCCAACAGGATCTTGACCGCTTCTGCACCCATGCTCGCGGTGAATCCCGAGCCGTATTCCGACACCGCTTTGCGATGTTCGTCTTCAGTCAGAATCTGCTGCAATTTCAACGGGGTATCGCCTGGCTCGGTCACCACGTAATCCTGGAAATAAACCACTTTTTCCAAGTCACTGGTCTTCATACCCAGCAGGTTGCCCAATCGCGATGGCATCGATTTGAAAAACCAGATGTGCACAATCGGCGCAGCCAGGTTGATGTGGCCCATGCGCTTGCGACGTACGCGTGAGTGCGTCACCTTCACGCCGCAGCGATCACAGATGATGCCTTTGAACTTCGTGCCTTTGAACTTACCGCACGCACACTCGTAGTCACGTTCGGGACCAAAAATGCGCTCACAGAACAGACCGTCCTTTTCAGGCCGGTACGTTCGGTAGTTGATGGTCTCGGGCTTTTTCACCTCACCGAAGGACCAACTGCGGATGTCATTCGGGCTGGCGAGATTGATTTTCACCGAGCCGTAGTCATTGACGCGATCGTATAGTGGTTCTGCCATAGTTTGATCTTTATCGCGTAGAAAATAGGTATCGTGTTCGCTACGAATATTTTAGTTTCGAGACTTAGTTTCGAGACACGGCCTCACGACAATTGCTCGCCGTGCTGTTTTTTAAACAGGCCGTCTCACCGAGCTACAATATCGACCCGCCGTCCGTCGCCGCTTTTTCAAGCGTGATGTTCAGGCCCAGGCCCTTGACTTCGTTGCACAGCACATCGAACGCCACCGGCATACCGGCTTCGAGCATGTTCGTGCCCTTGACCATCGATTCGTAAATCTTGGTTCGGCCTTCGACGTCGTCACTCTTGACGGTCAACAGTTCCTGCAACACATAGGCAGCACCGTAACCCTCGAGTGCCCACACTTCCATTTCACCAAATCGCTGACCGCCGGTGCGGGCTTTACCACCCAATGGCTGTTGCGTGATCAGGCTGTATGGCCCGGTCGCTCGGGCATGGATCTTGTCGTCGACCAAGTGGTGCAGTTTGATGATGTACATGAAACCGACCGTGGTTTTCTGGTCGAACGGCTCACCGGTGCGACCGTCGTGCAACTGAACCTTACCGCCACGTGGCATGCGAGCCAGCAACTCGTCAGGCTCATGAGCGCCTTTGGTTTCAGTCATACGTTGATCGACATACGCATTGGCCTCTTCCACCGCTTCGTGGATTTGGTTTTCTGTCGCACCGTCGAACACAGGCGTCACGGCTTGGAAGCCGAGCACTTGACAGGCCCAACCCAGGTGCGTTTCCAGAATCTGCCCGACGTTCATACGACTAGGCACACCCAACGGATTGAGCATCACTTCCACGCTCGATCCGTCTTCCAAAAACGGCATGTCTTCTTCAGGCACGATACGGGCAATCACACCCTTGTTACCGTGACGACCAGCCATCTTGTCGCCGACGGACAGGTGACGCTTGGTGGCCAGGTAAACCTTAACCATTTCCAGCACGCCCGAGGTCAGTTCATCGCCGCGTTTCATGTGCGCCAAACGACGGACTTTTTCTTTTTCAATCGCTTGGATACGTGGCCAGAACTGGGCATGAATCTGCTCAGCCTGCTCGCGTGATGCTTTGGATCCCTTGACCCAGTCCAGGCTGAACGTTTCGATCTGCTCGAGCACCACTTCCGTGATATCGCTCGCACCGACCTTCTGACGTGTCGATGGGTCAACCATCGGCGTGCCAGTCACTTCGTTCATCTGGTCAACCATCTGGCGGAACAGTTCAGCCGCTCGGCCGTCCATTTCCGCTTCGTACTCACGCATGTCACGACGCAACGCGCGTTTCTGCTCGTCGTTCATGTGCATGCGTCGGCTGAATCGCTTGGCACCAATGACCACGCCTTCCACGCCCGCAGGCACTTCCAGCGAATCGTTTTTCACATCTTCGCCAGCTCGGCCGAAAATCGCATGCAGCAATTTTTCTTCCGGCGACAGTTCGCTCTTGGATTTCGGACTGACCTTGCCGACGAGAATATCGCCAGGCTTGACATATGAACCCAGTTGGATCACGCCGTTTTCGTCCAGTCGTCCCAGTTGCTTTTCGCTAACGTTGGGAATATCCCGCGTGAACTCTTCGCGACCCAGTTTGGTCTCGCGAATTTCCACGTCGAACTCTTCAATATGAATCGACGTGAACGTGTCGTTCTTCACGAGCTTTTCGTTGATCACGATCGCGTCTTCGAAGTTGTAGCCATCGAATGTGTTGAACGCGACCATGACATTTTTGCCCAGGGCCATTTCGCCCTGCTTGGTCGAAGCACCGTCGGCAATGATCTGATCAGCCTTGACCTTTTCGCCGAGCTTGACGATCGGAATCTGGTTCTGACAGGTTCGCTCATTGAGGCCGACGAACTTACGCAATTCGTATTCGTCTGCGTTGTCGATGACGATACGCATCGCATCGACATCGGTCACTGTGCCGGCACGCTTGGCCCGCACGACCATGCCCGAATACTTCGGTATTTCTTTTTCCAGACCGGTGGCCACGCATGGCGGATCGGTCTTGATCAACGGCACCGCTTGGCGTTGCATGTTCGATCCCATCAACGCACGGTTCGCGTCGTCGTGTTCCAGGAACGGAATCAACGCAGCCGACACGCCGACGATCTGCTTGGGACTGATGTCGATGTATTGGATTTCGCTGGAATCGACCTGACGCAGATCGCCATCAACGCGAGCCAACACCATGCCTTCGTCCAGCTTGCCTTCATCATCGATCACATTGGTCGGTGCCAGCGTGCACTTCATTTCCTCGTCAGCACGCAGGTATTTCACCTTCCCCGCTTTGCCGTTTTTCACTTCGCGATACGGCGTCTGCAGGAAACCATACTGATCGATCTGCGAATACAGACCCAACGACGCGATCAAACCGATGTTCGTGCCTTCCGGCGTTTCAATCGGGCAAATTCGGCCGTAGTGAGAAATATGCACGTCACGCACTTCGAAACCAGCACGCTTACGGTTCAGACCACCAGGGCCCAACGCCGACAAACGTCGTTCGTGCGTCAGCATTGACAGCGGGTTGGTTTGGTCGACCACCTGCGACAATTCGCTTCGGCCGAAGAAGTGATCAATCGCGCTGCTGATCGATTTACTGTTGACCAGATCGGAAATCTTGGACAGCTCATCAGGATCCTTCACGCTCATGCGTTCCTGCACCGTGCGGCGCAGTTTCAGGAAGCCCTTACGCATTTCCTCGACAGCCAATTCGTCCAACGTACGCAGACGACGGTTGCCCAAGTGGTCAATGTCATCGATGTGCGCTTTGTTGCGATTGTTACGCAGGTCGAGAATGTATTTCATCACGTGCAGGAAGTCTGCGGCGCGAAGCTGCATGTCTTCCTCAGGCACATTCAGATCAAACTTACGATTGATGCGGAATCGCCCCACCTTACCCAGGCGGTAACGGTTCTCATCGAAAAACTTCTCAGCAAACAACTGCTTGGCCTTGTCGACCTGCGGCGGGTTGCCTGGTCGCAGCCGTGCATAAATTTGCAGCAATGCTTTTTCGTGGTCGGTCACGGACAACTCAAGATCGCCCGCGTTCTCGTCGGAAATCGTATTGAGGATCAACTCGTCAGCCAGGTTGGCAATGACGTCGATCTTCTTGAGATTGGATCCGAGCACGCGTTCGATGTTGTCGCCGATCATCGCACCCGCACGCACCAGCTCTTCGCCGGAGTCGGTGTCGATAATCGAAGCCGCCGCAAAATGCTCAGCCTTGACTTCGCTGACCTTAATAGATTCCACATCGTGGAACGTATTGATCAGCTGTTCGGTCGTCGAGCATTCCTCGCCGATCGCACGCAAGAACGTGGTCGCCGGGATTTTGGTCGACTGATCGATTCGCATCATCAGGACGTCTTTTTTGGTGACTTCCAACTCGATCCACGACCCACGCTCGGGGATAATCCGAGCCGAGTGCAGAGGTCGGTCGCCTTCGCTGGAGACAATCGAAAAATCGACGCCCGGCGAACGGTGTAACTGGTTGACAATCACGCGTTCTGCACCATTGACGATGAATTCACCGCCACCCATCATGACGGGGATTTCGCCGAGGTAGATTTCTTCCTCAGGGATTTCCGCCACGTCCTTACGGACCAGGCGCACGCCGATGCGGAACGGCAGACCATAGGTCAACCGCAACTGCCGGCATTCGTCGGGGGTGTAGCGCGGCTCGTCGAGCTTGTAATACAAGTACTCGAGCTGCATGTTGCCGTCGTAAGATACGATCGGAAACACTTCGCGCAATAGACCTTCAAGCCCAACGTCGGTTAGACGTTGCTCTAAAGTCTTGTCAAGTTGCAAAAACCGGCGATATGCCGTCTCTTGGACTTCCACCAGATTCGGGACGCTGATCGCATCACCGCGTTTGGAGTAGTCACGGATCGTCTTCATCCGCATCGATCACCTCGATAAGGAAACGTGGAGGTACAACAACACATGCGTTGCCGCATCTAAATATGATTGGTTTCGCCTGATAGGTTTAACGCCTGTTACCCGAGCCGCCCATTTCGAACCTAGCCAAATAGACTCGATCCTATTCGAATCAAAAGTCAAACCGTTTCTAACCGTCCAACCGCAAGCCCCTCACTATAGACTAACTTGCAGGATCGTACAAGTCGATGCCTGTCGGTTCGCCACAAAGTTCTTGAATTTTTTTTCGACCGCTGATTTTACGGACCTCCATCATAGCCGATTCACCCCACTTTTCAGCCATAAATCCCCTCCTTCCAAAAAATTTTCCCGGAATTTTCCACCAAACACACACCTTGCCCCAAGAAATGCTTCGCCCCTACGTCTAACCCTATGAGAGCCGAACAATTCCACGATGCAACAGAAGAAATCGGCAAACCGGCAAAAGCACGCGAATAAAGGCATCAATGACAAGATGCCCAAAAACGGAACCATATGCCCGACTTCTTCAATCCCCCGCGTAGTGCTGCCTCTCTAGCCACCTGGTCCGACTCACGAAACACGAAACACGAAACACGAAACACGACTCACGACTCACGAAACATCGTAAAACCATTCAATCAACGGATTTACAAACAATGACCCACGCAACCCACCACACCACGCCCGCTGATCCACCCCCACCGCCGGCGGGACTGGACCTGGGGGCTCCGCTGGTCATGTACGCCCTCGACACCTATGAATCGCCCCTCATCCGTTACGCCGCACGATTGCTAGGCGATCTCGAAACCGCCCGCGATGTCGTTCAGGACACCTTTTTCAGGCTATGCCGACAGACCCCCGGCAAACGAGCGGAACTGGTCGGCCCGCCACCTCGCATCGGGCCATGGCTCTACACCGTCTGCCGAAACCGCGCATTCGACCTCCATCGAAAACAGCAAAACCAACACCAAACTGCCTCACCCCGATCACTCGATGACGCCCCCACGCCGACCGACCCCAACCCCGGGCCCGACGCCACCGCCCAGACCCGCGATGACACCCGACAACTGCTCGCTCTGGTCGACCAACTCCCCGACAACCAACGCGATGTCGTCACCCTCCGATTCCAAGCGGGCCACAGCTACAAACAAATCGCCGACATCACCGGCCATAGCGTCGGGCACGTCGGCTACCTCCTCCACCACGCCCTCAAATCACTCCGACAACAACTCACCCCACCCCCCACCCCTCCCCCCACGCCCCCCCACGTTTCCCCTGGCAATCCGAACACGAGCTCACGGCTGGACGAATCCCCTGGCAATCCCGAGCCACTTACGCGGTCGCATGAATCACCAACCACCACCCCCACTAGCCCCACCAATCCGACCAACCCCCAACAAACTGCCTGATCCACAAGTTCACCCCACCCATCCCCAAGTCGAGCCCTTCCGAGGGGCACAACCGCAGGAGACCCCATCATGTCAACCCCCCCACGAAACCCAGCCACCCCATCCCCCCCATCCAATCACAACAACCATCCCGCCATCCCCATCGACACCGACACCGACACCGACGAGGAATTGACCGCCTACGCCCTGAACGATCCTGATGCCCTGACCCCCGAACGCCGTGCCGCGATCGAAACGCAATTGGCCAACGACCCGAGTACCCGCACCCAGGTCGACCACGATCAACAAATCGCCGCTGCCCTGACCGATGCGTTTGCCCATGAGCAAGAAACCAATTCGGCATCCAACACCGCCAAGGCCCAACTCACCGACGCCCAGCGCCATGCCATCACCACGTTGGCCTCCGCCGGCGCCACCCCCTGGTATCGCTCGCGCCCATGGCTCGGCAGCATCGCCGCCATGCTCATCCTCGGCGTCGGCACCGCATTGTATCTGTCACCCTTAAACCAGCCCCGTCGCACCGCCCAACAAATGGGCAACAGCTATGCCTATACCGATACCAGCGCCGACGATCTCGCTCCTGCACCACCAGCCGAGCAAGTCGGAGAAAAGCACGTCATCGATAGCCTCAGCGCAGACCGTGGCAAACGCAACGAAAGCGACGCGCGTTTCACCCAAAGCCTTGAGCAGGACCTCGCCGAGGAACCAGGCCGACCCGCAACCACACCCGTACCTGCACCTGCACCTGCGATTGCCCGCCAGACCATAGCCCTCGGTGATGCCCCAGTGACCCCTGCCGACCGCGAAATCAAATTGGACCACAACTTCGGCCTACGCAATCAGCCGCGAACCCACGAAAAACTGGGCATCGCCAAATCCGAAGCCGAGCAAGTCGCCAGCGCATCAACCGCAGGATCGAGCAAACCACAAATCGTCACCCAAACCACACCCACCACCGCCGACTGGTACGCCGACAAGGACGCCAACAAGGTCGCCCGCACACGTGATCTAGCCCGGGCCATGCCGTCGGCCACGCTAGCACCATCCACACCCAAGGCGCGACAAGCGGCTGATCAAGTCGTGTCGCAATATTATTTTCCCGGCGAAACTCCACCTAGCCGACCCACCGAACCAGCTCGCGCTAACAACGAAGCCTACGACGCCATCACCGACAACGCGTTCATGGCCGTCGCCCAACAACCGTTGTCCACGTTTTCCATCGACGTTGACACCGCCAGCTATGCCAACGTCCGTCGGTTCCTGACCCAGGGCCAACGTCCGCCGCGCCATGCTGTGCGCATTGAAGAGATGGTCAACTATTTCGATTACCAACTCACCGCGCCCGGCGATGATGCCACCCCGTTCAACACCGAAGTCGAGATCGCATCATGCCCATGGCAACCCGATCATCGCCTGGTCAAGATCGGCGTCAAGGGCTATGAAATCCCTGCCGAAAATCGGCCCGCGTCCAACATCGTGTTCCTGATCGACGTGTCCGGTTCAATGTCATCGCCGGACAAATTGCCGCTGCTCAAAACCGGCTACCGCATGTTGGTCGATCAGTTGCGTGAAGGCGATCGCGTGGCCATCGTTGTCTATGCCGGGGCTTCGGGCATGGTGCTCGACTCCACCGATGCTTCCAACAAACAGGTCATCCTCACCGCGCTCGATCGACTCAACGCAGGCGGTTCCACCAACGGCGGTGCAGGCATTCAACTCGCCTACGATGTCGCCACGAAAAATTTCATCACCGACGGCATCAACCGCGTCATCCTTGCCACCGATGGCGACTTCAACGTCGGCATCACTGACCGCAACGCCCTGGTTGAACTCGTCAAACAACGCGCGGCATCCAACGTCTATCTCACCATCCTCGGCTTCGGCCAGGGCAATCTCAAAGACGCCACCATGGAACAACTCACCAACCATGGCGACGGCACCTACGCTTACATCGATTCATTGCGAGAAGCGCAGCGTGTCCTCGTCGATCAGGCTGGCTCCACCTTGCAAGCCATTGCCAAGGACGTAAAAATTCAGGTCGAATTCAATCCGCAACAAGTCGCATCCTATCGCCTGATCGGCTACGAAAATCGCATCCTTGCCAAAGAGGATTTCGATAACGACACCGTCGACGCCGGCGACATCGGCGCGGGCCACAGCGTCGTCGCGCTCTACGAAGTCGTCCCCGTAGGCACAGCAATAGCCAACCCGGTGATCCCAACGCGACCCATGCGTTACCAGCAATCACCAACCGACACCCAGCCGGAACCCGAAACGCAAAACCGCATCATCAATGATGAACATGCCAACGAATTGCTCGCGGTCAACATCCGTTACAAAGCCCCCGATGCTCCCAAGGAACAAGGCACCAGCAAACTGTTGGTCTTCCCCGTGCAGGACCGCGATCGCACGTTCGATCAAGCATCGTCTGATTTCAAATTCGCCGCCGCCGTCGCCAGCTTCGGCATGATCCTGCGTGACTCACCGCATGTGGGCAACGCCAATCTTGCCCTCGTTGAAACCTGGGCCAAGCAAGGCCTCACCCCCACCACCTCTCCAATCGCCAATCATGAAAACGCCGCACGCGTGTCAGCCGACCAGCCCAACGACCGCGCCGAATTCATCACCCTGGTCCAACACGCCCACTCCATCATGCCCCCCACACCCCCCACATTTCCCCAGTAGTACCAACCACAAAAAATATTCGTCCACACAACCAATAGCCCCCGGTGAATACCGGGGGTTTCTTTAATAAAAATTTTCAAAGCGCACGAATGTTTACCAAACAATCAGAACGCCCCACACATAAAAAACCTTCCCCTTTTCCTGCCTTCCTACCTTCCTGCTTTCTTCGTTCACTCTCTTCTCTGCGCCTCAGCGCCTCCGCACCCTCCACGATCGCCTCATCCCCCCCCCACCCATTCTCCCAACATCCGCCTCAACAATTGCCTTCCCCCGCCTACCCACCATTTCTTCTCCGTGTCTCTGTGTCTCTGTGGTTTAACTTCTTCTCTCTACCCACACACTTCACATCAATCGCCACCCCAACCCCTGGTGCCCGAATTCAAATTCCTGTCGATGCAATATCTCCGCCAACACTTCCAACGACTCCACCAATCGCGGACCGGGCCGATTGAAATACGCATTGCCATCCGCAATAAAAACTCGCTTCAAACGCACGGCCCGCAGCGACAACCATCCCGGCACCGCGGTCAATTGCGACATCTCCTGATACGCCCGATCCATATCAAGACCACAAGGCTGCACCACGATCACATCCGGATCTTCACGCGCCAAATCCTCGATCGATAACCATGGCGAATGCTCGCCCACTTCACCGAATACCGCGCGCCCGCCGGCCAATTCAATCAACTGCGGAATCCAGTTCCCCGCACCCATCAAGGGATCCAACCATTCCAAACACCCCACCCGCTCCTTCTTTATTTTCTTCACCGCCGCCACATCTTCCGCATTCTCCTCACTCTCCTCGGCTTGTCCTACCGTTTGAATGTCGCCAGCCTCACCATCGCCGACTCGGTCTGATTTCGCGTCCGCAATCTCACGCACACGCTGCGCCACCGCCTCCACACGCGCACGCAAACTTGCCACCAGCGTCGCACCTTGTTCGCTCACCTCCAACGCTTCGGCCACCGCACCGATCGATTCCCACACCTCTTCCAAGCGCCTCGGCGACACACTCACCACCTTTGGCTTTGACGCAACCAACTGCCCCACTGCTTCCTCAACGGCTGACAAACTCACCGCGCAAACTTCACACTGTGCTTGCGTGACAATCACATCCGGCGCCAATTCGTTCAGCCGCGCCACATCCAATTCATATAAACTCGCCGCCGCCCATGCCCGCGCTTCCAGTTCCGCATCTGAATCTTCACCCTTGCCCTCCCCATCATGGCCATTGGCAAATTGCTTCGCCCACGCCTCACGCACCTGGTCATGAATCGCGCGACTCCCTCCCATCGAATCGATTTTCGAATGCGTACACGCGGGCAAGGCCTGCACCGATTCCGGATAGTCGCATTCATGCGATCGCCCCACCAGCGAATCGCCCATACCCAACGCATGCACAATCTCCGTCGCCGCCGGCGTCAAACTTACCACTCGCTTCATCGTCATGACCTTCAATCATACCCACCCCTCAACCGTTTGCTCCCGCACAACAGCCACCCAATCTTTTCATTCTAAATCAGGCCGCACCACCACACCCGATCCCACAAACACAAACTGCGTTTCAATCTGCCCCGCATCCACACCCACCATTCGTGACAACGCCCGCACATATGCCTGCATCTGTGGCTGATACCGCTTAACCACCGCATCCACATTCGCATCCGTCACCGCATCGGTTTTGAAATCAATAATCACTGCCCGCCTAACCACGCCCGCCCCACCCGGCGCCTCCGCACCTCCCCGTGCCGCCGCATCATGAATCAAAACCACACGGTCGAACACGCCCGACAAAACGTCCTGACCATCACGTACCAAAAACGGCCGCTCTCGCCATAACGTGCAATCCTCGCCCACGTCCAAACTCGGCCGCGTCATCACCTCACGCAAACATGCCGCATCCACCCCATCAGGCAACTCCCCATTTCCCTCCCACTGATCCTTCGCCTCGTCATACCATGCAACCTCGGCCAGCGCCGCATGGATCGCAGTGCCATACGCCATACCGCCACTCGTTTCCAATTGCATCAACGACGACACCGACACCGTCGCTCCCGCTTCCAACGACGACGGACTCACCGCTCGCAACGAACGCCCGCCCGACCGCCCACCCGCTCGTCCCACATTTTCCCCTGCACTATTCATACCTTCTGCCACTGCCACAAAATCCCCCGCGTTCACCGCACGCTTACCTTCCCCACCATCCTCATCTTTCCGATCATCACCATCACACTCGTCCCCGATTTGCAAAAACCAATCCGCATCGCCTTCGCTATACAACACACCATTCGCATCGCCATCGCCGTCCGCATCACCATCCACCAGACCATCACGAATCAACCGCGCCATCGACAACGATTTTTTATCCGTGGGCTTCACCCACAGGTATAACCCAAACCGCGCGCGTGTCATCGCCACATACAACGAACACAAATCTTCCTTGAATTGCCGACTCTGTTCCCGCTCATACGCCGACTGAAGCATTTCCGACAACGCCCGCGTTTCACTATTGGTCGTCCGGTACACCGCTGTGATCGGCCCGGTCACACCATCGCGTTCAACATTCACCTGCACACCCAACCGCCCCCGGTTCAGCGCCCCATCCAACTCCGGCAACACCACCGCATCAAATTCCAAACCTTTCGATTTATGAATCGTCATCACCCGCACCGCACCCGGACTCGGCTCGGTCACATCCGCGCCGCGCACAAAATCCACAAACCGACTCGGGCGATCCAAACGCAACGGGTCAATCCGATCGGCCATTCCCACCAATTGCGTCAACCGCGCCACATTCCGCCCATCGCAATACGGCACCAATTGCTGCACCCAATCCATCAACACCGCCGCGTAACCCTCGCTGGCCAACCGCATCCGAATCGCTCGCGCCACTGCATAAATCGTCTGCTTGCCTTGCCAAGTCTCTCGCGAAAATCCCACGATTGCACCCAACGGACTTTGTCGCACGTGGTACGCCGCCACCGTATCTCCCGGATGATCCGCCAATGTCATCGCCGCCAACACCGCCAACACTGCCGCATCATCCGTCAGTTGCCCGCCTCCTTCGCCACTTGCATCCACACCCATCGCACGCAACCGCGCAATCAAACGACTCGCCGTCGCATTCCGACGCACCAACACCCCGATCGATCGCCCCGGCATCGTCGCCGTCAATGCACGCACATGCTCTGCCACGGCCACATCATGCGCATCATCAACTCGCACAATCTCGTCATCATCACCCTGGTCATGACCCCAATCGCTTCTATCACTTCTGGCATTCCCATCTTTCCCATCGTCCCCACCACTCTCATCATCCGCCCGCGGTGAAACCAGCAACGCCACATAACCTGGCAATGCCGAAAAATGCGCTTCATGCCGATCGTATTTTTCCAACCACGCCATCGCTCCTGCCCGTCGCGGTTCATCCTTGTCCCCATCCAACGTTTGGCCATCACGCAACTTTTCAAACACCGCATCAACCGTGTCCAACACCACCTGGCTCGAACGATAACTTTCATTCATTCGTTGCCACGCCGACTCCGGCAAGGCATGCAAATCTTCTTTCACCTGATCGAATATTTCCGCAACCCCGCCGCGCCAACCATAGATCGCCTGCTTCACATCACCCACACAGAAAAACGTCCGCATCTCATCCGCATGCGACAACATTTCATCCGCCATCGGCCGCAAAATACGCCACTGCAAACTGCTCGTATCCTGAAACTCATCCAGCAACAGATGCGACACCTGGCCATCTAGCCGGTAATAAACCTGTTCCCACAAACCCACACCCCATCCCCCTCCACCAATCCCCCCATCCATCTCATCATCATCCAATCCCATCATCGGCAATTCATTCGCCAACTTATGCGGAATATCCGAATACAACATCACCCCGCGTTCGCGCCGTAGCCGTTGGTCATGGCCATCGAACCGCGACAACAAATCAAACGTCGCCCGGGTCTGTTCCGCCACCCGATTCACCAGCGCAAAACGCGCATGTTCTATCAACGGCATATACGCATCGATCCACACCTCTTCAATCGGCTTGCGCCCAAACGACGCTTCCCCCATCGCAATTTTCACCGCTATCCCCGTCCCCACAAATTTTTCCCAATCACGTCCATGCAACAATTCCTGCGATTTTTGCCAGGCTTTCACCCATGTTTTGTTCGGCGTTTTCCCATCCGCATTCCGCGGCAATTGATCGCCCATGTCTGTCAACCGCCCGATCGCGTCTGTCAATTCTGTGGCTGACATTTCACAGCCTGGCACCTCCAATTGATCCCACAGCGCACGATCCGGCGCTTCCCGATACACCGCGTGTAACCCGCGCACCACATCATCCAGCGCTCGCGTCACCGATCGCGTCGCCGAATCGTGATGCAATCGCATCATCAAATCGACCAGCACCTCCATATCACTATCCGCCAGCATCGCATCAATCGCTTCACCGCGCAATTGCTCCGCCAACACATCCGTTTCTGCGACCACCGTCGCATCACGCGCGATCCCCAGTTCATGACGAAACCCCATCGCCACCCGATTGAAAAAACTATCCATTGTCGAGATTGCCACATGATGCAACCCGCGACATAGCTGTGCCAGAATCATTTGATCCTGCGCATCCTTTTGCGCCGACTCGGCCAAACGCGCTAACACTCGTCCTAGAATTTCACCCGCTGCCTTGCGCGTAAACGTCGTCGCCAAAACCGACGCAGGCTCCGCTCCTGCTCGCAACAATCCCAGGTAATGCTCCGTCAATTGATAGGTCTTGCCCGAACCCGCCGACGCCATCACCACGCGATGTTCAATCGTTGGCTTTGGTTTCATGTCCCACCTCCCACTTCTCCCCCAACATCCCCACTTACATCCCCCTTCACATCCACATGAAAACATCCATCCTGACATATCCCCGAAAAATCATCCTCGAAACGTGACACCGGCTCCGCGGGCGGCCAAAACACGCCATCACGAATTTTTCCAATCACATCACGCGCCACATCAATCGCATCCGCTAAATCATTCGCACCCCAGGTCGCCGATTTATACACGTCATCACCCACCGATTTCGACAACCGCACAAAACCTAGTTCAACTTTATCGCAACCCAACCCCATCGTCTGGGCCAACAACACATACAACGGCAATTGCAGATTCACCCACTCCCCCTTGACCACATGATTTTTCATCGGGTCCGCCGCCGTATCCGACGTCTTGTAATCCATCAATCGCACCCGCCCATCATCATGTCGATCGATCCGATCAATCCGGCCGCGAATCGTCGCGGGCCGACCTTCATGATCCAGCAATTCCACCGATGCCGATTCCTCAATACGGTCAGCTACGATGCGCCAACCCTGTCGGACTTGCTTTGCCTGCCAAACCGCCAGCGCTCTCAATCGATTCTGCAACAACGCCACTTGCAAGCGCACCGCCGCACGCGGGGTCGGCCCGAATTGCTCATGCACCACCCGATCCAAATATCCATCCAACGCCGTCGCCACATCATCCGCATCGGTCAACTGCGCCCCGGCTGACCCACCAAACATTTCCAACACCCGGTGCACCATCGTCCCGTACAACCGCGCATCCAACTCAACACCACGATCATTCATCGACTCCAACCGCAACACATGCTTCAGATAAAACCGATACGGACATCGCAAATAATCCGCGAACGCAGTCACCGGCATCCGTGACAACAATCTTTCAATCTGCTTCTCCGTCGCCTCCGGCCTCGGCACATTAAACTGCCCCCCCTCCGTTCCCCCCACCACCCCACCACCTGCGAACAACAACTGTTCCGGGCGTAGCAATGCCCCCGCGCTATCACCAGCGTCATCGTCACCGATTTCTGATCGGTCCTGATAAAACGCCAAGATCCGACTCGGCAATTCTTCCGCTGGCCTGGCCAACATCAATCGACTCGGCGCCAAGGGATTGTCATCATGATCGCGTCGGCCTGCAATCAACACCAGCCGTTCGCGACTATGCGCTATCGACGTGATCATCATCAGGTCGCGTGCATACCGTTGCCGATGATCCGCCAACCCCAGGATCCGCCGTGCACTGTCGGGCAAAAACGAATCCATCGAGCTCGCACCCGGAATCAGACCTTCATTAAATCCCGTGATGACCAACAACGGCGCATCATCCAGATGCAATTCCAGCCAACCCAATATTTCAATCGCTGCCACCCCGCCCGGCTCCGGCACCGCAGCGCCTGACACGCGTGCCAACGTTAAACCGATCGCATCGGCCAACGTCACCCCCGGCGTCGTCGCCAAATCATCATCCAACGCGCTCTGTTCACGCAACACCTGCACCAATGTGCCCAGCGCTTCGATCAGCGCGCTCTCCTCATTCACAAACCGCCGCAACGGCTGCCCGTCATACACCGCGCTCACCATCTGCGCAATCACCTGCGACCACGCGGGCAATGACCGCGCTTGATTCGCATCCACGCCAATCCATTGTTCGATGCTCGCTACCACCTGCGTCAATCGTCCAACTTTTTCCGGCTGCAACAACCACGTGTCCGTCACCTGCCGACTCAACGTCTGACTCACGTACATATCCAACAACGTCAACACATCCCCCCCCACGTTCCCCCTCACTTTTTCCTCTGCATGCCTTTCCTCTTTTTTATCCGCATCCGTTTTCACACTCTGACGTTCCAGATAGTTTTGTAAATCCGGATGCCGTAACAACACTGACAAATCATCAAACCGCCGCTTCGGCATGTAACGCGCCACCGCGGACAACAAACGTGCCGGCCTCGACTCCAACCACGGCGATCCGGTCGCTACCCGGGCAGGCAATCCCGCCAGTTCCAGCGTTCGACACATCGGCCGGGCCATCGTTTCATCACCCAGCCCCACCGTAATTTCATCCACCCGATACCTCCCCATCCCCCCCATGCTTTCACTGCTTGATTCACCACCTGCCGCGCCACTGCTCAGAATCCCTGTCCTGCGTCCCTGTCGAATCGCGGCCAACACAGCCATCGTCTGATCCGTCGGACGATCCACCATGCGCTGCTCGTGCTCCGCATCAAAATAGCGCGTCGCCCACGCGGATTCGATCACGCAACCCAGTTCATCAAACGCTTCCGATTCCCATTCCGGCGCATGCACCAGCGCGGTCACATCTTGGGCCACCTGCCCCAACAACTGCTGCGTCACCACTGGCATTTCCGCAACGCCGATCAACACGATCGGCCCAGGCCCCTTCTCGATCCCACGAGCCAACGCCTGTTGCCGCGCAGTATGTCGATCAATCTGTTGTTGATCGACCAACGCCCGCTGATATCTCTGATAGACCGATCCGATCGCCTCCCACCGATGCGCATCGGGAAACTCCACCATTTCCCGATCCAGCATCGCTCCCACATCGCTGGGCTCAATCAGATGGCCTGCCAATTCACTGTGCAACCGCATCAAATCCTGCGCTAACGGCAACCATTCCAAAAACCGATCCCGCGCCGGCTGATGCACGGTGATCGCGGCCAGCTCCGATTCATCCGCTTCACGCAATGCCGACACCCATGCCAACAACACTGACAAATCCCCCGCCACCCCTCCCACATCCCCCACGTTTTCCCCTGCTTGACCAACCTCACCCACCACCAGTTCCGGCAACTGCCCGACGGTCACAATCCGCGGCGGAGCCAATGGAATCCCCCGTTGCGTGGCCAAGTCGGCCAACAATTCGATCAATCGCCGACCTGCCCGGCTCACCGGCAATGCCACGATCACTTGCTGCATATCCGCCCCGAACCGGTCCACCAGCCACGCCGCCGCTCGCGGCAGACACGGCCCATCCCAGCCCAGAAACACGCGCTGCGACATCTCCATCCCGTCAGCCGCTTGTGTTTCGCCTATTTCTGTATCGTCGACCATAAAACAATTTCCCGCACGGAAAAAAACTCGGCCCGAACCACCCCATTTGTCCCCATCTACCATACCATCCGTGAAACCATTCCACTCTATCGCTAAGCTATACCACTATGACAGACATCGACGCAAGAATCGCACAATGGGAAAAAATGACAGAGGCTGACCCGGATAATTCCATGGGTTGGTTCAGTCTGGGCAACGCATGCCGTGAGGCAGAGCGCATGGAACCGGCTGCCGCTGCGCTGGAAAAAGCCATCGAGCTCGATCCGAGTTTATCACGGGCCTACCAGTTGCTCGCCCAGGTCCTCATCGCCACTGACTCGTTCCAACGGGCTGGCGAAATCCTCACCAAAGGTTACACCATCGCGGCCGAACAAGGTGATGTCATGCCTCAGCGTGCCATGGAATCCTTGTTGAAAAAACTAGGACTGCCCGTTCCCCAGGTCGCGAAACCCGAGCCCACCTACGATCCCGCGGATCTCGGCGACAATGCCATCGTCGACCGTCGGACCGGCAAGGTCGGCCCACGCCTACCCGACCCACCCATGCGCGGCCCCGTCGGCCAATTCATTTACGACCACTTCTCCATGACCACATGGCAGGAATGGATCGGCATGGGCACCAAAGTCATCAACGAAATGCGACTCGATTTTTCGCACCTCGAGCACCAGAAAACCTACGAAGACCAAATGCTCGATTGGCTCGGCGTCAGCCGTGAAGAAATCGATCAATACGCCAAACAACAAATCCAAGAAAACTAACCCCCCCCACGCACGCCACTTTCACCCTTTATATGCATCATGCCAAGCATGATTCACATCGGCGTCACACGGGCATCACGATCCAGGCCATGCTCCGTATCAGCAGCATGCATCGCATCCGAACGGGCTAAAAATAATTGAAACGTGCTGCCCTGCCCCGTTGCACTTTGCACATCCACACGGCCATGATGCGCCTGGGCAATATATTTCACAATCGACAACCCCAATCCCGTCCCACCCAGTTCGCGACTGCGTGCCCGATCCACACGATAAAAGCGTTCAAACAATCGAGGGATATGCTCCGCAGGAATACCCGACCCCTGATCGCGCACCGTGATCTGCACTTCATCACCATCCGGCGTCGGCGAAGCGCCAATCCAAATCGTGGCCGACGCGGGGCTGTACTTGATTGCATTGTCCAACAAATTTGTCACCGCCTGTTCCAAAAGCGGCGCGTGTAGCATCACATACAAATCATTCGAACACGCAATTTCGATCGTCAAATCTTTCGCTTTGGCCCGTAACAAACATGCTTCCTGCGACGCATACAACACCGGCAACACCGGGCCCGATTCCAACGCCACCTTCTGTTGGCCCGTGTCCTGTTCGATGCGTGCCAACGTCAACAAGTCCTCCACAATCGCATGCAAACGATCCGCTTGCCGATCCAGAATGCGCAAAAATCGCTGCGTCTGTTCCGGATCGCCATCGGGTTCGTCCAGCAACGTTTCCACAAAACCTTTGATCGCAGTCACCGGCGTTTTGATTTCATGCGACACATTAGCCACGAAATCGCGACGCACCATTTCCAGTCGTCGCAGCCGCGTCACATCGTGCAACACGATCAACACGCCGATGCGCTTGCCTGACGCATCCAGCAACGCCGCGGCCTGCGCCTGCAAATAGTGATCACCGCGTTCCGAATCGTTATTCGATAAACCCGGCGCATTCTGACTGCCACTGTTTCGAATCACCACATCCGTCACCGCAGGCTGTTGATCATCAAGCACCCGACCAACCAATTCCAACAAGACTGTATTACGCACCACTTCCTGAATGCTGCGTCCCACCGCGCGCTCGGCCACATCCGATTCCAATCGCAATAGCGCCACCGCCGCATCATTCAATCGAATCACCCGGTCGTCGGGATCGACCGCTATCACACCTTCCACCATCGACCCCAGCAAAGCCTGATGTTGATTCACTTGCGTCATCAAATGTTGACGCTGCACAGCCAAATCAAAAACCAAACGATTAAACGAACGCGCCAACCCGCCAACCGGTTCGGATCGCGGTGGCACCAGATAACTCGGATCAGTCCCACGACTCAGCGCATCGACTTCTCGACGCAAGCCGTCCACCCGCGTTTGCCAACGTTTGCCACGCCACCACAACGCCAACACCCACACCCCCAGCACAACCGAAATGGCTACTAAAATTAGTTCTACACCCGACACGTTTGAGTCTCACATTCGACAACACGACCAGCATCACAACCCACACCGATCCGATTAATCTCGATCCACATCAACCGACACACGCGCTATCCTAGCCATACTAACCACTGTTTAGGTTTGCAAAACATGAACCCCACCACTTTTTCTCCGCAAGTCTAGCCACGCGTCTATCCGTGTATCTATCCGCATGATAACCGCCGCACATCCCGGTCAATCTACTTGCGGTTCAAACCGATATCCCACCGCTCGCACCGTTTTGATCCAGCCACCGAGGTTCCCTAGTTTGCGTCGCAACCCCACCACCTGCACATCCACCGAACGATCCGTCACCGCGGTGAGGGCGCCCTGCACGGCCTCGATAATCTGCCGACGTGTGAACACTCGGCCCGGCCTGGTCACCATCAAACGCAACAATCGAAACTCGCCAGCGGTCAATTCAATCGGCTCACCATCGATCGTCACTTCATGTCGATCGGAACGAATCACCAATGGCCCCACCCGCAACACCACATCTTCGTCTTTGTCGATCTGATCTTGCTGACGCTGGCGCCGTAGCACCGCTTTCACGCGTGCCAACAACACACGCGGACTGAACGGTTTGGTGATGTAATCATCGGCCCCTAATTCCAAACCGGCCACGATGTCTGCCTCTTCACCCTTGGCACTGACCATCACAATCGCGCAGTTCTGGGTCGTCATGTCATTGCGTAAACGCCGACATACTTCCAACCCATCGATGCCTGGCAACATCAAATCCAACAACACCAGATCCGGCGCATCGCTCAGGGCCACGTCCACCGCTTCTTCACCACTGGGGACGCAATTCACACGATAGCCATCGCGCACGAGTTGATGCCGTAACAGTTCAGTGATATCCCGCTCGTCTTCTACGACCAACACCGTCCCTTTTCCCACGCGCAGTGCGTCTACGGAATCGGAATTTTTTGAGTGCGAATCTCTATCGCCAGCGGCCATGCTCACTCCTAAACAATCACAGGCTTTTTACCGAAGCGTCATCAATAATACACGAATCAGCCCCTCCGCATGCATCACAGTAAACACCGGCGAGAATCACCTTGAAAAACCTCACACCAACCCCCGGTATTCACCGGGAGCTAGTACCAATTTCACGAAAAACACGAACATGATTTATCTTCACCTTTTTGGTGCCTGGGCAGGTGGTCTTAAATCCACCTGTCTGCGCGCAAAAAGAAACGACCCGGCGGGTGGCTGCCGGGTCGTTCAGGGAGGCTGGTCGCCCATTGTTTTCAAATCGCAATGCGATCGAAAGGGCGGACAGTCTTGATTTTAAATTTAGAACAACAACTGGAACTGAGCACGCAAAGCGATGAATTCATCAAGCGCTGTGCCACCGGTTCCGAATGCTGAACTCGACATACCAATACCACTTGAGGTGGCGCTTGACCCGTAAGGGTTGCTGCTGAGTGTGTCGTCGCCATCGTACACGTACACGAGGTCCATGGTGAACTTCGCATTGTGCTTCTTGAAGTAGTAGTTAGCACCGATCGTGATGATCTGAGCTTCCTGGCTTGCACCAGTAGCCGACTCACTGTCGATGAATTCCCAACGGATGAACGGCTCAAGTTCGTTAGGGATGACCTGGTAGCCGGCTTCAAGCAAGAAACCGTACATGTCGCGACTAGGCGTACCAGCAGCATCAGGATCGATGTGGCCACCCATCAGGGCTGCCATCACACCCAAGCCGTTGGTCTCGATCGAACCGTCAACGGTCCAGCCGAAGTAGTTCGCGGCACCACCGTTGTTACCGTCGCCGATTTCGTAGTGCATCGCAGCACCGACGAACGCAGCGAAGTCTTCGCCTTCCCAGGCCGAGCCGTCTTTCATCTGGCCCCAGTCACCGTCGATCAACACATCACCACGAACGGTGAGGGCGATTTCAGTGGTGTCTGCGGTTGGGTTGTTCCAATCACCATTCGAACCGTCGCTAACAGCGGCAACCACTTTGAACTGGTCGGCCTTGTAAGCCACTTGAACCTGTTCTGATTGGTTGAGTGTGAAGAACTCAGTCACTGACGCACGATCAACAGCAAGCTGTCGGCTCGAGCTGGTCAATTCCTGACGCAGGAATGGAAGTTTCATCACACCGGCCTTGATCGACCAGTTGTCATCAAACTTGTAACCGAACCAAACTTCGTCGATGCCCACGTCGCCGTCACCGAAGCCACTTGAACTAACCGAACCGGTGGTGGTGGCAATCGTGTCGATGTCTGCTGAAGCGTCTGTATCAGTACCGGTCACACCCGTCACTGCGGTAGTCGAGCTACCATCACGGGTCGTTTCGAGGGTCAACGCGTAAGTCAGTTTAGGATCAGCAATGTGACCGCCAAACTTCAACTTAGCACGACGAACCTGAAAACCACTGTCGGCTTCGTCCGACGCACCGTCTTGCAAGTTGGCAATCCAGCGGAACTGGATTTGACCGGCGACGTTCATCAGGAATGAACCATCATCGCTCTGCAAGAAAATTTTGCCTTTGTTGCTGATGCCGGCCGTCATGCCGTCACCTGCGAGACTCGAGCGTGAATCCGCGTCAGCCAGAACCTCACGAATGAGCCCCTTGACTTCTTCGGCCTGTCGCTCATTGAGCCATGTTTGCTGCTTTGAAGCGCGAAGCTCATTGAGCTCTGCTTTCATCGCCTGCATTTCCGTACGCATCGACTGAAGATCAGCCGATGGCGCATCGCCCGCGAACGCCACGGACGAAAGGCCACATACTGCGGCCGTTGCTACTAACCTGGATCGTTTGAAAACCATTCGTAAAGCTCCTTGCCTGTGCGGCGATAGCAAACGAGCTACCGCCATTGCCACCCTGTAGTGAGAGAAAAAGGTTACGTCCCAATTATTTGGGTTGAGTCACATACGTGTTAGAAAACGGTTGATTAATCAGAGCAAACGCTACAATCCGAATAATCAGCAAAACCGGGAAAATCGTTACGACTGTAATACAATCGACATTAAGGTACCAAGGGTCTTAAAAATTGCCAAGTAGAAATGAACAACCGCGCCATGTTGATGGTTAAATGGCCAGATATCAGTAGGAAAGCCAACTACATTATCGGGCCCGGATCGATTTCGCGCAGATAGTTCCAACTGTAGATCCCCGTATCGTGGCCATCGGAAAAGCGTATTCTAACCGCGTATTTGCCCACCAATTCCGCACCGATCGCTTGCAGTGGTCCATCTGAACCAGTGCCCGGCAACACCGTCAACGGATTCCGCGCCATCTCTTCACGCAACTCACGCTGGTCCGCAGACGGCGACATTTTTCGCAAATAATCCACCGCGTAAAAACTCACCGTTCCATCAGTCCACGTGATCGTCAGGCCTTGGTCTTTTTTCAAATCGAGATGTTCTGGCGTTGGAAGCATTCGGTGACTCAGTAATTCTTGTGCGGGGTGCGGGGTGCGGGGTGCGGGGTGCGGGATGCGGGGTGCGGGGTGCGGGGTGCGGGGTGCGGGGTGCGGGGTGCGGGGTGCGAACAATAATATAGGATCCCCTCACCTTTTTTCTGCGCTCGGAGCTACGCCCCCCCACTAATCCCCCCCTCGCCCGACCAATCCCGACCACGCCCCCCCCACGCACCCCCACTCCCCCCCACTCCCCCCCATACTCACGCGCCCCAACTCAAGACCCACACTCACGCCCCCCACTATACTAATCCCCTATGTCCCAATCACCCAGCCAGAAAAAGCAGCATCAAAAGGCCGCCAAAAATGCGGACAAGCTCGGCATGAATACGGCAGAGCGACACATCTTCATGTGTTGCGATACCGGCTCGGCCAAATGTGCCAGCAAAAAACGCATGAACGAAGCGTGGAACTATCTCAAACGTCGACTCAAGGATCTGAAACTCAGCGGGCGCGGTGGCGTCCTACGCACCAAAATGCAATGCGTCGACATCTGCGAAAACGGCCCGATCTGCGTCATCTATCCCGAAGGCGTCTGGTATGGCCACTGCAACCCCGATGTCCTCGAAACCATCATCGAGGAACATCTCATCGGCGGACGCATCGTCGAAAAATACGTCATCGCACACGCCCCACACACGCTCCCACCCCATCTCTAATACCCATCCCGTTAAAAACTCGCCAGGTCTAAATTGCCACCTCACACAAACTCCCGGTATTCACCGGGAGCTAACAGGAATCTAGACGCGAATACTTACTCGTAATTCGTATCCTCCCCCACAATCCCCCGGTACTTTTTCTCCGTCCACTCGTACCGTTCTACGTACCGTTCAAACAACGCATGGCCTGCCTGTGGTACACTGCCAATCATGCAAAAAGTTGCACCACATGTTGGCCGTAGAACTCTCATGGGCACGCTCCTGATCGGCCTGTCGCTGACATGGCTCACGCTCAGCGGTTGCGTCGAACGCACCATCTCCATCACTTCCGAACCCGACGGGGCACTGGTCTATCTCAATGATGAAGAGGTCGGCCGCACCCCGGTGACGGTGCCGTTTTTGTATTACGGCACATACGACGTGCGTTTGGAAAAAGATGGCTATCGCCCGCTATGGACGCAAAAAAAAGCACGCGGCCCCTTATGGGAATTGCCCGGCCCGGATCTGGTCTTCGAAATGATTCCCAACGCGCGCGTCGCTTTGGATTGGCATTTCAGCATGAACGCCAAACAAGAACAGGACCTCGATCCTGATGCTGTGATCAACCGCGCACGACAGATGCGGGCCCTGACCAATCAGATGGATTGATCACGTATCGCCGTTGGCCGTCACCATTGAACGACGCGGTTCACTACCCCATCCCCATGGCCGATCCCCTCACCCATATCGATGAACAAGGCCGTGCCCGCATGGTCGACGTAGGACACAAACCTCCCATGCGCCGCAGCGCCACCGCGGCAGGTGATTTCGTCGCGGCCTCTGAAACGCTCGACCGACTAGTCGCAGGCAATTTACCCAAGGGCGAAGCGCTCGCTGTGGCTCGCGTTGCAGGCATTCAAGCGGCCAAACGCACCGACGCATTGATTCCAATGTGCCACAGCTTGCCACTCGATCATGTCAATGTTGATTTCCAACGTGTCGCTCCTGATCGCTTGCGTGTCACAGCCACCGCAGGTCTGGTCGCTCGCACCGGCGTCGAAATGGAAGCCCTCACCGCAGTCTCCGTCGCGTGCCTCACCTTGTACGACATGACCAAGGCCATCGATAAAAACCTACGCATCGATGCCATCACATTGGTCGAAAAAAACAAACAGCCTATCTAGTTGAACACGCCAATCCCATGTTTAACGGAAGACGCGCAGCGTCCCGTGCTTTTGCCATGGACACACAATCACAGGCGGATGCGCTATTCCCGCGAAACGCTACACCTGAAGCGAACGACTCATACGGATTACGATAAATACTCGCGTGTAGATTTTTTATTAGCTCCCGGTGAATACCAGGAGTTTGTGTGAAGGGAAAATTGAGGCCGCGCGAGTTTTTAACGGGATGGGTATCACGCATCATGCCTTGCATCATTTGACCTTGACAGTTAGCCGCCGGCCTCGACCAGCGCGAATTACGATTGCCCTACCCACCTCACCCCCCACGCCCCCTCACCCACCCACCCCTCCCCCGGTATTCACCGGGGGCTAGCATGAATCAGTGCTCGAGTATTAACCGTCACTCGTATTACACATCAATGAACAAACGCAAAACGCGCTACTCTTCCGATTCTTCCAACTCCGCCAACTCGGTAGCAGTCACCGGAATCATCGGTGCGTAACCGGCTGGCAGTGGCAACGATCGACCCGAGTGTTCATACGCATCGTCATCGTCCGAAACCTGCTCAACAGGCTTCGGATTGTCTGCCATCACATCAGCCGACGCGGCTTCCGTTGCCGGCTGGCTAGTGGCCATAGGCGTGGCCGTGGGTTGTGTCGCGGCAGGTTGGGTGGTGACGGGTTGTGTCGTGGCCGGCTGGGTGGTGACTTCCATCGTTGACGCAGACGCCACCTCAGCACTTGCCTGGGCATCGGCCTGGGCCACCGCTTTCTTCTCATCACGTTTTTGCGCATTGCCCATTCGCACACGCACCGCCGGCTCTTCCAGACTGCCCGTCACATGATATTGCACCAGCCGATCCGTCATCGCACCCAGAATATCCCCGATTTTCCCCAGTTTTTCCTGCAGTTTTTCCATCGGACCACCATTCACATATAGATTCAAATTCCCATCCAACCCGATGTCCCCTTCACCACGCATCGCGTACCACGCACCCACAATTTCGACAGTCGGAATTTTCAGTCGATCACCTTCGAATGCAAACGTCATCGTTGCACGATCTCCCTTGGGCCGATCACCTGATGACAGATCAACTTTTTTATCCTTGCGCATCACTGACGTCACACTCGACAACACCGGGATCGATGTAAATCGTCCGCCACTTAGTTTCAACGTACCTTCGCCCGACGTCTGCGTCACCAATCCATCCATCGGCGCAAAATACATCCCCTGCAAATCCAGCACGCCCTCGATCGGCTTCGTTTCTTCCTCCGGTAAATCCGCTCGGTAGAGCTTATCCAGGTTCAACGCATCACCCGCCAAATTCACTCGCAGGCTAGGCGATTCACTTGACCAATCTGCCGTCGCCGTTGCTTGGACCTTGCCGTCCAATGCAGCGATCTCCAGCTTCTCCAATTGCGTCACGCCCCCCGACATGGTCATCACTGCGTCCAAGGTCTCAATCGCAAACGTATATGGATTAACCGTCATATCACCATCACGCAATGCCAACTCCGCACGCAACGTTGACGCCTGCGGTTCAGCCAACACCATGCGTCCTGACATCGTGACATCCAAATTGCCATGCAATGCGTATTCAGAAACAAGCGCGGCTACAGCATGTGGCAATGTCGAACGATCTTCGCCCAACATCAACGACAATCGCACCGCATCCGATTCCAACCAAAGATGATCAATGTTAAATCGCCCCACCGCATCCAACGAAAACTCCGGCAATCGCTCACTGCGAATCCACCACCCGTACCACGCACCATCTTCGGGCTCCACCTCAAACTTCGCATTGATCCCATCGATCAACAACGGCCCTTCCTCATGCGTCTTGCCATCGTCATAGGCAATCATCGCATCGTGTAATTCAATCCGCCGAATGCGAAACACTTCGCTGGGCTTGACCGCATCACCCGCATCACTCGCGTTGCTTGTTTTGTTCGTGTTGCCCGCGTCATTAGGCGAATCTTTTTCCCCTTCGGCTTTCGCTTGCGAATCAGGATTGGACTTCATCAAATCCGAAAGCCCGACCAATCGTCCGCCTCCCTCTCCATCACTCACACCGTCCCGGCTATCCACAATCAACCGTAAAATCGGCCGCTCCAAAATCATGTGCCGAATCTCAATTGCCCCTTTATTTCCCCCGCTTTTCTTGGACTTCGCCACCGCAAACGTCAGCCGATCCACCGACAACACATCCCCAAACACCGCATCACGCAAACGAACATTCGTAATCACCACCTGGTCAGGCGATTGATAGTCCAAGCTATCAAACACCAACTCCGGATTCAGATAGTCCCCCGCCATTCCAATCAGCGATCGCCGAACAAATGCTTCGATCTGGCTTTCGCCCACACCTGACGCTGTTTTATAAATCACCCATACGCTGACCAATAAAACCACGCCCAATACCACAGCCCCCACGATCATCATTTTTATTTTGCGTTTCATCACATGCACATCTTAGGCACACTAGCCCACGAACCCAACCCCACCCTCCAACGTAATAACATAGCCACATCTGCCTTATGTCTGACATCTCACTTCTCTGCCCGGCCATGAGTCATGAAAATACTTTACCCCCGCCGTCACATCCTTCTGATCTTCGCCATCATCCTGCTCACCTCTGCCACCTGGCTGGTCATCGCCGATTGGCTTCCCTACACCACCACCGGGCGAAACCTCCTCGCTACCATCAACAACATCCTCGGCTTATGGCCCACCGTCGACCACACCATCCGCGGACTCGCAGGCATTTGGCCCGCATCACCCGCTAGCTATGCCATCACCCTCTTCGTCGGCTTCACACTTTTCTTCGCCACCCAGATCGCTTTCATCGCACCGCGACACAATTACGCCCAGCAACTCACGCGCACCCAACGCGAACATGCTTCCACCATTATTTCCATCGCACTCGTTGCCGCCATGCTCACCGCAGGCATCGCCGCATCAATCACGCAAACCCTCGGCCTATGGCAATCAAGCCAAACACCTAGCGACCAATGGCTCTGGATCGGCCGACAAAACCGCAGTCTCGGACTCATGAAATCCTTCTACCTCATCGCGATCGTCTTCATCCCCGCATTCATCGCATGGGCCTACTTTTTCCATCGCACTTGGAAACCCTTCGACGCCTTCCAACGCCGGCTACACACGCTCTTCATCATCTTCACCGTCGGCGGCCTCCTCGCTTTCACTGCTGGCATGACCATGATCATCACCATGATTTCCAATAACCCGTCAGGCATCGCTTTCACCGGCGAATGGTGGCGTACCGGCCACTACACCGCCGTCGGCTTCGGACTCGCCGCCACACTATGGTCTGCCCTTCCCGCCATCACCCTCCTCTTCGCCCAACAAACCTACCAACGCACCAAACGCAACCAATGCCTCCACTGTGGCTACGACCTCCGACACCACCAACCCAACATTTGCCCCGAATGTGGCCAACCCATTCAATACCCCGTCCCCACGCCACCATCACAAACCCCATAAAAAACGCGGGCAGGATTTTTTATTCCTGCCCGCGTCAATCTATATCAAAATCACTCGCCCCGCCGCTTGCGGTTTATAACGGGACGAACGCATCATGCATCACGACTCCAACATCATGGCCAACCGATGTCGCAGTGATCCTTTTTCTTCATCTGCCTCGGGGCTTTCACTGGCTTGGCCACTATCACCCGCGTCAACGCCATCGGCATCTTCAGCGACCGACTCCTGTTGATCTATCGCTTCAGTGGCTGTCACTTCATCAACTTCATCGGTACCAGCCGTGACAACCGCTGGCTCTGAATCTTGCGTTTCTACCGATTCGGCAACCAATTCTTCCGGCGGCGATGGCAACACATCATCCAATTGCAACGCCTGCTTGTGGTCGCGTAATCGCTGGTCTTCGATGGCTTCGCGGCTGATCGCACCATCGCCACCCACCTGGTCGAACCGTACTTCCACACGTTTCGACACGCCACGCTCTTCCATCGTCACGCCATACAACACATTGGCGGCCTGCATCGTGCGTTTGTGGTGCGTCACCACAATAAAGTGCGACACATCCAGGAAACTCTGCACCAGTTGCGTGAACCGCTCGACGTTGGCTTCGTCCAGCGCCGCATCAACTTCGTCCAGAATACAAAACGGCGACGGCTTGGTCTTAAACACGCTCATCAACAGCGCGACCGCGGTCATCGATTTTTCACCGCCCGACAGCAACGATATCGAACGCGGCTCTTTGCCCGGTGGCTTGGCAATAATTTCAATGCCGGATTCAAGCACATCGATGCTGCCATCTTCTTCAGGCTGCAACACGATATCCGCACGGCCACCGCCGAACAGCCGACGGAACAAACCCGATTGGCCTGCAAAATTATCGCGAATCTGATTGAACGTTTCTTCAAATCGTGTCCGGGAATCGTTATTGATCTGCGTGATCAACTGCTCCAATTGTCCGCGTGCATCGTCGATATCATCAACTTGCTGGGACAGATCGTCGCGTTGTTTCTCAACCTCATCCTGCTCGTCGATCGCATCCAGATTCACATTCCCCAATCGATCCAGCTTCTTACGCAATTCCTTGATCTCGGCCTCAACACTCACCCAATCAATATCAAACGGATCGCTTGCCCCCTCCACATTCCCCTGCGCTTCTGTAGCCTCTTCTACCAATTCTTCTGCATCGTTTTCACCATCAGCCATCCCTACCGTTCCAACTACACCATCAGCATTGGCATCTTCGGCTGCGTTTGCATCCCCATCAACAACCGCCTCGTCATCGCCTTCATTCTCAGCGTCTGCTTGCGTCTCATCCTTTTTCCCGTCCGCTTCAAACGCCAACTCATCCAGCTTCCGCTGGTACGCGCTCTTCACATCCAGTTCCAATTGCTCTGCAGCGCGCTGCTCCACCCCTTCGCATTTCACTTCCAACTCGCGATGCCGTACTTCAACCTCATGAATCGCCCGATCCGCTTGCTCGACCGCAGTGCGTGCGTGATTCAACTGCGTTTGCGATTGCTTGTACGCCGCATCAATCTCCACCATCTGTTTGACCACCCCCTCGAGCGATGCATTAATTTCGCTCAACTTACCCTCTGCTGTCTCCGCTTCCTGCGACGCTTGTACCGCGACCTTTTCATGGTCCGCGATGCGCGTGCGGTGTTGCGACAATTGTTCGTCCAACATCCCATGCTGCCGCTTCACATCGTCGCGCGCGATTTCTGCTTGTCGCACCTGTCGCTTCGCTGCGGTCAATTGCTCGGCCAATTGCGACACCGCGATGCGCGCCGCGGTCACTTGTTCCTGCTCATGCTCCACACGCTCAGCCAGACTCACGATCGCTGCGTCCAGTTCTTTGACTGCTGCTTCACGTGCTGTCGAATCTGCGGTCAATCGTTCCGCATCAGCCGCATGCACATCACGTTTTTCCTGTGACTCGGACAACTGCCGATGAATCTGTTCAGTCTCCGCCGATATCACCGGCTGCTCTCGTTCCAGACGTGCCACTTCATTGCCCAGACTCTGCTCTTTGCTCGACAATTCAATTCGCATCGAATTGGCATTCGACAAACTCTCTCGCAAATCCTGCGTCACCGTTTCAATGTGCGCCGCATGATCCGACAGTGCGGCCAATGCTTGTTGGTCTTCAGCAATATTTTTATCCAGCCCCTCAATCTCACCGTGCAGGTCGCGCAGCGCACTGCGTCGGCCGATCAAACCACCACCCGACGATATCCCCGATGCCCCACTCGCATCACCCATCGGTCCAGCGGTCACACGGCCGGTTTCATCCAACAACTCACCGCCACGCGTCACAAACCGATACCCGCTGGGTAAGGCTGCTCGCAATATCATCGCGGCATCCAGGTCGTTGACCACCAACGTCCGCCCCAATAGTCGCCACACGATCGGTGCCAGATATTCTGGATACCGCACCAAATCCAACACCCGCCCCCCCCCCACAGCGCCCCCCACATTCCCCGCCACGTGCCCCTCGGCAATTCCCAACTCGTCTTGCGGGGTAACACCACTGGCCACATGTAACTGATCCAAAGCCAGAAAATTCACGCGTCCCGCCAGCGCTGCGAACGAACCGTCTTCCTGTGCGGCCTGGCATAAATCCGTCAACCGATCAACCACCAACGCCTGCTGATGTTCGCCCAGCGCCGCTTCAACCAGTCGAGCCTGATCCACATCGGCCTCGATCATGTCCGCCAACAATCCGCGCACGAACGGGAACTGTTCATCACGCCGGGCCAACACGGCCTTAACCGGATCCGACACGCCCTGTTGCTTGTCCTGCATTTCCTGCAACAACGCGCGACGCGAATCCAACCCACTGCGTTTTTCCTTCGCTGACGATAATCGTTGCGACAGTTCACCCTGCTGCCCGGTCAATTCCGCAGCCAGCTTTTGCTGTTCTTCGATTTTGCTGGTCTGTTCTTCAATCAGTTTCTGCGCTTCGCCCAATTTACGCCGCACTTGATCGCGCGCGGTCAGTAAATTTTCCAGCTCAACACTGACTTCACCCGCCCGCTTATCCAGTCGATCGCGCGTCGCATGCAAATTATTTTGAAACGCTTCGATCGATTTGATTTCGTTATGCAGTTGCGCGGTTCGTCGCATCAATCCGACAATCCCAGCTTTTTCATCCTCAATCGCTGATCGCTTGTCATTTAATTCATGCTGCAACGTGCGATGATCTGCCTGGGATTGCTCAAGCCGTTCCGTCGTTTCCTGCTCGTTTTTTGACAGGTCTTCAACCGCGGCCAAATGCTCTGCCAGTTCTTCTTCCAGCCGAGCTGCCTGCTGATCCAACTCGCTCAAACGCGAGGCATCGCGATCGATCTGACGACGCAAATCTTCCAGGCTTGTCTGGGCAAATTGTTCGCGTTGCTTCGCTTGATCCCGCTTGGCGACCTGCCCCAAACGATCGTGCTCCAGCGATTTCTGCTCCGACGCAATCGCGGATCGATCCTGTTCAATACACCCCATCTCGTTGCCATACTGCTCCAGCTTTCGCGCAGCTGCTGCCCGATCACATCGCGTTTGATCCAATCGATCAATCACCTCGGTGATTTCCGTACGCAATTTGTGGTATTCCGCCAACGAATAGGTCAAGCGCAATTCACGCAACCGCTCGGCATACTCGCGAAAATTCCTGGCCTTGGTCGCTTGGATTTTCACGCTTCGCAAACGGCGATCCATGTCGTCCAACCGTGTTCGCGATAATTGCAGATTCGATTCGGTCCGCTCCAATTTGCGCGAGGCTTCTTTCTTCCGTGCCTTTAACGTATTGATCCCCGCCGCCTCTTCAAATATCTCACGTCGCTCGGCAGGGTTGGCCTGCAACAACACATCGACTTTACCCTGCTCGATAATCGAATAACCGTCCGTACCCACGCCTGTATCCAGGAACAATTCCTTGATATCACGCAGTCGGCATCGCTTCTTATTAATGATGTATTCGCTTGAACCGTCACGATACAACTGACGCGTCACCACCACCACATCCGCATCAATATTCAACGGCCGCCCCCCCACTCCCCCCACTCTCCCCACTCTCCCCACACGCACCCCCGTGCGCTCGCCACGTACGCCGCCAGCCATTTCCTTTTGCCTGGCCTGAACATCACGGAGGACTAATTCCGCAACCGCATCTTTTTCCGAGGCATTCTCGTCGTGCGATTCCTCGACTTCATTCTCGACATCACCTTCTACATCACCCTCACCATCCGCCGCTTGCAGCGTAGCTTCCTCCGCTATTTCACCCACTTCATCCCCACCACTAGCACTCTCACCCTCTCCCTCTCCCAATAAAACGTCTGCCGCGTCTGCCGTGTCGTCTGCGGCTAGCTCGATCATCGGATTCTCAAACGTCAAACTCACCGACGCCATCCCCGCAGGCTTGCGCGTGCTCGACCCATTGAAAATCACATCCAACATCGCCCCGCCACGCAGGCTCTTGGCCGACTGCTCGCCGAGCACCCATTTGATCGCATCGATGATGTTGGACTTGCCACAACCGTTCGGACCGACCACGCCGACGATCGGCTGATCGAATCGAATTTCAGTCTTGTCCGCAAATGACTTAAACCCGCACAGTGTGAGTTTCGCCAATCGCATCCCAGGTGATTTCACAGTAGCCATAGCATTTGCCATACGCGGTCGACCTCCATGTCAGTCGCCTGCCTCGCCTGGGTCCAAACGCCTTTCGGAAAACAATGTCCGAAAAACGCCCAAACCCCTTACGCCCAATTTCCCTGCGATAACGTGCTCATCCCATCGATCAGTCGGGAGGCAGGAGCTCCAAGCGAAGCTTCCGGGGAAAATCCAGGCTGGCGGTAAAACGTGCGGACAATCCGGTCCGCAATAATGCCGTAGCTTACCCAATTATCGGTCTTTGCGCCACCCCCAACCCACATTTTCCACCCCATCTCCCCACTTTTTTCTCTGCGTGAGACATCCCCCTTATCCCCCTCTAACCCCCTGCTATCCTTCCCCTCAGCCCCCCATCTTCCCCAACTCAACCCAAACCACCGAACACACCCCGAATCATTTCCCTTCACCCAGCCCGGGGCGATCTACAAAATTTTCTTCGCCCACAGGCTCGGAAAACTCCGGACGCCCCGCATCCCGCGCGTCCGCCTCACTGGCCACCACGTCTATCTGCTCGATCAACGGGTTGCGACGAAACTCCAGTTCACCATCCACCGCCCCCATCAATCCCAGTTGATACAACACATCCACCAACAGGCTGTAGGACAGATCAAACCCAGGCGTCGGCTCCTCGACCGTCTCGCGATGCCCCAGCAATAAAATCAAATTCGCAAGCGTTGGGGCAATCTGATGCACTCGTGCCTCGGTCGTGCCTGGCTGCTGATAAAACACATCGATCGGTTTATCCGTTCCTGATCCTCGCACCATCAATCGACTATCCCACAGACGAGCCATCAACGGAAACGCAAACGTTGCCGACGGCGAAAAGATCACCACACGTGGCAGCTTCGCCTGCGTGATGTAAATCATCGGCTTCTCGGCCTGCACAAAATCCAACGCAAACTTAAAACTATTCCGGGCCACGCCACCCTCTACGTCTCGCTGGCCAAAAATCTTTCGACGGATGATCGGATCATTCATTTCTGCCAATGACTCATACGCGGTGATCCGCACATCGCGGTCCTCATCATCCAACAAGGCGTACAACGCCCGGGCCACTTCAATACTCGTCGGCAGATTCACCAGCAACTCCCCGGCTCGTCGACGCAACATCGCATCGTCTGAGTTAGCCAACATCACCAACGGCTCGATCACTTTTGTGTCATCCAGCATCGCTCCAGCCTGCAATGCGGCCAATCGCAAATGCAGCAGATCATCGTCATAATATTTACGCAACACCGGCAGAATCGTCTTGCCCAACCCTTCCCAGGCCAATCCCACCCCTTCCGCATAGGATGGCTCGACGGCTAACACCGAGGCCAATTGTACCGCTTTCGCCCGCTCAAACCCCTGTCCGCGTTGCAAAAACAAATAACTGACCAATGCCAGAAATTTCTCCGGCTGAGTCGCATATCGATCGGGAATATGCAGTTCGATCACCGCGTCCGTCTTCGCCACAGCCGTATCCGACGAATCCGAAATGCTCTTGCGAAAACGCTGATTAATTTTTTCCGCGATCAACGCCGACCGCTCCCAACTTGGTTGTCGCAAAATAATCTGCAACTTACGATCGGCCATCACCACGCCACCCGACAGGATCACGGCCCGACGACGCAGCTCGACGATCTCGCTTTCACTCATGTTTTTCGCATTGATCGGATCCAGAAACACAGGCCCACGCCCTTGCGCCATCGGCCGACGAAACTGCGCCGCGGGATTCACCCGACCGATGGCCAGTTCCGAGGTCCACAATCGCCCACCTTCCAGATTCGTCGTCTGCGATTCCGGCAACGCCTCAATCAGCAAATCAAAATTCGTCCCCTTCACTGCCCCGCGTGGAATCATCCCCTGCACCAGCACCACCGCAGTCGTGTCGCTATCCAAAAATGCGGCGGGGTTCACCTGATCCATATTCGTACCCACGCGCCCCACACCGCGCCGCGACATTTCATTGATCATCCAGCGACGCAATGAGGTCGGCACTTCCGACGATCCCGTCCCCGGCAGGCCCACCACCAAGCCATACCCCGACACGTACAACGGCTCGTATCCACGCACCGTCGCCAGGGAACTTATCGTGCCATGTAAAAAGGTTGGACCCGTAAACGTCGGTGGCGGTGTCGCGGCTGGCCCAGGCTTCGCTTTGCTTGCACAACCCCAACCTCCCCCCACACCACACAACATCATCACCAAAAACGCGCACCACAAAAATACGCTCGGCTTCGCAACCAAACCAAAACAACGGACTGAAATAGGACCGGATGTTGAACTACGCATGGCGGGACTGACCATTATCAGTCCCCACCCCCAACAAATCAACCCCCCCCCCCACGCCACACGCCACACGCCCCGTCACGTTACGTTACGCCATGGCATGCCTATGCTCATGCCGCACCACGCACCACGTA
>JAUHYI010000039.1 GCA_030426385.1 Phycisphaerae bacterium
CCTGCGGAGAAAAGGGGCCGCGGCTGCGGGAATTGGTCCGGGTAGATCAGCACGATTGCCAGGGATGATAATCGATGGCCAATCCTGGTGAGATTCTGGCGAGGGCTAAGGCGAGATTATTCAGGAGGAACGTACGGGGGCGATGGATTGGGCCGCGCGTTGGACCTGATCGCCACTGTCGCCGACGAGGTAGTAAATCATGCTGTCGGTTCGCCAGACGAACATGGGGTGGGCCTGCTGAGCATCGGCAACGCGATAGATGCGATTGGGTTCGATGGCCGCATCGTGGTCGGATGAATCGGGGCCACGGTAGGGTTTGATCCACAGGCTCATGCTGTCATGTCGGCCGGTTTCAGGCGCAGCGCGGTAGACCATGTGGACAGCATCCTTGCCAGGGATGAGGCAGTTGCCTGCCTTTTCGAATTCATAGCCCAGGGCAGACAGATCGAGATTGGGGGTGCTGCTAATGGGAAACAGCTCAGCCAATTTGTCGGGCATGGCTTCGAGTCGATCGGGAAAATTTTCCACGTTATGCAATTCAGTCAACGCGCGAGAACAAGTGACATGTCGGCTGGCAAAGCGCTCGATCTGTTTGACTGGCACGATACCGTCAGCGTTATCGTGGCTCGTTGGGTTGGCGTTCCACATCACCAGCGCGGAGAGAAATAGCATCGCCGCAATCGCCAGAGGAAACCATCGGCCAATGGTGGCGATGATGCCGGGACGATTGGCGTTGGTATTGATGTTGGATTGCGTGGCGTTCGCGGGAGTAGTGCGGGGGGCGTGGGAGGAGAGTTGGGGGGGGAGTTGGGATTCGATGCGTTGACGCAGATCGGCGGGGGTGGCCGGGGTTTGCTCAGTCATGACCGTGGCGACGGCGCGGCGGAGTTGTTGTTGATGCATGACACGGCGGGTGTCTTCGGGATGCATCGCCAGGTGTTCGAGCACCGCGAGGTTCTGTTCGACATCGAGTTCGCCGTCGGCAAATGCAGCCAGATCGCGGCGAGGGCCATGGATGTCAGGGGTGGGTTTGTTGGGTTTAGTCATCGTAATGCTCGAGTTGCTGGGTAACTGAATGTTGCATGTAATTGCGAAGTTTGCCGTTATGCCGTTATGCGGTACACCATCGTTTTGCCAGGGGAAAGTGGGGGGGGGGTTAGGTTGTTTCGGTGACGTGGATGCCCATTTCGGAGGCCAGTTCCGCGAGTTGTTGACTGAGGATGGCCCGAGCGCGATACAGTCGGCTCATGACGGTGCCCAGGGGAATGCCCACGACGTCGGCGACTTCGCGGTACTTGAGGCCTTCAATCGCCCAGAGCAGCAGGACTTCGCGATAGGGCGGTGCCAGTTCGTCGATGGCATGTTTGAGTCGTTCGTCGACGTGTTCCCAATCGAGGCTGGCCAAATCCCACGCGGGCGGTGGCGAATCAATTTCATCAGCAATGGCCGTGTGTTGCAGATCGTCGACGAGGGTAGGTTCGCGGTTGCGTTTGCCGATGCGGGTGTAAAACGCGTTGTGCAAAATTTTGAAAAGCCAGGGCCGAATGCCTTGCTCGCGTAATTCGAAACCTGCCTCCGCCCGCAAGGCTCGCAGGTAAGTTTCCTGAACCAGATCCGCCGCTTCATCGGGATGACGGGTCAGATGAAACGCCATGCGGTGGACGGAATCGATTTCGTCGAGGGCCAGTTCGCGGAACGTTGGTGGTGCGATCATGGTGGGTTTCACAGGTTAGAGATCAATATGGATGGCTGGGGTAACAGGGGGGATAAAGGGGGATAATTAGAATCGTTGTATGCCATGTAATCGTTCTGTGTGGTTAATTGTCGGCAAGCTGATTTTATTCCGGATTTATTCGCAGTGGGTGAAAAATATCAGGGTGCGATTGAGACATGAGGTCTGGGCCGTTGGCCTGTGGACTTTAAGCCGACATGAAGCAGACATGAAGCCGACAGGCCCAGGCGCCAAAAACGTGGCGATGATTCTCGCCAGTGGCTCTCAAACACGAAGGGGAAATGGGTGTGTTATTATTCGTGGCATGACACCATCGACAGAAAAAACACCGTTAAAAATCGGGCTCATCGGCGGCAGCGGCCTCGGCGAGGTCATCGCAGGCGAATCGGGCAACCCACGCCACATTGATACGCCGTTCGGCCCACCCAGTTCGGCGATTGTCGAAACCAATTGGCAAGGCGTGGATATTGCGATCCTGCAACGGCATGGGCCCGGTCATGTGCTCAATCCGAGTCAGGTGCCGTACCGCGCGAATATTTACGCGCTCAAAGCGATGGGCGTCACGCATATCGTCGCCAGCGGCGCGACCGGTTCATTGCGTGAACAGATCACGCCGGGCGATCTGGTGATTGTGGATCAGGTGATCGACAAAACGTACAAGCGGGCCAACACATTTTATGAAAGTGCGGCGGTGCATGTGGAAATGGCCGAGCCGTTTTGTCCGGTGATGCGGCGTTGGTTGTTGGACAGTGCGAAAAAATTGCCGGACGCAACCGTACATGAATCGGGGACCTACGTGGTGATGGAAGGCCCAGCGTTTTCAACGCGAGCCGAATCGCACATGCACCGGGCGTGGGGTGGTGACTTGATCGGAATGACGGCGATGCCCGAAGCCAAGTTGGCACGTGAGGCGGAGATGGCCTACGCGTTGATCGGATTGCCGACGGATTACGATTGTTGGCGGCCCTTGCCCGAGGGTGTATCGCATCAGGATTTGTTGGGTGAAATCATCGGCAACCTGCAACACGCATCCGCCGCAGGGGTGAACCTGATCAAAACCGCACTGGCGAATGTCTCGATGTTGCGCGACACGCCGAGCCCAGCACACGATGCGTTGAAGTTGGCCATCTGGTCCGACAAAACGAAAATCGATCCCGAAGCGGTGAAACGATTGGACGTGCTGTGGGGCCGATGGTTTTGAGGGATGATTGATTCCCATTTCGCGTAGAACGCCGCGCGTTAGCCGCCGCCCTTGGGCGGCGCGTGATCGACATTGAAACCGGTACGGTCGCGCCGCCCAAGGGCGACGGCTAACCCGAAGCAACGCACGAGGTTTAATGGCGAAGCCTGTCACACGCCGCGCACGCCGAACATGGCGGTGGCGCACCAGCCGTTGCCGATGCGATCGATCAAACGCAGGCCGCGCAGTGCAGGCGGCGCGACGGGGTAGGATTTTTCCAGGCAGCGGGTGTGCCATGCGAGTAGATCGTGTTCCGCCGTTTCGCGGTCGTGGGTAAACAGCACGATCAGCAAACCGCCAAATCGAATGGTGGGGTCGCTCCAGATTTTTTTGACGTCCTTGGCGACCGGTTGGAGTAATTCGCTGGCATAGCGCGGGAACGGGCCACTGGTTTCAAACTGGGCGACGGTTTTGATTTCCAGCCAATACGCATCGGATCGATCGCACGCGGGTTGTTGGTCGAATAGCGTGCCACTGATGAGCGGATCGCGCAGGGGCATGTCGGGTTGCGGGGTGAGCACGATGTCGCAACGTTTGCCTTCGCTGCGTTTGGTACGTGTGGCATCGCCGGGGTAGCGTTGTTCGGGCCAGACGCCGAAACCTGCCTGGGATAGCGACGCTTGAATGATCGGGTGCAATCCCAATTCATCGAGAGCATCAAACCCGTACACCGCCTGCTCCAAATTGTCATCGGTCGCGCGGCGTTCGAACCCCGCGTGAACCGCATCAGCAATATCGGCAGTGGACCATCGCATGAGATTGGCCATGATAAACGAAACCATCGACGCGTCGTCATGCCCGCTAACGGATGAAACTATTTAGAAAGTTGGCTTGGCAAGTTGCCAAGTTGCCAAGTTGCCAAGTTGGCAAGTCAACAAGGATGGAAGAACTACCGAACTGCCGAACGGCCGAACTACCAGGCGCTGAGTTCGCCGGTGATCGGTTCGATCAGATCTTTGATCGAGACAATGCCGACGGGGCGTTTGGCGGTGTCGGTGACGATGGCCATGTTCGCGCGTTGGGTTTGTAGTTTTTGCAAGGCCGGGCGTATGGCGGTTTTGTGGGTGAACGAAATTGCCGGGCGAGCCATATCGCCTGCCGTGGGGCAATTTTCCCGACCGCGGCGCAGGGCGTCCTGGATTTCGAGAATACCCATGATCTGGCCCTGGGCGTCGACGACGGGGTAGCGCGCGTGGCGCGAGCGCGATGCGAGTTGCCAGATGGCGTTGGCATCGTCGGTGTGTTTGATGCGTTCGACCTTAACCCACGGCGTCATTTCATCGTGAACCGTTTGGTTCGACAAAGCCAACACACGCTCGACCATGGTGGATTGGTGATCAGTCATCAGGCCGTGGCCTAAGCCTTCTTTGACCAGGCCGCTCATCATGCGACGCGGGTGCAAAGGGCCGTCCGAGGTTTTGCCGCCGATCAAACGCATGATGGCGATGGTGATGATTTTGATTAACGGTAAGACGCCACAGATGGTGAATAGCCACCGCATGCCGACGAGCACCGGCGCGAGTCGATACATCAAGCGATCGCTGTGGGCGCTGAATAAATCCTTGGGTAATGTTTCGCCGAACACGAAAAGCAAAGGCGTAATCACCAGGGCGTTGACGACAATGACTTTGCTGTCAGCCCATCCCCATGAGGCGAAGATGACGCCCAGCGAAGCGGTGCCGATGTAGTTGGCGGCGTTGTTGCCGATCAATAGTGTGCCCAACAAGGTGGCCGGGTCGCGGATCAGTCGGCTGAGTCTGCCTGCGGAGCGAATGTTGCGATGTTCGAGCAAATGCAAACGCACGCGGTTGATGCGATAGCATCCGGTTTCCATGCCGCTGAATAGCGCGCTGCCGCCGAGGCCGAGTAAAACCAGTATCCACCAGCCGATCGCGATCAGTGTTGTTGTGGTGATACCTTCAGCGATGAAAAATACGGTATTGAACGGGGATAGATTCACGATGTTTCCCCCTGTGTGTCTGTGTTATGGCCATCGGAAGAAGCCGGGAGTAAACGCACGACGACCCATTCGATGCGTCGTCCGATCATGGATTCAACTTCGATGCCGATGTTGCCGATCGCGGTTTGATCGCCGACGCGGGGCAATCGTCCGAGCAATGCCATGATCAATCCGCCGATGGTGCCGACACGTCCGACGGCCACGGCCGCCGTTTGCGGTTGTGACATGCCGCCGAACACATCGGACCAGTCACGGACGGATAGTTGGGCACTGACGCGCCAGGTGTCGTCGTTGATTTGTTGGACTTCGGGTTCGTGTTCAGGCTCATCGTATCGAGCGATGTCGCCGACCATGTGTTCGACGATGTCCTCGAGAGTGATCAGTCCGGAGGTGCCACCGAATTCATCGACGACGATGGCCATGGTGACGCCATGATCGCGCATGTGTTGGAGGATCTGATCGCCGTGTTGGGTCATGGGAACATACTGGATCGGCTCGATGAGCGTGCCCAGATGTTTGGTCGTGGTAGGCCGTTCCAACAGAATCCGGCGTGCCCGGACGGTGCCGACGATGTGATCGAGATCGTTTTGATAGACAGGCATCTCATCGAATTGCCCGTCAGACGCCAGGGCCACGAGTTTGGCCGGGTCGTTATCGTTCTGGTTGTAGGCGATGATATCCACGCGTGGGGTCATCAATTCACTGACGCGCACCTGATTCAAGTCGAGTACCTGTCGCAGCAATTCCTCTTCACCGACGTTGATCACACCCTGGTGCTGGCTCAATTTCAGCAAGGCTTGCAATTCATCATTCGACAGCACAGGCGGTTTGGTATCGGGATGAATCAGTCGCGACAACGGCGTGATTAACAGATGGTTCAACACAAAACGCAATGGCCCCAGCACGCGATGGACCAGCATCATCGGCAGGGCAATCGTGCGCGCCCAGACCAAGGTGTAACGCGCGGCGATTTGTTTGGGCAAGACTTCGCCGATCAGAATCAAAGTCAGCAGCGAGCCAATGTTGAACGCCGCGACAGCAGCGCCTGATTGCAATCGCATGGACACCAGCGTGCTGATGACGATGTACAACACGTTGACGACCATGTTGCCCAACAGCAACGTGATCAACAGATCGCGCGTTTCATCGATCAGTTGCGCAACCACTTGATCGAGCATGGCCGACGAACCACTCAATCGGCGTTGCACATGCAAGGGCAAACTGAACAGACTGGTTTCGCTACCACTGAAAAAAGCGCTACCGCCCAATAGGATCGGTAGTGGAATCAAAAGCAGTGCATCAGACACATTCATACAATCAGAGCCGATCAAACGCGGGATGGTGTGAGTTGAAAGGTGGGCGTGTCAGCAGCGAACTGACCAACCCGTGCGATACGAATTGATGATCATACGTCCGATGACTGGTTCGTGGATTCCATCATCGATCGGCTGTCGGTCAGTCCGACCCATTGATGGGCGCTGATGGCGGCGACGACGCGCTCGGCAGCCTCGATCGCGGCACAACCTGCATAGCCATCGACTGGCGGTGCCCCTTTGGTGCGAACCGCTTCGATGAACGAGGCCAATTCCATGGTCAGCGGATCACTCGCTGGTCCGTCGCCGTCCATGGTCAATTGCTCGACCTGAACCAGTTCGGAATAATCGAGTTCGGATAAATCGAGGCCCTGGGCAATTTGTTGGCGAACGCGGGCCAGAGTTTCGGTTTGGGCATCCATGCGAAGCACCAGGCCGTCGCGTTTCTGGTAGTCGAGACTCACGTAGGCGGCTTCGCTGAACAGGCGCAGCTTGCGTTCGGTTTTTAACGCCAGTCGACTAGCGGTGAGATTGGCGACGCAACCGTTTTCAAACACGAGACGCGCGTTGGCGATGTCTTCATGTTGGCTAAGCACAGACACCCCGGTGGCATCCACTTTTTTCAACGGCGAGTTGGCGAGCTTGAGCACGATGTCCAGATCGTGAATCATCATGTCCATCACCACGCCCACGTCGAGCGAACGAAATGTCATGGGACTGATGCGGTTGATTTCCATGAAGCGCGGCGTGATGTCCATGGCCGCGACAGCGGTGATCGCTGGATTAAATCGTTCGGTGTGACCGACCGCCAGGGTGGTGTGGTGCTGTTTGGCCAGATCGGCAAGTTGCCGGGCTTGGTCGGCGGTGGGTGCCAGTGGTTTTTCTATCAGGCAGGCCACGCCGTTTTCGATCAACGGTTTGGCCGCACGGGCATGGGCTGCGGTGGGGACTGCGACGGTGACGGCCTGCACCTGTGGAAAGCGGGACAGCAATTCTGTCGTGTCCGCGCAGAAGGCGCAGCCATACTGCTCGGCGACATCCTCGGCGCGGTCGGTGTCCTGATCGACCACCGCGACCAGATTGGCCTGAGCGAGTTCGTGGTAAATGCGGGCATGGTGCCGACCCATCCGACCGATACCGATCACGGCCACGTTCATGGCTGGCGTGTCAGAGGAAGAACGGGGGCGATCCGAGGCCTTGTCGAAATTTGTTTCTGGCATAGGTGTATGTTAATCGATCATGCGACTAACATGGTGGCGATATGGCCCGCGATTTACCAATGTCGGATTCTGATTTGCAAGGTGCCGGTGGCACAGCCCCGTCGCGCCCGGTGATTGGTATCACCATGGGCGAGCCAACCGGCATCGGTGCCGAGGTGATTGTCAAAGCCCTGGCTGATCCGGCGATACGGAAACTGGGACGGTTTGTCATCTACGGCCTCAATGAATTGATGAGCTACGCGGCGGACCTGGCGGAAATCGAAGTGTTCTGGTGGCGCTTGCAACACGATACGCCGCGGGCGGAATACGATTTGACGCATGATGTGGTGGTGCTGGATTACGATGAATATTCGATGCTGGGGGCATCGATGGCCAGGCCGACGCGACAGGGCGGTGCGGCGAGTTTGCGGTTTCTCGATGATGCGATTGCCGCAGCGATGCGAGGCAAACAAGGCGATGTCAATACCGGCGGTATCGATGCGTTGGTGACCGCACCGATTTGCAAGGAATCATGGAAAATGACCGGCTGCCGATTTCCCGGACACACGGAATTATTGCAGCATCGCACAAAATCCAAGCGGTCGGTGATGATGTTTGCTTCGCCGAAATTACACGTGGCCCTGGCAACGGTGCATTTGCCGTTGATGGATATTCGTAACAAATTGACGATTGGCAGTGTGTTCGATCCGATCGATCTGGGGCATCAGGCGATGCGGCAGTTGGGGTATGACAAGCCTCGCATCGCGGTGTGTGGTTTGAATCCGCATGCGTCGGAAAACGGTCAGTTCGGCGACGAGGAAGCGCGGATCATCACCCCGGCAGTGGAAATGGCCAAGGCCGATGGAATTGATGTGACCGGGCCGTTGCCTGCGGATACGTTGTTTCATTACGCGTTGGCGGGCAAATATGATTTAGTCGTGGCGATGTATCACGATCAGGGTTTGATCCCGGTGAAAATGCTGGCCTTCGACGAAGCGGTGAACATGACGCTGGGGTTGCCGATCATTCGCACGAGCGTCGATCATGGGACCGCGTTTGATATTGTGGGTAAAAACAAGGCCGATGTGGGCAGCATGAAAGCCGCGATCCGACTCGCAGTACGCATGGCCAAGGGCTGAGTGTGAGTGGCGTTAGCCGCCGCCCTTGGGCGGCGCGTCGACCTAACCCCACACTCATGCATACCAACTCCATTTACCGTGAGCGGTACAGCCGCCTGCTGGCGCGTGTCCATAGCCCAAAGCGGGACGCTGCGCGTCTCCCGTTAAACGTGGGGTTGGAATGCGTTAACTCCCCCATGTTTCTCCCCCCGTGTTTCGCGCCGCCCAAGGGCGGCGGCTAACGAGAAATCACGCGCGAAAATTTAATAGAATTGGTGCGACTGCGACTGCGACTGCGACTGCGACCGTAACTGCGATGACACATGGAATTAATCCATCGCGTGGATCAGCGCGATCAATGCGTAGGCGGTGACGAGGTTGGGGTCGTCTTCCATCCAGCGTTTGTGCAGGTTGATCCATGAGCCATCTGCGTTTTGTTTTTCGACTAATTCGGCAATCAAGTCGTTGGCCCAGTCGTGATTGACCTGGTCGGGCGTGGTGATGGTGGTGCCGCCCCAGGCATCGAGCGCGCGGGCCATCGTCATGTAATAGTAGTACAGGCCTTGCAGATGGAAATTGGTTTGGGCATCGTAAGGCATGCCGGGGTTTTGCGAGAAAGTATAGTTGTTGCGGATCCAGTTATAGGCTGCGACAACACGCGGATCATCACGCGTCAGGCCTGCGTACAAGTAGGATTTAAAACCGGCATACGTGACCGAGCCGTAACTACGCAAGCCGGAGACAGGTCGGCCGGCCTTGGCTTCGTCAATTTGTTCGGGCGATGCATAAGAAACCGGCACGCCGATGTTGTCCTTGTTCACGGAAGTGGCGTAGATGAAACCGCCGTCCTGATTGATCTGGTCCGCGAATTTGTCGTTGGATGCAATGCCCTGACAGCGTTCGATGAACACCATCGCACGTTGGTAAGCCGCGTCGTTGCAATCGAGGCCGGTGTCGTGCAGGGCCTGAATCATGATCTGCGTGTTGGACATGTCGGGTCGGCCGTGATTCCCGTAACCAGCCCCGCCGTAGTAGGGATGATTTTCATTGATGGGTTTGCCAGTGGGATCGACCTGACCATCCCATTGCAACTGTCGCAAAAATTCCTGACCCTTTTTGACGGCGGTAGCGGCCTCGGGTCGATTGTGAATCATCGCCAGGGCTGACAGGCAAATGGATGTGTTGTAATTTTCGAGAATGCCATCGTGGATCGATCCATCGTCATGGGTTTTGGACAGGATGTAATCGATGGCACGTGCGACAGCCGGATCGGTGGAACTGATATGCGGTTGTTCGAGCATGACACGGACGACCAACGCGGTGACGGCCGGCCCAGGCTGAGGCGACCAACTGCCGTCGTCATTCTGGGTGCTACGCAGATAGGCGATGCCACGCTCGAGTGATTGCTGCGCGGTGGCGTAGTGGGCGTTGTCGATGGCCAGTGCAGAGGTGGTGGCGATGAATGTGCTCGCGACGATGGCAATGGCGACGGCCACGCGGACTAGCCGAGTGATGACTGGTCGCAGTGTGGGTGCGGGGGCAGTGGTGGGGGCAGTGTGTGGGGGGGTGATGGTGGGGGTGACGGTGGGGGTGACGGTGGGGGGGAAGTGGGGGGGCATGTTTATTGTTTCCCTGATAATCGAAGTGAATTGTCTGGCAAAGCCATCAGGTGGCATTGTAAGCCGTCATTGGCCTGAATGGTACTGTGTTGTTATGGTTTTTGATTGTGCAACGTTTCAACCCGACAGGTTGATATTACCGATCAAAGATGCACGCATGGCCGACACTTGTGGTCGTGTTAGAAACCGACGGAAACTATGAAAAAAAGCATATCGATATTAGCTCGCGTGTTGGTGGCCGTTCTGGGCATTGGTTTTATTGCCATGACGGTGGACTGGACGGACAAGGTGTTGGTGCCTGCGGAGGTTGTCATGCCAGGCTATGGGCAGGTCGATGAGCCCACAAAATTTGCAGTGGTTGAGGGATTTGATGAACTGATCGAAGCGGATAAGGCCAACGGTGCATACGCCGATGATGTGACGTTGCGTGTGCGTGTGAATGAAACGGAACAGGTGTTGACGATTGCGGGCACGCAAGTGGGTTTGGGTGACGACGACTATCAGGCGTATCCGGGCCTGATCAAAATGGTGAAGCAATCGGATAAAAAAATGTTGTTGCTGGGGTTGGTGCTGGTGGGATTTGTGTTGCCGTTGCAGTCGGTACGTTGGTGGCTGTTATTAAAAAGTCAAGCCATACATGTGCCGGTTTTCAAAGCGTTCAAACTGACGATGATCGGGACGTTTTTTAATTTTTGCATGCCCGGCTCGACTGGTGGCGATCTGGTCAAAGCCTACTACGCAGCCAAGGGGAGCGGGCGTCGGACCAGTGCGGTGATGACTGTGGTGTTCGATCGGGTGGCCGGTTTGCTGGGGTTGGTGGTATTGGCCGCGATCGCGGGGTTGTTTATTCTGGAGCATCCGCTGGCCCGTCAGGTGACGTTGTATGTGTGGTTGCTGGTGATTGGCGTGGTGGTGGCGTCGGCACTGTATTTTTCCAAGCGATTACGCAAGGTGATCAAGCTGGACGTGTTGATCAGTAAGCTGCCGGGCAAACAATTTTTCGGGAGTATCGACGAAGCGGCGGTGGCGTATGCGCATCACAAGCCGACGGTTTTGATGACGGTGGGTCTGAGTGTGTTGGTGCATATCTGTCTGGTGAGTGCGACATCGTTGGCGGGCTATGCGTTGGGAATCAATGTGGGGTTCGGGTTGTTACTGGTGGTGTTGCCGGTGTTGATGTTGGCCGGTGCGATGCCATTGACGTATCAGGGATTGGGTGTGATGGAAGGCTTGGCGATGGCGTTTTTGCTCGGGCCTGATACGGCGACAGCGAACCAACTGGTGGGCATGCTGTTGATGTTCCGTTTGTATCTGATGGCATACGGCCTGGTGGGAACCGTGTTTTTATTGCAAGGTGATATTCATTTGCATCCCCAAGAGGTCGCAAGTGAAGGGGAACCGGTTAAGAGTTAAAAGTTAAGAGTTAAGAGTTAAGAGTTAAAAGTTAAAAGTGGGGAGTGGGGGGGATGAATGATGATAAATACTCGCGATCTAGGTCCAATGCTAGCTCCCGGTGAATATCGGGAGTTTGTGTGAGGGGAAAATTTAGACCGCGCGAGTTTTTTAACGGGATAGGTATAAACGCGCACGCGCCGGAACCCCGGAAACCCCAGAACCCCGAACTCCGGAACCCCATTAACGCCAATCACGCAGTGAAAAAGTGGGGGGGGTGGGGGGTTAGAGTTGGAAGGTGGCGTTATCCCAGTTGGTTTGTGAGCGAGGGAGAGAAGGCCAGGGTTGGTTGAGTCCGCGTGTGTCGAGGATGACGGGTCCGCGTCGTGATTTCGCCAGGTCGAGTGCGATGCGATATTGCATGAGATCGAGTTCGCCGTCACCTGCGGGGCAGCGCTGGGTTAGGCCCGCGGTGCGTTGGAGATCGCTGAGTCGAGCCACGCCGAGGGATGCGCTGCATTGGTGCAGCGTGTCGATCGGGTTGTTTTGATTATCGAGCAGGGCCGCGGGATCGAAACTGGCACGGACGTGGGGTTGATCGATTTTTTGAATCCATGTGATGAGGCTATCGAGCTGATCCTCCGCATGGATGGCCAGCGTGACGCCGTGGCCGTCGGCCGATTCTGCCAGCGCGTTTTTGGAATCGTCGCCGAGTTCATCAATGGGCAGGGCGAGACTGATCGGAATGCGGCCGAGGTCTGCGGCCATTTCAATGCCTGCGAGTGTGGCCGCCATGGCACGATCGATGCGTGCGGGGTCGATGTAATCCTGCCGGGGAATGAACAGGTCGATGCCCGCGATGCGCAGGCCGCGGCGTGCAATCATGGCTTGCAAATCGAGGCGAGCGCGTCGGCTCAGTTCGCGGGGACGAATGCCCGAGACGGTGGCATCGAGTTGGATGGCATTGAAGCCTGCCTTGGCTAGGTGTGTCGCGACGGCGGCCACGGTGTTGCCGACCGCGGGCAGCAGCGGTGCGAGCGTGGGTGCAAGTGATAAGTCAGAGCCGTGGGTCAGTATGGACATGGGAATCAGTGTAGCAATGTGCTGCCAATGTGAAGAGATTGTGGGAACAGGGCGGTCAAGATCATTAAGCGACGTGCGATATTGGCCGATAATTACGTTGAAAAGCCCTTTATCGTGAAGTTGAGGGCGGGAGGTTTATGCCGGTTATGCCGGATGTCGCAAGCACAGCATGGCAGGTCGCATTTGAAGCGATCGCAAAACGCAATACAGCGGTGAGTATCGCCAATGCTGACGCTATCGATCAAGCTGATTCCGAGGATGATGTCACCTATTTTCGGGTGCGCATGTTGGCGTTTGATGAAGCGGGATTTGTCATCGAACGCCCCTTGCCAGGCGGTGAGCATGACACGTCTGAGGTCGTGGCCGACGATACGCAGATCGTGATGACCGCGGTTGACAACGATCAGCGTTGGGATGTACGAACGCAGGTGATCGGTCGGCAGCGTTTTAGTTTGAATGAACAGTTAAGCGTCGCCGCGTTGCGTTTAGCGTGGCCTACCGATGTCGATAAGGTGCAACGGCGTGAGTTTTTCCGCGTGCCGACGACGGGGATGGAACTGTCGCATGTGGAATTGCAGCCTGCCGGTCTGGATATATCGATGAGTGTGACGGGCAACGACGAAACCGGATCAAGTTTCAATGCCCAGGTGGTGGACCTGAGTGGCGGTGGTATGGGAATGATTGCTCCGCAGGACACGAAGAATGTGGTGTATCACATCAGTCGGTATCGATGTACGTTTCAGTTGCCGACGAGTGATGGACCCTTGAAACTCGATGCGCGGGTGGCGCATGTGGTGGCTCGGGATGACAAGCAATTTGAAATCGGTTTACAGTTTGAATATGCCGACGAAGTCGAACGACGGCGGAGCGTAGAACAGATCGTGGCGTTTTCAACATGGGTCCAGCGTCAACAATTGCGACAGCAACGCGGACGGTGATGCAAGGCATAAAATTTCCGAGTCTGATTTCTGATACGAATGATGATAATTTCTCGCGCGGAGATTCATGTTGGCTTCCGGTGAATACCGGGAGTTCGTGCGGAAGAAAAATTTAGACCCCGCGAATTTTTAGCGGGATGGGGATGATTTCTGGTGTAGGTATTTGAAAGTTGTGATGTTGTGGCGGGCCTGTCGATGTAAAGAATCGATGGGCGTTTTTTTTGCGCGGGGGTGGGGAGAGTGGTGCGTGGTGGTGGTGTGGGTGGTGTGTGCGAGGGGGGGAGATGTGAGTGTAGATGTGGGGGGGCGATGGGGGGGCTAAGCCGCAAGCGGCGGGAACCCTGCCGTGCATGATCAATAGCGCAGGGGAAAATGGGGGGTGGGGGGGGCGGGGGGTTAGTGGAGTTGCATGCTGGCGTAGCCGACGACCTGGGAGGTGTCATGGCTGGCGGTGGCACTGGTGTCGTAGTCGATGAGATCGATGTGGGTGAGTTGATCGCGCAGCGCGGTGAGTACGATCGCGGCGGGGATGAGGCCGCACATGGTGATGTTGTTTTGGGTGCAGGTGGTGAGCAAGGTGTCGGGATTGCCGGTGCGCATGGCATCGAGGGCCATGCGGTCGAGTTGACGGTTGCGGGTATCGGTGGCGAAGTGATTCATGTCGCTGGAAATGATGATCAGGGCCTGAGTTTGCAAGTGCAATTGATGCAGTGCGTGGGCCATGGCATCGAATTGGAGCTGCGTGATCTGGCCGATGGCGATGGGCAGAACCTGTACGTCGGGTTGGATGTGGGTGAGGAACGGCAGAATAATTTCGGTGGCATGTTCCTCGCGATGGGCGTCAGGTTCACAGGGCAATTCCGGGATCAATTGCAACAGCCGAGCGCGAGCGTCGGTGTCGATGGCGATGTCATGATCGGGCATGTGCCAGGTGTGGTGAGAAGCGACGGACCATGGCGGGCCCAGTGCGGTGTGCTTGGGGCCGATGATGATGACGCGTTTTGGAATGGTGGTGCAGCGCAGGGTGCTGGCCATGACCCGGCCACAATAAATCCAACCGGCATGGGGCAACATGATGGCCTTCGCGTCGATCGGATTAGGCGGTGCCGCGCGGTCGTGGTTTAAAAAATGGGCGATATCACGGTGCATGATGCGGGGGTCATCAGGATAGAATCGGCCAGCCTGCGCGGGTTGGCGAATGGTTTGGTGGATGATGCGTTTGGAAGGTTTGTCCATGTCGAAAAGCGCGTGAGCGGCGATGAGTGAACGAGGATGAAAGTGGGGGGGAATGTGGGGATGAATGTGAATGACGAGTGTGGGGGAGGCGAGCGGTGGGAACGAGCGGGGGGAACGTGGGGGGGCGTGGGGGGGTTAGGGGTGGCTACGTTCGATATCGGGCGCGTGATGGCGAAGGGTGAGGCGTGCGATTTCTGCGGAGCATTTCATGCGTAGGGGAAACCAACTGCCGACGCCTGCGGTGACGAACAGGTGTTGATCGCCACGGGTGTAGAGTCCCTGGGGATAGCGAAACGCGAGGCTGCCGAGTCCGATCGAACCCTTGCGACCGCGTCGGTTGGAGAGGTTGAGTTGTCCGCCATGCGTGTGGCCAGCGAGCGTCAGGTCGACATGTTGTTGGAGGGCCGCTTCGAAAGCATCGGGGTGATGGGACAGAAGTAAACGAAAATCAGGTTGGCGGTGCGTGTCGTGCAGCGCGGAGCGTAAATGGTTTTTAAGATCGCGTCGGCGCTTGGCGAAATCGATGCCTGCGATTTGAATGCGATGATCGTGGTGGTCGAGCTCGATGGTTTGATTGACCAACAGGTTTAGATTGGCATCACGAAAGCGCTGGATGAATTGATTGGCGTCGTCAAGATAATCATGATTGCCTGGCACCATGTAGACGCCGAGGGGCGCGTGTAGTTTTGCCAAGGCGGGCAAGAGTTCGTCGAGGACATCGAGCGAGAGATCGATGAAGTCGCCGGTGATGGCGATGATGTCGCCGTCCATGGCATTGGTACGTTCGAGCGTAGCGATGGCGCGATCGATCGGCAGCAGTGGTCCGACGTGCAGATCGGATAAATGAATGACGCGCAAGCCGTCGTAAGATTCGGGGAGATTGGGCAGGACGATGTCGTGTTCGACGAGGTTGACCTGCGTCATCGATCGTCCATTTGCAGCGCGGCCGCGCGTCAGTCGTAGGGGTGCGTGGGTTAACGCAGATTGGCGCAGGCGAGCGCGGGTGCGTTTGGATCGTCCAGAAGCCGGTGAATTATTGGGGTCGCGCTGGGGTTTCATGAGCTGGGTTATACATATAGATCGGGTCAAGCAGGGCCGGTCGGCGTGATGGGGCAATCCCTATAAGCCGGGGTTTGCTATGGATTTGTGGCATAGGGGCTGTGTGGCATCATAGGCGGGCGATGTGAGTATGGCTAAAAATTAAAGTTTTCGGCGTCGTTTGGTGCGGGATCGGCTACAATCCTAACCGTTCGGGTGGTGGATTATCGGGCAGTGGAGGACGCCGGTCGCGGGGAAAGTGATCGGGAAAAGCATGGAGGGGAAAGCATGAGGTTGAAAGTATGGGGGGAAACCATGGAGGGGAAAGAAAGTGTGGAGGGGAAAGTGGGGGGGTGTTGCAGGGCGTCATGGACGAGGCTGCTGCCTGAATAAATCAGGGACGACGCATCGACATCAGGGATCCGGGGGGATTGCATCGGGTGGGCGTGTTAGTTGGTTAGGCCAATTGATACGAGTGTGAGATCAGGTTGGTTCTGATGATTTGATGAATAGCGTTGGCGTCGGAGTTTTTGACATGCCTAAGCGTGGCGGAACGTTTTACTCGAGTCCCCTGCGACCCATTTCATGGCGATGGTTGAAGCTCGTCCATGCGATGGTCGCGTTGGCTGCGGTGCTGTTGATCGGTTCGGTGGTGATGGTGATCCTGTCACATCCGGCGACCCCCGATCCGTCAGCGATGGGTTTGATGGTCGTGACCGAAGGCAGTGCGCCGCGTACCACGCGCGTGGTGATACCGAACCTGCAAACCGGACGGGCTGAAGTTATTTCGCAAGTCACCAACGGCGAGACTCAATCCGGGTTGCGCGCGGGCAATACCTGGAAATCAGGAGCAACGCCAACCACGACACTACGGCCGGTTGCGGTGGGCATGAATGATGGTGTGCTAACCCTGAGCGATACGGCCGACGAAGTGGATCATGCAATTGCGGGTTACGCAGCGATTTCATCGGTGGGATTAGAATCGCCGGACGGATTGGTTTCCGCGATGGTGTCGGGCGAGATGTCTGGTGAATCGAATGCAGCCGCGGTAGGCGCAGGCATGGGTGAGATGAGAGACGCAGGGCAACATGCGTCGGCTCTCGGTGATTCAGCCCAGCCGATGTTCAATGGGCGTCCGTTGCGAAAAGTTAAAACGATCACGATGAAAGTGACAGCCTACAGTCCTGATGCGCAATCATGTGGGGAATGGGCTGATGGTCAGACAGCCTCGGGGTACAGCGTGTGGACCAACGGAATGAAGCTGGTGGCGGCGGACACGAAATTACTACCGTTTGGCAGCATCATTACAGTGCCGGGCTATCACGGTGGCCAGCCGGTGCCGGTCTTGGATCGTGGTGGCAAAATCAAGGGCAAGCGTCTGGATGTGTTGTACCCGACGCATGAAGTTGCCTTGGTCTGGGGGGTGCAGGACCTGGATGTGGATGTGTGGGAATATGCCGATGAACCGACCCAGCCGTGATTGATGGTGATCGGTCTGATACAGCGAATTAGCTGTTTATTCACAATGGAATAAAAGTTGTTGTTAGGGTGTTGATATTGTGCTCGACCCGGCATATTGTCGTGTGGGGTAAATATTCTCACAATTTAGGGTCACATGACGATATCACCACCGCGTTACCGTAACTGTACATTTGTTGTAATTTTCGCATTCATGCTGATGAATGTGGCATTTTTGCATGCGCAACAGGGCGAGCAAAAAGAAGGCGCAGAAGGTGGCGGTCCACCGCAGGGCCCACCACCCGCGATGGTGCGTGTGGCACAAATCGAACAACAGACGATGCAGAACCGGTGGTCGGTGGTCGGTCGTCTGCGCGAGATCAAACGTTCGACAGTGGCCGCCGAGCAGGAAGGCCGCGTGATCGAAGTTGATTTCGAAGAGGGTGACGCGGTGCATCAGGGCGAGACGGTGTTAGCCCGTATCGATCCGGTGTGGGCGGAACTGGCATTGCGTAGTGCCAAAGCGCAATTGGGTGAAGGCCAAGCGTCGGTCGCCGAGGCTGAGGCATTATTGGATCAGGCCAAGCGAGACCTGGAACAGATTCGAGGTTTGTATGAAAGCCGCACGCTCAATCGCAAGGAATTAGATGATGCGTTGTCACGGGTGCGAGCGCAGGAAGCGCGACTCGCATCGTCCCATGCGAGGGTCGCTTCGGCTGAAGCATCCGTGGGTCGGGCAGAGGAAAACGTGGCACGTCTGGCGGTGGTTGCACCGTTTGATGGGACCGTGGTGCGCAAGATGGTTGAGGTGGGGCAATGGGTTGGGCCGGGTGCTGATATTGCCGAGATCGTGTCACGCGGTGCGATTGATGCGGTGATCGATGTGCCCGAAACGATGGTGAACAATCTGGTGTTGGATCAGCCGTTGAGCATTCAACTGGATGGCCAGAATATTGATGTTGAGGGCAAGGTGATCGCGGTGGTGCCGTTGGGTTCGAGTGCGGCACGCACATTCCCGGTGCATGTGCGCATTGATGATTTGGATGGGAAATTAAAGCCTGGAATGAGTGTGACCGCCGCAGTGCCGATGGGCGAAGAGCGAGCGTTTTTCACGGTGCCACGTGACGCGGTGGTGCGAACCCTGCGTGGGGTGGTGATTTGGATTGATGGAGGTGGCATGGCATTGCCGGTGCCGGTGCGGGTGTTGTTCAACGTGGGTGACACGGTAGCGATCGAATCGAAACCCGGCGGGCAAGGATCCGAGCTGATGGCCGGAACAACGGTTGTGATTGAAGGGGCCGAGCGATTGTTTCCGACGCAACCCTTGATGATTCTGAATCCGGACGCGCTAGGGACAGGCAAACAACCGGAACGTGAATCAACTCAAGCGCAAGCGACACCGTGATAAGTGTGACGGGCATGACGAGCGAAAAGGGGATGATGGCAGGCGCATGTTTTTATGCTTGTCGTCAACCCAGGTACGCATCTGGATGCACCCGAATGCCTTGGGCGTTAATTCCAGTTGATGATTGTGACTAGGCATGAGGGCCGGCGAGTACGGCCTGCGAAATTTAGCAGATAGATAGGCGTGGCAATATATGGACCCGATTCAATTTTCAATTCAGAACCCAGTCAAGGTGGCGGTCGGCGTGCTGTTGTTGCTGCTGTTTGGTTTGGTGGCGTTGGGTGTGATTCCGGTACAACTGGTGCCCAACGTGGATCAGCCGATCATCAACGTGCGCACAGATTGGATTGGCCGCAGTCCCGACGAAGTTGAACGAGAGATCATCGAAGAGCAGGAAGACCGGCTAAAAACCGTGTCGAATCTGCGCAAGATGACCGCGACGGCCACGGTGGGACGTTCGGAAATCGAATTGGAATTTTTCATCGGGACGGATCTGCGGGCGGCCCGACAAGAAGTGTCCGATGCGCTGCGCGAAGTGAGCGAGTACCCGGAAGATGTGGATGAGCCTGTGATCACGACGGGCGAAAGCGGGTCGGGCGATCCGGTGGCATGGTTGATCCTGACGAGCGACGATCCGGATTACGACGTGCAAACATTGGGCGATCTGGCCGAGGAACGGGTCAAGCCTGTGCTCGAACGAATCCCCGGGGTGAGTGAAATTCGTGTGTATGGCGGACGCGGTCGTGAGGTCCATCTGGAAATCGATCCGGCAAAGTTGGCCCAGCGCGGGATTACGTTTAACCAATTGCGCGAAGCGTTGCAATTGGAAAATGTGAATGTCTCGGCGGGCGATCTGGCTGAAGGCAAGTACGACCTGCGCGTTCGGACGGTGGGGCAGTATGACGATCTGGATGCCGTGCGTGAAACCATCGTGTCGTATGGTCAAGGTGGGCCTGTACGAATCAAGGACTTGGGCGTGGTTGAACAGAATTACGAGAAGCGTCGTAGTTTTGTGCGATCACGTGGGCAATTGGCGTTGGCGTTTCCGATCTATCGTGAAGCGGGCGCGAACGTGATCAAGATTATCGAAGGGACCAAACGCTACAAGGGGTTGGTGGAACGCATTGAGGACATCAACGAACCCGGCGGCGTTCTGACCAGTGTTGCGCGACAGGCTGCCGCGGAACAGGGTTTGGACGAGCCGCCGAAGTTGTCGCTCAAAATGGTGTACAACGAAACAGGCTACATTTTTGCCGCACTGGGATTGGTGAAAAACAATCTGTTTATCGGTGGCATTCTGGCCGCGCTGGTGTTGCTGCTGTTTTTACGCAAAGTTCGGCCGACGATTATTGTGGTGATGGCGATTCCGATTTCAGTGATCGGGACGTTCGTGGTGATGGCCGGTGCCGGTCGCAATATCAACGTGATTTCGCTGGCGGGCTTGGCGTTTGCCGTGGGTATGGTGGTGGATAACGCGATCGTGGTGTTGGAGAATATCGATCGGCATCTGGGGATGGGCAAGACACCGATGAAAGCGGCCTATGATGCGGCACGCGAAGTGTGGGGCGCGATTGTGGCCTCGACCTTGACAACGCTGGCGGTGTTTTTGCCGGTGTTGACGATACAGGAAGAAGCCGGGCAGTTGTTCCGTGATATTGCGTTGGCGATTTGTGCGGCGGTGACGTTGTCGTTGATCGTGGCGGTGACTGTGATCCCAACCAGCGCAGGTCGATTCGTGCGTGCGTCGTTTGAGCCGAAAACAAAATTTGCCAAAGCGGGCCGGACCCTGTTTGGCCTGTTGCCGTATTTTGCAAAAATTGCTGAGATTTTGGCGAATCTGGTGTATCGCGCATGCGGGAGTACGGTGGCGCGGTTGAGCGTTGTCGTCACGTTTACGTTGGTGTCAGTGATCGGAGCGTGGCTGTTGATGCCACCGACGGATTATCTGCCGCGTGGTAATAAAAACATTGTGTTTGGCGGGATGTTGACGCCACCGGGCTACAACATGGAGCAGAATCAATTTATCGGTTCGCGTGTGGGCGAAATTATTCAGCCCTATTGGGAAGCGACAAGTTATGACGATTTGAAAGATTTGCCGACCTTGGTGCATCCATTCACGGGCTTGCCGATTGAGAATGCTCCGCCGTTGGAAAACTATTTTTTCGTATCGTTTAACAGCAGTCTGTTCGGCGGTGCGACGAGTCTGGATTCCGAAAATGTTCGGCCGATCGGTGATGTGTTGACCTCGGCATGGAATACGGTGCCGGGTGTGATCGGGTTTGCCGAACAGGCGTCGTTGTTCGGACGTGGTCTGGCAGGCACACGACAGATCGATGTGGAGGTAACCGGCGTTGATCTGGATAAAGTGCGCGAAGTCGGCGAGTTGTTGCAAGGGCGACTGCGCGAGATGTTTGGTTTTCCAAAGGTTCGGCCGACACCGGCGAATTTCGATATGCCCCAGTCTGAATTACAGGTGACGATCGATCGCGTTCGAGCGCGGGAGTTGGGCATCGATGTCGCCTCGCTTGGGTTAGGCGTGCGAACGTTGGTGGATGGCATCACGATTGGTGATTTCCGATTGAGCGGCGAATCGATTGACATCGTGGCCAAACGCCCCGCGACGATGGACCTGAATGCGGAAACGCTGGGACAGATTCCGTTGGCGTATCGGTTGGCTGATGGTGGAACGGGAACGATTCCACTGGCGGCTGTGGCGGACTTGGACTACACCTTGGCGGCGCAATCGATTTTACGTATCGAAGAATTGCGGGCGGTGAAATTGGAAGTGGTACCGCCTGATGATATGCCGTTGCAATCGGCAGGCGATCAGATTGTCGCCATGATTGATGGGTTGAAAGCGGATGGCACGATTCCAGTAGATGTGGATGCAGAACTGGGCGGTTCGGCGGACAAGTTGGCCGAAGTGCGCGAAGCCATGTTGGGCCGATGGCAGGGATTTACCAGAGAGAGTTTGAGCAGTGTCGGCGGCTCGCGCTTGTTTCTGGCCATGCTGGTGACTTACCTGTTGATGGCCGCGCTGTTCGAAAGCTGGTTGTATCCGTTTGTGATTATGTTCAGCGTGCCCTTGGCCGCGGTGGGTGGTTTCCTGGGATTGCGATTGATGCACATGGCCGTGCCGGATCAAAACCTGGATGTGTTAACCATGTTGGGTTTTGTGATTCTGATCGGGGTGGTGGTGAACAATGCGATTCTGATTGTGCATCAGGCGCTGAATTTCATGCGCGGTTTGGAAACCGAAGACAACAAGCCGATGGAAGCGCGCGAAGCGATTCGCGAATCGGTGCGCAGTCGCGTTCGTCCGATCTGTATGACGACGTTGACGTCGGTGGCAGGTATGTTGCCATTGGTGTTGATGCCTGGATCAGGTAGCGAACTGTACAAGGGACTGGGCAGCGTGGTGATTGGTGGTCTGTTCGTGTCGACGTTGTTTACGCTGTTCCTGGTGCCGTTGTTGTTTAGCCTGGTGATCGATGCGCGAACGCGTCTTTGGAAAAGTTAGAAGAAAAATCAAGCGCGAAATGTGATCATGCATAAACCATGCATCGGCCGGACATCGATCGTGTGATGCGCGGTTCGCTGTTCATTTATAGTTATATCTGCCGTTGTTGGTGACAGTGATGTCATTGACGATTCCCGTTTAAAAACCTACTGCACGCCGTTCAGGTCCGAAACGGATATGCGAATGTATTGTCCCCGTGTGTTATGGGACCGATTTTTAGCGCGCGATCAAACTCGGTCGTCTGGCAGGCCGATAGACATCTCACCGCTATCCCAAAAGTTGGGACACGGCGATTGTTTGGAATGTTGCAAGCAAGTGAGACCAGTTCATGCCACGAAGTCCTTATCACACAACCATTGCCCGCCCGCCGCGCCGAGGCCGTAAATATTTCACCGCTGAAGAAGCGAACCAGTCCTTGCCGTACGTGTCGCGTGTGGTTGATGACATCACCGCGTGCTACACACGAGCGGTGGAGATTCGCCGAGCGATTGAGCATGGCCGACCTGCTGAGGGCATGGAAGCACTCAAGAATGAATACGAGCAAGCGATGGATCGGCTGAACATGCTGATCGAAGAATTGCATGCGGTGGGTGTGGAGTTGAAAGATTTTGAACGCGGGCTTTTGGATTTTCCATCGGTGTACCAGGACCGCGAAGTGTATCTGTGCTGGCAACGCGGTGAAGCCAGCGTTTCAAGTTGGCACGAAGTCGATGCGGGTTACGGCGGTCGTCAGGACATCACCGTGATGCGCGAAGCCGCGTAATCGTAATCAGGCCACGTCATTAAAAAACCATTCGCGCTCCGAGTTTGGAGCAATAGCGTCGCGATGACCCTCAGGTTGTAGCGGCGTTATTTTTTTAGAGTGAGTTTGGCAATGGTGTACAGGATTTTATAACCGGCACGGATGGAGCCAATCAGTGAGCCGGAGATTTTGCTTTGACCTGCGTGACGTGTGCGATAGGGAACGTCGAATTCCATGATGCGTAATTTTTGGCGGGCGGCTTTGAATTGCATTTCAATTGTCCAGCCCCAGGTGCGGTCGGTCATATCGAGCTGTTGCAACGATGACCCGCGGATCGCACGCATGGGCCCCAGGTCGGTGTAACGTTGGCCTGTGATCAAACGCATGAGTGTGGTGGCCAAAGCGTTGCCGAAGCGTTGCGTGGGCGTGAGTGAACCGGGCTGCGCCAATCGGACGCGCGAGCCGATGACCAGGTCGGCCTGGTTGTCGATAATGGGCTGGCACAAGCGCGGCAACTCGGCAGGATCGTCGGACAGATCCGCATCGAGGAATGCAATGACCATCTCGGTTTCAGGAACGGTTTCAGGATCGGCTTCAAGATCGGTTTCAGGTTTAGTTTCAGTTTCACCTCCGGCCTTGGCGCGATGTTGGGCGATCCAACGCAAGGCACACAAGCATGCGGCGCCGTAGCCACGCTGCGGTTCATGGACCACCATCGCACCTCGGTCGGCCCCAAGCTGGGCGGTGCGATCGGTCGAGGCATTGTCAGCCAGGATGATGGCATCGAACGACAGCGGAGTGAGGGCCAGGGCATCGAACAGGGCAGGGATGTTGGCCTGTTCGTTAAATGCGGGAATGACAAGGTATTTCTGCATGGCGTTAGCGGGTGATCCCCTGAGTAAGGCGCGATCCAAGTGCGGTCAAAGTGCAATCAAAGTGCAATCAAAGCGTGATCGAAGCGTGATTAAGGCGAAAAGGTAGGCCTTACGTGGCCCATTCATCGGGATTCGGCCAGGCATCGCGTGGTGGCCATAGGTGATGCGTTTTTGTGGCCAGCCAACAGTATCTCACATGGTTGGCAAACGCGGCGAAAAAAGTTTGTGGGAGCGGTATTGGCCATGCGGACGGCGTGCGGATAACCTAATGCAAAGACTAACTGTGATAGGAAGGACCCGCAGGTCATGCATATTCGTGACATTATTGCTCGAGACGGTACCACGTTTTCGTTTGAATTTTTCCCGCCCAAGACGGCTGAGGCGTCGGAACATCTGTTCGAGGTGATCCGTGAATTGGAAGATCTCAAGCCCTCGTTCGTGGACATCACCTACGGTGCAGGCGGGGGGACGCGGGACCTGACGCATGAATTGGTGGAACGGATTCATCGTGAGACGAGTCTGGAACCGATTCCGCATCTAACGTGCGTCTGTCATCAGGAAGACGAGATCAAAGAAATTCTGGATCGATGGGCGGGCGAAGGAATTGGCAGCATTCTGGCATTGGGTGGCGATCCGCCGCGCGACAAAATGGATTGGAAGCGTGGGGACGATGCGTTTCGCTATGCGGCCGATCTGGTGAGTTACATTCGCAAGTACACGAACCATCCGGACAAACGCGGGTTCGGCATCGGGGTGGCAGGTTTTCCCGAAGGCCATCCGGGCACGCCGAACCGTTTGCTGGAAATGGATTACATGAAGGCGAAAGTGGATGCCGGGGTGGATTACATCTGCACGCAATTGTTTTTTGATAACCATGATTTTTACGACTATCGCGAGCGTTGCGAATTGGCCGGCATCAAGGTGCCGATCCTGGCTGGGTTGATGCCGATCACCACAGCCAGTGGCATGAAGCGCATGGCTGAATTGTCCGCCGGATCGCGGTTCCCCGCGTCGTTGTTAAAAGCGATTGCCCGCTGCGGTGATGATGCCGAAGCGGTCGAACGCGTGGGCATTCACTGGGCGACCGAACAGTGCCGCGACCTGCTGGACCATCAAGTAGCGGGCCTGCATTTTTATACGCTCAACCGATCGAAAGCCACGCGGATGATTTACGAAAGCCTGGGGGTTAAGGATAGTGTGGCATTGCGGGGATAGCGTGGCATTTCGGATTTCGGATTTTTGATTTCGGATTTGGGGTGCAAGATGCGCGACAAGTCGCGGCGCTTCGTGGGAGGGGAGGAATATGGGTGGGTTTACGGGGAGAATGTGGGGGGGTATGATGGATGTTGAGTTTTCGTGATCGGACCCCATGGCTGGCACCGGGCTGGTGTGGGACGTAAAAAAAGCAACCCGGTGACATTTTTGATTGCTATTTGACTCCCGATCACGGAGATGATTTTGTATGGCTGGATCTATTACGCCGTTGCCGGTTCTGGCAGAGTTTGATGAAGAAGATCGCAAGCGTTACGAGGAGCTGAAGGCTCCGTCGTCGATCGTGGTGCGCTATGGTTACATGCGGATGATTGCGGAGTTGCCGTATCGTGGCGAGGCCAAGCCGGGGTGCGGGTCGAAGCTGGTGATCCGGACGAATCGCGGGATCGAGCTGGGGGAAATGCTGACGACGACGTGTGGCAATTCGGGCTGCGGCAAAAGCGTGAGCCGGAAGCAGATGTTGACGTACATCGAAAATTCGGGAGGCAAGCAATATCCATTCACCTCGTCGGGCAAGGTTTTGCGGGTGGCGACGGTGGAAGACCTGAACGATCAGTCGCGTCTGGATGATGAGAAAGTAGCGATAGTCAAGCGAACCAAAGAGATGATCGCCGAGCGGGATTTGCCGATGCGATTGGTGGATGTGGAGCGACTGTTGGGCGGGGAGCGAATTATTTTTCACTACACGTCCGAAGACTGGGTGGACTTTCGCGAACTGGTGCGGGAAATGGCCAGCGAGTTTCAGACGCGCATTGAAATGCATCAGGTCAACGATCGCGATGAGTCGCGAATCGTGGCCGACTATGAGAAGTGCGGCCAGCATTGTTGTTGCAAGCAGTTTTTGAAAGTGTTGAAGCCGGTGTCGATGAAGTCGGCCAAGATTCAAAAGGCGACGTTGGACCCGCAAAAAATATCCGGGCGATGTGGGCGATTGATGTGTTGCTTGCGCTATGAAGACGAGACGTATGATTCATTGCGTAAAAGTTTGCCGCATCGCAAGACGCCGGTGATGAGCGATGATGGGCCGGGCATTGTGATCAACACGCAGATTCTGACGCAGTTGGTGTTAGTGCGTTTGGAAACGGGCGTGATGAATGCGTATCCGGTGGAAAGCTTGCGTAAGTTGGATAAGGAAGAAGCGTCGGCCATGCGTCAGCGTGAGGTTGAGCAGCGGGCGAGTATGGATGCGCGCAAAGCCAAGCGAGGCGAACCACGTCGGCCATCGCCGGGTCGGCCGTTGCGTGATGAAGAAGTGGAATCCAAAGAGGGGGGCGTGGCCTCGAATGAGGGTAACATTTCGACGTTGCCTTCCGACCGAAAAGACAGTCGGAAGGATGGCCAGACAGCCGATCGTCAAGACGATCGACCTCAATCGCAGGATGAACCGCAAGGTCAGGGTGGCGGCGACAGTGGGTCTGGGGGTTCTGACGTGCGTGCGAGTGGTGAGGGCCGATCAGGAGGCGAATCCACAGGCCAAGGTCAAGGCCAAAGTCAAGAGCAAGAGCAAGGCGAAGGTGGCGGCAAGAAACGCCGTCGGCGTCGGCGCAGGCGACGCGGTGGTGGGGGCGGTAGTGGGGGCGGTGAAGGCGGCGGTGGCGGCTAACGGGAAATCGCGCACGAGAATTGAATCGAATGCCGATTAGTTGTGAGATTGCTGAGGCGTAGTGGTGGGGATGGGTTGGGCAGCAATCATGATCATGCGTTGGCTGGGGCGTTTGCTGTGTGGCGCGGTGAGCCAGAGAGTACCCAGACGAGGGATGGTAGGGACAGTGGTAGGCGTGGTAGGCGTGGTAGGTGTGGGGGGTGTGGGGGGGGCGGTGATATCGACAACCTCGTCAACGTTATTCGCTGTATTTTTATCTGTCGTGGCGTTGGTATCTGTTTGAGGCTCAGCCAGCGTTTTAATTTTTTGATTTTTATTCGCGTCGGTATTGGTATCTGTACTGTCGTCGAGCCTGGGGAGTTTGCTGCTGTCCATATCTTTCGTTCTTGTCGGGCGTGTCCATGTGACGATTGGCTCCGGGTCGAGGCCGATGATCAGGACGCGATCGTCAGGCAATAGTGTGTTGACTTTGAGCATGGTCAGCGCGATGCCATCGGTGGCCAACTCGAATGGATGGCGTGGCGTCAGATGGGGACGTGCGATGTGGTGATGAGGGAGTATGGAAAGTGGCAAAGGTTCGCCGTGATTTTCGGGCGAGGTGAATGTGATCAGAAATTGCGATTGGCCCGGCGGTAGCGTGACGATGCGCGGCGGATTGGGGGGCAAATCAACGAGCACTTCGCGCGGTTTGGTTTGAGCAGGGACATGACGCAACGGCAAGTCATACTCGGTGGGCACATACAATTCGGCACGTTGGGCGTAGGCATGCGATAGCAGTGTGGACCACTGGGCCACATCATCGCGTGCCAATGTGCCGATGCGAAAACCATTGTTGCGCCATCGGCGGATCATGTCGTGGTCCAGGCCTTGCGTGGACAGGGCTGCCCATGCAGCGTCGGTTGATGCCCCCAGACGCAGGCTGATGGTTTGGATGCGCAGGCCGGTGACGGTGGCATTGGGTTGGCCTTCGTCATTCGGATGGCGTGCGTGGTGGATGTCATCGAGTGACGGCAATTTTTCAATCGGCTGGGGAGCCGCACATCCAGCGAGTGTGATGATGAATAGCGCCGCGACGCATGCCGTGATGGCCGTTTTGATCGATGAATATGGATGGTTCCCTCGGCTGCGCATGACACCTCGTGTGAATGATCAATCGTTGGTCAGCACATTTTCCAACACGTCGAGCCCACGATCAAGCAGGGGCTGGTCGATGACCAATGGTGGTGCTAAGCGCAAGACGGGCGACGATTTTCCGCGCGTTGCGTTGATGAGTACGCCTTGTTCCATGCAGTTTTTGACGACCGCGCTGCCGTCGCAATCGTCAGCCAATTCGATCCCGATGAACAGGCCGTGGCCGCGGGCCTGGGTGACGTTGGAATTGTTTTGTGCGAATGCGTTAAGCCGATCGACGATGTGTTTACCAAGTTGTGTGGCATGATCGAGCAGGCCGTCGCGTTCGATGACGTTGAACAGACATGCGGTGGCCGCCATGCCGAGGCAGTTACCGCCGAGTGTGGTGGCATGTTTGACGCCGCCCATTTTGCGATGGTCGAACAGGTCAGCGACTTTGGCCGACGCGACCATGACGCCGACGGGTAATCCACCGCCTGCGCCCTTGGCCAGGGTCATGACATCGGGACATTGCTCGGGGGTTAAAAAATGTTGATGGGCGAACCATTTGCCGGTTCGGCCGCAGCCGGTCCAGACCTCGTCGCAGATGAGTAGCATGTCGTGCTGATCGCAAAGCGCTCGCACGTTGGCGAGGTAATCGGGGTCGGGCATGTTGACGCCACCTTCGCCTTGAATGGGCTCGACAATGACGGCAATGGTCTGGTCGTCGATGGCGTTCTCGATCGCGGCGATGTCGTTGAATGGCACGTTGGTGAAGCCTGGCAGCCAGGGTTCGAAACCTTCGCTGACCTTGGCGTTGGCGGTGGCTCGCATGGTGGCGAAGGATCGGCCATGAAAGCTTTGCGTGGCGCTGATGGTTTTGTAGCGTTTGCCGTTGGGGCCTGGGTTTTGATGGCCATGCAAGCGAGCAAGTTTGATCGCGGCTTCATTGGCGTCGGCACCGGCATGACAAAAGAATGATTTCGCGCCGCCCGGCCATTGAGCCGCATGGGCGATGCGCTCGGCGGCAAGCGTTTGGGGTTCGGTGTGAAACAGGTTGCCGACATGCCAGAGTTTCTGGGCTTGTTCAGTGACCGCGGTGACCAGATCGGGATGACAATGGCCAATGATCGGCGCACCGAAACCGGCGAACAGGTCAATGTATTCCCGGCCTTCTGCGTCCCACAGCTTGGCACCCTGACCGCGCACCAACGCGACATCGAAGCGGCCATAGTTGATGGTCATGTGTGCGTCGTGGCGTTGGATGATGTCAGTGGTGGCGGACAAAGCGTGTACTCCTGCGGCGTGGGTGCGTGAGTGATGGAACTGCTGGGCATTCTATAACGGTTTGATGTTGGGTGTATCGTGAGTTGCGATGATATCCGGCACAGGACGCTGGCGCGTCGCCCGCTAAACGGGAGGAATCGTTATGCCAATCCCGCAAAATACAAGTGCGTGATTTTGGTTTTATTGTTAGCCGCCACCTTTATGGCGGCGCGAAACGTGGATCAAGCCTGGGCCATCGCGTCGCCATCAAGGCGGCGGCTAACGCGCGAGTTTTTAATGGAATGGGTATTGAATCATTGCGTGTGATGCGTGGTTAAAACAAGAACCCCTGGCACGGTAAGGTGCCAGGGGTTCGTCGTGTCATCAATGATCTATTGGGTATACGTTCGCGTGGCGAACGTGGGACTCGGAGTCGGCCCGCTTGTGAAATACTTGCGTGCCTTGATCATGTTTCGGTTTAAGCCAAAACATGCATCCGAGAAAATAGTCGAAATTAGTTGATCATTTCTTTGAGGTTCTTCAGCGGACGAATACGAACCGCTTTCGAGGCCGGCTTGGCCTTGATCATGATTTCTTCGCCGGTGAAAGGGTTGATGCCTTTGCGTGCTTTGGTCGCAGGCTTTTTCTTGACGGTCATTTTTGCCAGACCGGGGAGGGTGAACACACCAGCACCACGCGAGCCGAGGCTCTTCTTGATGACAGCGTTGAGTTCGTCAAAGACTGAAGCGACTTGCTTCTTGGACAATTCGGTTGCTTCAGCAATGGTGCTGAACACTTCGCTCTTGGTGGGAGCTTTCTTCGCGACGGTCGCGGTGGTTTTTTTCTTAGCCATCCTATGACTCTCCTTGGTTAAATTCAGCTTTAAAAAGCTTGTGATCATCCATGACACGTTGGATTTCGCGTGGATTGTAACGAAACATTGCACGCTTGTTGCAAAGGTTTATCGCTTTTTCCGCAGGAAAAGCTGTAATATTTAGTGATTGGGGTTTGTCGACCGGGTCGAGCGGCGATTGCGCGGGGCTCATTGAAGCACTTTTGTGTCGCAAAAACTATTGCCATTATGGCAGACTGACACGTTGGCAGATCGCCAGTGGCAGGTTTGGGTCGGGCCTAAAAGTGCGATAGGAGCCAAATAACGCGGTTTTTTACGGGTTCGTGTGGCATCGGCTTTGCGTTGTTAATCTAACCGAGCGGGGCAAAGGTGATTCGGCCAATCGGTGACCCCAGTGGTGGGGCGCATCGAACGGCCTGTTGAAGCCCTGCATCGCTTGGCTACGAATATTTTTTTACACAGCACACAAAATAGCTAGGAATTTACACCATGAGCAAGACAATTGGCATCGATTTGGGGACGACGAACTCTGTGGTGGCCGTGATGGAAGCCGGCGATCCGAAGGTTCTGATCAACAGTACCGGCAGTCGGATCACGCCTTCGATCGTGGCGTTTACCGATAAGGGTGACCGTCTGGTCGGGCAACCGGCCAAGCATCAACAGGTGACCAATCCCAAGAACACCATTTTCTCGATCAAGCGATTCATGGGTCGGCGGCACAGCGAAGTGCAATCGGAAGAAAAGATTGTGCCCTACGAAGTGACCGGCGGTTCGGATGAACTGGTCAAGGTGAAGATCAAGGACAAGGAATACACGCCGCAAGAAATTTCGGCGATGGTGTTGCAGGACCTGAAGAAAACCGCAGAGGATTACCTGGGCGAGCCAGTGACCAATGCGGTGATCACCGTGCCTGCGTATTTCAATGACTCGCAACGTCAGGCGACCAAAGAAGCCGGTGAGATTGCGGGTCTGAAAGTAGACCGCATCATCAACGAGCCAACGGCGGCAGCGCTGGCGTATGGTTTGGATAAAAAGTCCAACGAAAAAGTGGCCGTGTTCGACCTGGGTGGTGGTACGTTTGATATTTCGATCCTGGACATCGGCGACGGTGTGTTTGAAGTGTTGTCGTCCAACGGTGACGGCCACCTCGGTGGTGACGACTGGGACCAGAAGTTGATCGACTATCTGGCGGATGAATTCAAGAAGACCGAAGGTATCGACCTGCGTAACGATTCGATGGCGCTGCAACGATTGAAAGAAGCCGCTGAGAAAGCCAAGTGCGAATTGTCGGGTGCGATGGAGACGACGGTGAACCTGCCGTTTATCACCGCGACGCAGGAAGGCCCCAAGCACCTGCAGATTGCGATCACACGGACGAAGTTCGAGCAGGTGTGTGGAGATTTGTTTGAACGACTGCGTGGGCCTGTGATGACGGCATTGAAAGATGCGAACCTGTCCGCGACGGATGTGAACGAAGTGGTGATCGTCGGTGGTTCGACACGTATCCCCAAGGTGCAACAGATTGCCAAGGATATTTTTGGCAAGGATCCGAACAAGAGCATCAACCCCGACGAAGTCGTGGCATTGGGTGCAGCGATTCAGGGTGGCGTGTTGCAGGGCGACGTGAAAGACGTGTTGCTGCTGGACGTGACGCCGTTGTCGCTGGGTATCGAAACGCTCGGTAGCGTGATGACGAAGCTGATCGAAAAGAACACGACGATCCCCACAAGCAAGAAAGAGACATTCAGCACGGCCAGCGACAATCAATCGGAAGTGACGATTCATGTGTTGCAGGGCGAGCGTGAGTTTGCCAAGGACAACCGAACATTGGGTCGGTTTAACCTGGCGGGTATTGCCCCGGCTCCGCGTGGTATGCCACAGATTGAAGTGGAGTTTGCGATTGATGCCAACGGTATTTTGAGCGTGCAAGCCACGGACAAGGCCACCGGCAAGACGCAGAACATCGAGATCACCGGTTCGTCAGGGTTGTCCGAAGAAGAAATCGAACAGATGAAAAAGGATGCCGAAGCGCATGCGGACGACGATCGCAAGGCCCGCGAATTGGTGGACCATCGCAACCGTGCGGAACAGGCGATTTTTGAAACGCGTAAGCAATTGGAAGAGCATGGCGAAAAGGTGACGCCTGAAATTCGCGGCAGCATTGAATCGGCCATCAACGATCTCGAATCGAAGATGAAAGATGACGATGTTGAAGTGATCAAGCGATCGCTGGAAGAATTGCAGAAAGCCACCATGGAACTGGGCAAGGCGATCTATGAATCGCAAACGGCCGGTGCCGGCGGCGCAGAAGGCGCTGGCGGCGAAGCGGGTGCCGAGGCGAGTGCTGCCGACGGTGGCGATGATGTGATCGATGCCGAGTATGAGGTCAAGGAATAGTTCTGGAGTTACCCAAAGAACCGATGGCGATCTGGTGCGTCAGATATGCTGGTGGCCTACATGCCATTTGCATGAATAATCTCCAACATGATTTGGACTGACTGCTTAAGCGGCCAGTTCGGTGCACCCAGGGAGCGGAGGTTAATCACGCCAGTTGGTCTGGCGATGATGTGTCGAGCAGGGGTATCTGGGCACGTCGGAAGCGGTGAAAGTTCAGAAGGCAGATTCGATGATGGTCACCGAAGACATGGAAGACCTGAAAGATATGGAAAACATCGAAGCGGTCGTCGCACAAGCGGCGGCCGCTTTTGCCGATGGTCAGTTGGTGATATTTCCGACTGAGACGGTGTACGGCATCGGTGCGTCGGGGTTGAGCGATTCGGGTGTGCAGCGATTGCGGACGTTGAAGGGTCGGCCTGATGGGGTGCAGCCGTTTACGATTCATCTGCCCGATGCGGCGTCAGCGTCGCGGTATGTGGATGTGAGTCATCCGTATTTACGGCGGTTGGTGGATAAAGTTTTTCCGGGGCCGGTGACGCTGGTGGTGGATGTGAGCGATGCGGTAATGGCCGATTCGTTGGATCGACTGGGGTTGACGATGGATCAGGCGGATCGGTTGTATCATGAGAAGACGGTGGGGTTACGGTGTCCGGCGCATGCGCTGGGGCGGGCGGTGCTCGGAGCGGTGGACGGACCGGTACTGGCCAGCAGTGCGAATCTGCGTGGTGGCGACCCGCCGCGTGATTTTGCCGAAGCCAATAGCGCGGTTGGGGCTGAGGCCGGGTTGGGCGTTGATGGTGGAAAGTGTGGCGTGTCCAAGCCATCGACGATATTACGGATTACAATTGATCAGAGCGGAAGCCCGGCGTTGAGCGTTTTGCGTGAGGGTGTTTACGATCTGCGTTATATTGAGAAGTTGATGCAGCGAAAAATACTATTTGTTTGTAGCGGTAATACATGTCGTTCGCCGATGGCGGCGGGATTGGCGCGATCGATGTGGCCCAATGATGTGGTGGTGCAATCGGCCGGCACGTTCACGCGCGGTGGTGGCGCGGCCAGTGAGCATGCGGTGACTGCGGCAGCTGAGTTGGGGGTTGATCTGTCTGGGCATCGGTCGGCGGGTTTGGATATGGGAATGATCCACGAGGCGGATGTGATTTACGGCATGACGCAACGGCATGTGGATGCGGTGTTGGCGATGGCGCCGGATGCAGCGAATAAAACCGAACTGTTGGATATGAATGGTCGGGATGTGGATGACCCCTATGGCGGGGATTTGGCGACGTACCAGGCGTGTGCGCGACAGTTGCAGGCATTGTTGTCGGTTCGACTGGTCGAACACGAGGAGGCTCGATCATGAAAATTGCGATGGCCGCGGATCACCGTGGTGCAAAAATGATTCATCAGTTGGCCGGGTCTTTGCGCGGCGATGGGCATGAGGTTTTGGTGCCGTTTGAAATGGGGCTGACCCAGAGCTGTGACTATCCGGATATCGCGTATCAGGTGACCAAGTCAGTGATGGATGGTGAGGCTGATGGCGGCGTGTTGATCTGTGGGACGGGGATCGGGATGAGCATGGCCGCGAATAAAGTCAAAGGCATTCGCGCGGCAGTGGTTCACGATCAGATCGGCGCGGAAATTTGTAAACGGCACAACAATGCGAATGTGTTATGTATTGGTGCGGACATGATGGGGGATCATGAAATGCTGGGGATTGTGAACAAATGGATTGGCGCGACATTCGAAGGGGGACGACATGCGCGGCGCGTGGCGAAGATCGATGCGATCGAACGCGGCGAAGATCCGCAAACGATCAATGAGCCGATGAATGAGCCGATGAATGAGACGAGCAATGAGGCGAGCAATTCATCGGTTGAATCGAAATAGAAAAACCAGTGACGCCATGACGACTGAATTTTTCGAGAGTAATTGAGCCAAAATTTTTGGGGGCGTGTGGGTAAAGTTGTGTGTGTGGTGAGGGGTAATCAGGGATGAACCTATGTCTAAATCGTCGGTATCGTCTGAGTCCTCGGACTCACCTAACTCGTCCATCGCACCTGTTTCGGTTACGAAGCGATCAGCCAGTTCGGATGAAGCGCGGCGCGTGAATCTGGAAGGGATTGATATTGAATCGTTGCTGCCGTTTACGCGGTTGTTTTCGAGTTTTCGCATGGCCATGCAGCCTGGGAAACTGCTGTTGGCATTCGTGATGATTGTGCTGGTGTACATGGGGGGGCGAACGCTGGACTGGGTTTTTGCGGGGATGGGATCGGTGGCGTATCCGGGTGAAATTTCGCAATACGCGCGTCTGGATGCAGAGGCATTTGATCAATGGCTAGAAGATCGGCCTACGTGGACGCAAGACCAGTTGGACCGACAGATGCGCTGGTTGCCTAAAGAAGTTTCGGGTGATGCGGATGCAGGGGCAGACGGCGCAGACGATGATTTGATGACGTTGTTTGATGATGCGATCGAGCGAATCGATGGGCATTTTGTGGCCGAACATGCGGACCTGAAAAACAATGCGAATCCGGATTTGAAACCGGGCGTGTTGGATCAGCGGCTAGCAAGTATTCGCCGCGATCGCGCGCACAAGGTAGCGACGCTGTTGGATATGCGGCCGCGCGGTATTTTTGCGTCGGCGCTGGATTACAAAATGGATTGCCTGGATCGACTCATGCGGGCGGTGGTGTCGTTTGATCTGGGGTTGGGTAACAGTGGCGCAGGAGTGGGCGGGCGCGCAGGGGAAACTGTGGGGGGCAAAGTGGGGGGCGTGGGAGGTAACATGGGAGGTGTGGTGGGAGCGTTGCGAGATTTGATGGTGACGTTGCCGGGTTGGTTGATGCGTGCGCATCCGGTGTATTGGATGTGCTACCTGTTAATGGCGGTGATTATTTATCCGATTTTCTGCGGTGCGTTGGCACGGATGGCGGCGGTGAATGCGTCGTTGAATCAATCCATTGGTGCGTTTACTGCGCTGAAATTTTCGGTGTCGAAATATGTGTCGTTTGTGATGACGCCGATGGTACCTGCGGTGTTGGCGGGTTTGGTGTTGTTGGTGCTGTGGCTGGGCGGGTTGGTGTTTTTCAACTTGATGGTGTTGGATGTGGTGGGCGGGTTGCTGTTTTTCGGAGCGATCGGATTGGGATTGTTTGCGACGATGACCTTGATCCTACTGGTGACTGGCGGAGGCATGATGTATCCCGCATTGGCGGTTGAGGGGACCGATGCGTTTGATGTGGTGAGCCGGGTTTATAACTATGTGCTGTTTCGGCCTTGGCGTTGGTTGTTTTATACCGCGGTTGGGTTGGGATATGGGGTGGTGGTTTATTTGGTGCTGGCCGGGATCGTGAATGTGTCGTTGTCGATAACGCAAGGCGTGGTTGCTGCGGGTGTGGGTGACGCGGCGATCGGTGCGGTGAATCGATTTGACCTGATTATGCCTGGGGATACCGCCGCGTTACTGAGTGAAGGTGTGGACGAAACGGTGTGGCTGAGTTGGACCGGTTCGCTGGCGTCGATGGCAGTGCGGATGTGGATGTATGCGTTGGTGGCGTTGTTGTGGGCGTTTGCGGTGAGTTTCTATTTTTGTGCTCACACGTGGATTTACCTGTTGCTGCGTCGCGTGTCGGATGGAACTGAATTTGATGACATCGCGGTTACGTCGGGATCGGCACATTGAGTGGGGGGGAACGCATCTCGTGGCTGGTGTGGTTTGTGGTCGGTGGTGTGGTTGCGTTGGCGGTGGTGATGTGGGGCGGAGGGCGAGGTGATGGTGATGCTTCGCCGGTTAAGCCGTCAGCATCGTCGCTATCGGAAATGGCATTGCCATTGGAATTGGAAACAGCCGAAGAGACCAAGCGCGTGGTGACATTGGCCCCGGCGATCTCACAGATGATGGTGGATCTGGGCGTGGGGGAGCGGATCGTGGGCGTGGCGGAGTATGACGTATCGGCTCCAGCAGGCTTGCCAATTGTGGGGAATTTTCTGGATATCAATCACGAGGCATTGCTGGCGGCAAAACCGGATTTGGTTTTGTTGATGTCAACGGCGCGCCAGGGTGTGCCACGCGTGCTCGGCGAGTTGGGGGCGTCGGGGCGGTTTGAGGTAGGGGTGTTCGATTATCCGAAAACAATTCGGGATGTGATGGGGACGTTGTGGCGTGAGGGAGAGGGATCGTTGACGAGTGTTGGCGGGGTCTTGGCCATGGAGGCTCAGGCATCGGCGCTGCGGCAGAAACTGGAGATGCAACTGGTGCGGTTGCGAGCGCTGACGGATGCGATGGCAGGCGAACGGCCACGGGTTTTGATGGTGATTGGATTGAATCCTGTGATGGCGGTGGGGCCGGGCCAGGTGTTGGATGAGATGTTGTCGATTGCCGGCGGTGACAATGCGGCGGGTGATGCGACGGTGGGTGCGCCGACGTTTGATCGCGAAAACTTGATCGCGACGAAGGCGGATGTGGTGTTGCTGTTAATGCCGGATGCGATGGAACTGGCTGCGGATTGGACGGACGATCCGCGATTGGCGGAGTTTGAACGATTGTCGATTCCGGCTGTGGAACATGAGCGATTCGTGGTGGTGAATGATCCGTTGGTGCTGTTGCCCAGTACGTCGTTGGTGGGTGTGACGTTGGATATGGCGCGGGCGATTCATCCGGAATTGGTGGAAGCGATTGATGCGATCGAAACGGGTGGGCCAACGGAAGCGGAGGGTAACGTTGCTGGGCAGTGAGCGTGCCAAAGTGATGGGGTTGGCGTTGCTGTTGGTGGCGGTAGCGATGGGGCGGTTGTGTGTGGGGGAATTTCTGGGTTGGCCTGAGGGGGATTTTTTTTCAGCGGTGGTGCAGGTGTTGTTTGGGGATATCACGCACTCGGATGAGGCGCTGACGATCATGGATTTGCGTGTGCATCGGTTGGTGCTGGGCGTGATCGTGGGGGTGGGGTTGGCGATCAGTGGTGTGGCGTTGCAGGCGCTGTTGCGTAATCCGTTGGCTGAGCCGTTTATTCTGGGTTTGTCGACAGGCGCGGGGGTGGGGGTGATGGCGCAGATGTTGTTGGGGGCGTGGATGGGTTGGCGGATTGGTGGGACGCATTTCGGCGCGCTGTTGGGCGCGGGGGCGAGCATGGGAATCGTGTTGTTGGCAGGGCAGAAGCGTGGGGTGATCGATCCGTTGGGATTGCTGTTGGTGGGTGTGGTGCTGAGCACGATTAACGGGGCGGCGATCATGTTGTTGAATTACATTCTGGGGCCGGCGGGGATCAAGGAAGATGTCGCCCGTTGGATGATGGGGTATCTGAACGAAGGGGTGAGCGCGACCGGGGTGTTGGTGGTGGCGATCGCGACGGTGGCGGGTTGGTTGTTATTGCAACGGCATGCGTCGGCGATGGATGCGGCGACGTTTTCGGATAGCGAAGCGCGCAGCGTGGGTGTTGATCTGCGGCGGTTGCGGTTCGAACTGTTTCTGGTGGCGTCGGTGTTGGCTGCGGGTGGTGTGGTGTTGGCTGGGCCGATCGCGTTTGTAGGTTTGGTGGGGCCACACGTGGCGCGTTTGCTGTTGGGGCCGGGGCATCGGATGCTGATTCCGGGTGCGGCGATGGTGGGTGCGGTGTTGATTGTGGGATCGGATATCGCGTCGGTGTTGATCGGCCGTGCGTATGGAGTGGGGTTGTTGCCGATCGGGATATTTACCGCAGTGCTGGGAGGCGTGGTGTTTTTGTGGATGTTGCGTCCGCGGTTGGGGCGAGGGGGATAAAATATTTCTGATTTCTGATTTCTGATTTCTGATTTCGGTAATACGGAATCCAATAAATTTTTGTGTGTGATTCGTCGTTATAGCAATCCCACATAAAACACGCGTGTGGTTGATCTTTAGGCGCTGCCTTTATGGCGGCGCGATGGCTTGTGTTTGCCCGATGATTCACGCCGCCATAAAGGCGACGGCTAACGACGCGAGTTTTTATCGGGATGCGTATCAGCAATCAGAAGTGCGAATTACTGACGGATGTGGCCTGCGCCGTAGGCGACCCATTTGGTGGTGGTCAGATCGCGGGCACCCATGGGGCCACGGGCATGTAGTTTGTCGGTGGAAATGCCGATCTCGGCACCGAGGCCATATTCGCCGCCGTCGCTGAAACGGGTGGAGCAATTGACGAACGCGTTGGCAGTATCCACACGAGCGACGAATGTGTCGGCTGCTGCGATATTTTGTGTGACGATCGCGTCGGTGTGTTTCGAGCCGTGGGTGTTGATGTGATCGATCGCGTCATCGATGCTGTCCACCATTTTGATGGCGACGATCAAGTCGAGGAACTCCGTGTCATAGTCCGCATCGGTGGCAGGCTTCGCCTTGGCGAATGCAGCGCAGGCGGCATCGTCGCCACGGATTTCGCAATTTTTTTCGGCCAGTTGTTCGCATAGTGTTTTCAACACGCCGCGCTGAGCCGCGTCCCGATGGATGAGAATTGTTTCGGTGGCATTGCACACGCCGGTGCGTTGGGTTTTGCCGTTGATCGCGATGTTGATGGCCATGGTGTCGTCGGCGTCGGCATCGATGTAAGTGGTGCACAGGCCGGTGTAATGTTTGATGACGGGGATGCGTGCCTGTTCGACGACAGCGCGGATCAACGATTCGCCGCCGCGCGGAATGGCCAAATCGATGCGTCCTTCTAATTGCAATAGTGCGCCCACCGCAGCGCGGTCGGTGGTGGCGACCAGTTGCACCGCGTCGGTGGGCAGGCCTGATTGTGTGAGGCCGTCGCGCACGACATTAGCGATGGCTTGATTGGAATGTCGCGCTTCTTTGCCGCCGCGCAGGATGATGGCGTTGCCACTTTTCAAACAGAGCGCTGCGGCGTCAGCGGTGACGTTGGGTCGGCTTTCATAAATCATGAGGACGACACCGATGGGCACGCGAATTTTTTGTAAGCGCATGCCGTCGGCGCGGACGCGTCCTTCGATGACTTCGCCAAGTGGGTCGGGTTGGTCAGCGATTTGATCAACGCTGGTGGCAATTTTTTCGACGCCTTTGTCATCGAGTTTCAAACGGTCGAGCATGGCGGCAGATAAGCCAGCCTGTTGACCAGCGGCCAGGTCTTTGGCGTTTTCGGCGATGATGGCGGCGGCTTGTTGACGCAATCCCGCAGCGATGGCTCGCAATGCCGCGACTCGCGTGGCGCCGGTGGTGCGGGTCATGGCGTTGGCGGCGGCCTGAGCACGCTGGGCCAGTTGCAGGCAATAGGCAGGGACATCGGAGGTGTCGAGTTGCTGGTTGGCGTCAGAGGAGGTCTGGGTGGACTGGGGGGATGTTGCTAAGGTCATGGTGCCTGTTCCGGGTGAGCGAGCAAATTGCTGGGGCAAGTGGATGAGCAAGTGGAGGGCGAATCGAATGGTGGGAGCGAGTGTGTGGGTGTGATGGATGTGGTGTGGTGTGTGGGGGGGGGCGGGGGTGATGTGGGAATGTGGGGGTGAGTGGTGTTTATGGTATCGTCATGTTAGGCTATGATGCAACGGCGGTTAGGTCCAATACGGTTGACAATTGGACCGATCGCGGATAGATATTGGATCTGGAAAATGCGGATAATTTTCCATCCACTGGTATCTGTGGCATTCCATGATGAATTTATCGCTGAATACCAGCTTGTGTTCCCCAACTTGTGAACTAGACCGTATTAATGCTTGGCCGCCCGTAGGCGTTGCCGTTTGACCGCGAGGAGGTCCCGTTTGAGTGCACTCACAAAAGTGATGGTCGTATTCGTGGTGGTGTTGTCGGTGTTGCTGGTGGCTCTGGTGATACCATTTGTCGCCAATACCGAAAATTATAAGCAGGACCTTGTCACTGCCGAGAAGCGAGCAGATGTGGCTGAGGAATTAGCCAAGCTGCAAGCGTCTGAAGTGCAGGCAGCCCAGGAGAAGGTCAGCATCCTGATCACGAATCTGGAAGCTGACAAGCAGGGCCTGCGTCGCGAGCTGAGCACTGCCCAGGAACAATTGCGTAACGAACGCAGTGTGTTGCAAAGCCAACGCTCTGAGGTTTCCAAGTTGCAGGCTGATGCGAGTCAGGATTCCGCAGCGCTCAAACAGATGACGCAAATTCTGGATACGCTGCAAAGCGAACTGGCCCGACGTCGTACGGAAATGCTGGACAACCAGACGCGATCGATCCAACTGGCTGATCGCAACAACGAGTTGGAAAGCCAGATCGAAACGTATGAGCGACAGATTCGCCGGTTCAAAGAACAGATGACCGAACTGCAGGAAGATCGCATCGCATTGGAGCGCAAGCTGCAACAGGTGCCTTCGGATATTCTGCAACAGATCGAAGGCGAGTCGGGCTCGACAACAACCGATTACGAACTGACCCAACGCGTGGCAGGCAGCATCACCGGCATCGAATCATTCGGTGGTGATACGTTTGTCATGATCGACGTGGGTGCGAATGATCAGGTGACGCCGAACGTGAGTTTCCTGATCCATCGTGGCGATGATTTCCTGGGCCGTATGGTGGTGACGACTGTTGACGCCAATGAATCGGCCGGCCGTGTGATGTTGCTGCAAGGCGATATTCAAGTTGGCGATTCAGTGCTGACCGGCGGGTATTGATCCGGCCGCGTGATTGACCGTTTCGGCTGGGTTGGGGCGGGGGGACAGCCCGGTTTTGTTCGACCTATTTGTGAAAACGAGTGAGCAATCGACATGGCAGATTCTGGTAGCAAATCAAGCAATGTATACACGGTGCTGGTCACAGTCTCAGCGATTTCCCTGCTGTTCGCGGTGGGGTATGTATGGATGAAACTGGCCGCGATGACCGGCAGTTGGATTCCCGGCGTCGCAGGCGGTTGATGCCAACTGTAGGGACGCAAGCGTGGGGGGTAAGAGTGGGGGGCTA
>JAUHYI010000040.1 GCA_030426385.1 Phycisphaerae bacterium
GAGGGTGGGGGGGATAGGAAGAGGGATTGGGTGTTGTCGGTGATTTGGCGTTGTTCGAGTCGGCGGATGAGGTCGCGGAAGGTGGGCAGGCGGGGGTCGTCGCCGGGCATGGTGTTGGCCGCCTGTTTGACGGTTTCGAGGGCCGCGGTCCAATTCTGTTCGCGAACAAATTGGTTGGCCTGGGCGATCAATTCGATGGCAGGATCAGGTTTGGGCGGTGGGGGTGGCGGCGGTGGGCTGTAAGTGGGGCGCGAGGTCTGCGTGTTAGTGGGAGGGACAGGGGTGGCATCGGAAGCGATGTCAGCATCCGTGTTCGAATCGTCGATTGGGGTAGTGGGGGGCGCGGCCTGCGGGGTTGAAGTGGTTGCGGGGGCATGTGCGGGGGCATGTGGGGGGGCGTGTGGGGGGTCGTACATGCCGTTGACGAGTGTCCAGAGCAGGGTGACGATCGCGAAGCCGAGGACGATGAGGATGAAAGCGATGGCAAGCCAGATGAGGGTGAGCACGCGGGCGCGTTTGCGTCTCTGGATGCGTCGGCGGAAGCGATGGGTATCGATGTCGACGCTGTCCGAATCGAATGCATCAACCACATCAACCGCGCCAGCCATATTCGTCGCGTTGGCAATGTTAGCCTCTACGAGCATGTCATCGAATTCGTCCGCGGTGATTTCCGCGAGCGTGTTATCCCGTTCGTCGGGAGCAAGATTGGGCGGGCTCAGCAGCGTGTCGTCGTCGGAGAGATCAGCGTCATGCGTGTGGGTGGTGTCGTCGTGATCGGTGGGTTCAGAGGATGACGTTGACGCTAAGCCGCGAGCGGTGTGTGGTGTGGGGGAGTGGGGGGGGGTCGCGATGCGTTGTTGTTCAGCGGTGAGGCGTTGTTGGGCTTCGGTGACGTCGTCGTCGGTGGCATAGGTGAGGCCGAGCTGGTCGCGGTCAGCCTCGATATCGAACGAGGCATCGCAATGGGGGCAGCGTTCGAGCGGGTTGGCGGTTTGGTCCTGGTTGTCCGGTGATGCCGGGGCCGTGGTGGAGGAATTGTGGGGGGGCAAGTGGGGGGGAAAGTGGGCGGCGCAGGCGTGGCATCGTCCGACGAGGTGGGCCACGCCGGGTGTGTTGCGGGCGATGGACCAGAACTGGTGAGTGGTCGGGCCGCGTAGGATTGAATTGGGTTTGATTCGGCCGGCAGCGATGAGTTGTTTGAGCGTGTCGTAACTGAACCCGGGCCTGAAGGGATGTTTGGGATCGCGAAGGAACCAAGGCCCCATGGCAATCTGCGTGGCCATGCGTGAAAGCGGTTCGAAGAGGCCGAGGCATTTAGCGCAGCGATCGCTGGGCGTTTGGACGTGGCCGCAATAAGGACAGAGGATGTAACGAGGTGCCATGGCGGGGTTGGTTAAGCGTTAAGAGTCAGAAGTTAAAAGTTAAAAGTTAAAAGTTAATAGTGAGGAGTTCAGAGTTAGGAGCGATCTATTCATGAAGGCTACGAAGGCAAGTAGGGTTCACCAGGGGAAAGTGTGGGGGGTGGGGGGGGTGGGTTTTGACAGGTTGGTTTTGCAGGCGTAGCGTGATGGCATGAATGGTTCTATTTTGAAAAAGCAGTTTAACAGGCGGACGGCCATGCTGGTGAGAGGGAGTCGATTTGGTGGTCGGGGTTGCGTGATGGTAGCCGTGGTCATGGCATGGGGTGTGTGGTGCGCGTGGGGTAGTGGGCCGGAGGTGGCACGTGCGGAACAGCCAGGGAATGCCGGTGGCATGGTTGGGGCTGGGGCAGAGACCGAGGACAACGCGGGCGGTGGTGTGGTGGCGGTGGTGGATGGGAAAGCGGTGAAGTTGTCCGCATTGCGAGAGCGTTTGTTTGAAGCGGTGGGCGGTGAAATTTTGGCCGAATATGTGATTGATCAACAATTGGAAAAGCGATTGGCCTCGGAAAAAATGCCGATCACACGGCCGATGATCGATCGGGAAAAGCGCATCATTCTGGAATCGTTGGCCGACGATGCGAACGAATCAGCCCGCCTGCTGCGGGTGTTGCGGGTCCGACGGGGTCTGGGCGAGACGCGGTACGCGGCATTGCTCAGGCGTAATGCAGGGCTGCGGGCGTTGGTATTTGACCAGGTCAAGGTCACAGAGGTGCAGGTGGAGCAGGCGTTCGCGTTGCGGTATGGTCCCAGGTATGCCTCGCGATTGATATTGGTCGGAACGTTGGCCGAGGCGGAGGCGGCGCTGGCCGCCGTCGAGTCGGCCGAGACATTCGGCGAAGTGGCGGCGACGCATAGTCTGGATGTGACGCGGGAAGTGGGCGGTAAACTGCCAGCCATCAGTGGGGCAGATCCGGAATATCCGGACGCGGTGCGGGATGCGTTGGCCGCGATGGGTGAAGGCCAGGTGAGTCCGCCGATCGCGTTGGACAGTGGTTTTGCGATTGTAAAACTGGAGCGAAAAATACCGGGGAAGGACGTACAATTAGCCGATGTCAAAGAGCAGCTGGTGCGTGAGATTCAACGGCGTAGCGAACGGGTACTGATGGAAAAGTTGGCCGGCGAGCTGATCCGTGAGGCGAATGTGGTGGCGATGAGCGAAGCGCTCAAGCAAGGGTGGGACCGCCAGCGTGCCACGGTGGCTCAGCCGTGAGGCGAATTTCGGATTTCGAATTTTGATTTCGGATTTCGTTTTTTTTGGGAATCGCGACGAATGTGGCGAGCAGACCCGACGAGATATTGAGATAATGGCCAAGCCGGTGGGGATCGAGCGACACGAGGGCGGTAAAGTGGGGTGGCAGTGGGGGTAAGAAGGGGGCAAGAAGGGGCAGAAGGCAACAACGCGAACAAATAGCGCAGAGAAAACGTGGGGGGGTAATAGGATGGAAGTGACGGCTTGTCGGTCGTTCTCAAAGAGTGCATTATGAAAATTGAAGTAGCTAATCGGATAGAACGGTTGCCCCCATATGTGTTGGGGCGTTTGAAGCAGATGATTTACGATCGTCGTCGGGCGGGCGCGGATGTGATCGATCTGAACATGGGTAACCCAACGGATGCGCCGCCTGATGCGGTGGTTGATAAGCTGCGCGATGCGGTGCTGGATCCGCGGAACAGTCGGTATTCGGTGAGCAAAGGCGTCAACAATCTGCGGCGCGATATGGCGTTGAAATACAAACGCAATTGGGGCGTGGAGCTTGATCCGGAAACCGAAGTGGTGGCAACGATCGGAAGCAAGGAAGGATTCAGCCACATGTGTTTGGCCCTGATGGGGCCGGGCGATATCGCGGTGGTGGCCGACCCTGCGTTTCAGATTCACACCTATGCCGTGGTGTTGGCCGGCGCCAGTACGGTGAGCGTGCCATTGGGTAATGATGATGCGTTTTTGGCGCGGATCGATCATGTGTTGGATACGTTGACGCCTCGGCCGAAGGTGGTGGTGCTCAACTATCCGCATAACCCGACGACGCTGACAGTGGATCCCGATTTTTTCGATAAGGTCGTGACGATCGCCCGTCGGCATGAAGTCATGATCCTGCACGATTTTGCCTACGGCGAAACGTGTTTTGATGGCTATAAAGCACCGAGCTATTTGCAGGCCGATGGAGCCAAGGAATTCGGCGTGGAGTTCAGCACGTTGAGCAAGCCCTACAACATGGCGGGGTGGCGCATCGGTTTTTGCTGTGGCAATGCCGCGATGTGCAATGCGTTGGCGACGATCAAAGGGTACTACGATTACGGCATTTTCCAGGCCGTGCAGATCGCCGCGATCATCGCGATGCGCGAAGGCGACAAGCATATCGAAGCGCAGGCCAAAAAATATGGCGAACGACGCGACATCCTGGTCAAAGGTTTGGAAAAACTAGGGTGGCAAGTTGATAATCCACGAGCCACGATGTTTGTATGGGTGAAAGTCAGTGCAGAACATCTGGCCCGCTACAACGGTTCGTCGAATGATTTTTGTTTGGCGATGGTGGAAGAAGCGGAAGTGGCAATGACGCCCGGAGCTGCATTCGGTGCAGGCGGTGAAGGGTATGTGCGTATGGCGCTGGTCGAAAACGAACAGCGAATTCGTCAGGCCCTGCGAAATTTAGAACGCGTGCTGAAGTCGCCTGCGGTGGTGGTTTAAGATTCGTTAGAAAGTTAAAAGTTAAAAGTTAAAAGTTACTAACAATAAACCACGCGCGTGATTATTCGTGGGATTCATAGTAGCCCCCGGTGAATACCGGGGGTTGATGCGAGAGTAAATTTTAGAGCGTGCGAATTTTTAGCGGGATTGGCATTAAACGTCTTGCATAATTTCTGACCTGATAACATTCACACTGGACTGGTCACTTAAGTGACAAGTCCGGATTGCGATGCGGTCACCAATGACGCAAAACGCTCAAAACGTTAAAAGTGGGTAAGGGGGTTGGAAATACATAAAAAAACCGGCACATGATGTGTCGGTTTTTTTATGTGTATTTTTTTGCCGCGCTAAGCTGCATACCGCAAGGGTGCAATAAATAGCGCAGAGAAAATGTGGTGTGGTGGGGGGGAGTGGGGGGGCTAGAGGGTGGCGCTGGTGAAGGGGAGCAGTGCCATGTGGCGGGCGCGTTTGATGGCCTGGGCGACGATGCGTTGCTCGTGGCTGTTGAGGCTGGTGCGCTTGCGCGACTGGATTTTACCGTTAGGGGTGAGCATACGGCGAAGGTCGTCAGCCATTTTGTAGTCGACGAAGAGGGTGCCGTTGCTGGAGGTGAAAGTCACCTGAGTGCGAGGAGCGCCGAAGCGATTGAATTCTGCCATGATTTGTTTTCCTGTCTTCCCCAAAGCGTTGCCAATTGGGGCCGTCGTGGTTTTTGGAATAGCCCGGACACACGGGAACGGGCGACGGGGTCGAGCCAAGCATTATAGCGAAGACCCGCAGTGATTGGCAAACGTGTCATTGGCAGCACTGGGGGCAGCGCTGGGCCGAAGATGACGATCAGCGAATTGGGGGCGTGGTGGGGGGTGTGGTTTGGGCGTGTGCGGAGGGAATGCGGGAGGGAATGCTGGGGGAATGCTGGGGGGATGCGGGGGGAATGCGGGGGGAATGTGGGGGGGCGCTTGTCGTGGGGGTTTGGGGTGAGTAGAATGCTCGGCTCCGCATAGACAGGCGATTTTGAGTGATGCGGTGTTGTGAAAGCCATTTGCAGGGGCATGAGGGTCAGGTTGGGAGAGTTGGTGGGGAGTGTGGGGGGATGTGCGGGGGGCGGGTGTTGGTGTCACGCTTAAATCAGGGCTGACATGCTATAAACATCTGACACAGCACGATTTAGTCGCAATGACGGAGACCGGCGTTGGCTAAGAAAACCACCACAAAGAGCAAGACGAGCAAGAAGTCAGCGGCGAAGACGGCGTCGAAATCCGGCACGAAATCTTCGGCAAGAGGCACGTCAGCCAACACGTCAGCCAAGACGGGTAAATCGTCTAAAACGTCCAAATCTTCGGCGAAAACATCTAAGGCTAAGACGACTAAGTCAGCTAAGTCCACGAAAGCGGCTAAGGCTTCGAGGTCTAAGTCGTCGTCTCAAACGACAAAGGTGAGTAAGAAGAAGGCGGGCAAAGTCAGCAAAACTAAAGCTACCAAAGGCAAAGCCACGAAGGCTAATGCCACCAAAGCCAAAGCCACGAAAGCCGCGAAGGTGACGAAGAAGAAAGTGGCCAAGAAGCCTGCGGGCAAGAAAAAGGTCACCAAAGTCGCCAAAGTCGCCAAAATTGCCAAGAGTGCGGGCAAGTCCGCCAAAGTCACCAAGTCAGCGAAGACAACCAAAGCGGCCAAAGTGACTAAAGAGACTAAGACGACAAAATCTACGACGAAGAAAAAAACCGTGAGCGCGGCGAGTCGTGCGTTGAGTTCGGGCCCGAAGTCAGCTTCGGGTCGACCCAGCCATGGCACGTTGTCATCAGCCAAAGTTGAGTCGTTGATTCCTGACGAGCCGTTGACCGAAGCCCAACTGCGTAAAGCCAAGTCCGGCCTATCGAAAAAAGAACTGGCAGACTATCGCCAGGCGTTACTGGAAAAACGCGCAGACCTGTTGGGTGATGTGGAGTCGTTGGACAAATCGCGCAACAATTCCGGCGGCGATCTGTCACACATGCCGTTGCATATGGCGGATGTGGGTTCGGATAATTACGAACAAGAATTTACCCTCGGGCTGGTCGAGTCGGAACGGCGCATGCTCAACGAAATCAATGACGCGCTGGAACGAATGTTGAAAAACTATTACGGCGTGTGCATCGAATCAGGTCGGCCGATCGGTAAAGCACGTTTGGATATTCAGCCGTGGGCGAAGTATTGCATCGAAGTGGTGCGTGAACGCGAGCGCAATGGTCGGTATTAAAATTCGTTAAAAGTTAAAAGTTAAAAGTTAAAAGTTAAAAGTTAAAAGTTAAAAGTCAGAAATGGTCGTGGGTGAGTTGGGATTACTGTTTAAAGTTTGTGATACCCATGGGAACGAAACCTAGTGCGACACAGGGAAAGTTGGTAGAGGAGGGGCCACAAGCGGGTGGTGATGGTGTGGGGGGTGTGAGCGCTAAGCCGCAAGCAGCGGGAGCGTGCGAAGGGGAGATGATTGCAGGGAAAAATGCTGGCGGAAACGTGGGGAAAAACGTGGGGAAAAATGTGGGGGGGCAAGTGGGGGGGCGGGCAGGTCGGTCAAGGGGGGCGTGGGTTGTGTTTCTGGTGGTGTTGGGGGTGGTGCTGGGGTCGGATTTAATCGTGAAATCGTGGTCGTTTGCGACGGTGGCCGATGAGCCGGTGTCGATGGCGATGGTGCGTGCCAATGAGCCGGGCGCGATCGGCTATCACGAGCCGGTGGTATGTGTGCCGGGTATTTTGGCATTGCATCTGACGGTGAATCGGGGCGCGGTTTTTGGATTGGGTGACGGATCGCAATGGTTGTTCATCGCGGTGAGTGTGATCGCGGTGGTGGTGGTGGTGCGCGTGTTCTGGGTGAGCCCTGCGACGTTGTGGTTGTATCACGCGGGGCTGGGCATGTTGCTCGGCGGGGCGTTGGGAAACATGTACGACCGTCTGCGATTCATGGCTGTGCGTGATATGTTTTTTCTATTCCCGGATGTGCGTTTGCCGTTCGGTTGGCATTGGCCGGGCGGGAACGATTTGTTGTATCCGTGGATTTTCAACGTGGCGGATGTGGCGTTACTGGTGGGCGTGTTGTTGCTGTTTGTGATCAGTTGGCGTCGCAATGCGCCACAAGTTTCGCAATGATGCCCATGCCCAGTGGCCCGTCGCCTGTGCGTTCGGGATGCCATTGCACGCCTAGATAAAACCGACGGTAGGGATGGTCGAAGCATTCGATGGTGTTGTCCGGAGCGACGGCGAGCGTGCGCATGGCCAGGCCAGGGTCAGCCACGGATTGATGATGATGGGAAACGATTTGGGTCTGTGTGATGTCGTCGGGCGAGAGGGTGGGCGGGCGCAACGGTTGCGAATCGCACAAGGATTGTGGGGAAGATTGCGGGGGAAAACGTGGGGGGGAAAGTGGGGGGGAATGTGGGGGGGGTGGGGGGGTGAGGGGGTGGCGGTTATCGTTGATGTGGATATTAGCGTGATCGCCGAGGATATCGGGCAGGTGTTGGTGGAGCGATCCGCCGTGGTGCAGTGCCATGAGTTGCATGCCGAGACAAACACCGAGGACGGGGGTGTTGGGTTGTTGATCGAGCGCTGCGAGGAGCGCGAGTTCGAACGCCTGACGGGTAGGGTCCATGGGCTGCGCGTGGGGATGGGTGGGTTGCCCGAACGATTCGGTGCGTGGATCGACGCCGCCGGTGAAAATGAACCCGTGGCAGATTTTGAGGTAGTGGGGGATTTGCTCGATATGGTGGGGCAGCAAAATCGGGGTGGCCCCAGCCGCAGCGACGGCACGCGGATAATTGAGGGATAACTCATACCGGCCTGAGTCGGCGGTGTTGTTTTGGTTATCGACGGTGATTCCAATGATGGGGGGCATGGGCGAATAAGTTACGAGTTAAAAGTTAAAAGTTAAAAGTTAAAAGTATAAAACAGGGAGCGGGGTGTGGGGGGCGCTAAGCCGCAAGCGGCGAAGAGATAGCCATGGGGAATGTGGGTGAGACGTGGGGAGGAACGTGGGGGGGGGTGATGCGACAAGTTGGGGTGCATCGTATAGGTTATTCATATAGTAGGGGATGAATGTTCGGGGGCGGTAACTTTTTTATGGAGTAGGATCGTTGGAATATATCAGCACACGAGGCCAGGCCGATGGCCAGGGATTTGAAGATGTTCTGTTGGCGGGTCTGGCCCGCGATGGGGGGTTGTATGTGCCTGAGGCGTGGCCACGTTTGTCGACCGATGAAATTCGCGGCATGCGGGGATGGTCGTATGCGGACGTGGCCTATCGGGTGATGCGGTTGTTTGTCGGTGATGCGATCGATAGCGATGCGCTGCGGACGATTGTGGATGACGCGTACGGGGCGTTTCGGCATCAGAGCGTGGCCCCGCTAGTGGAAATCGGGCCCAACGCGTGGGTGATGGAATTGTTTCACGGCCCAACATTGGCATTCAAAGACGTGGCGATGCAAGTGCTCGGGCGGCTGTACGACCACGTGTTGGAAAAGCGGGATCAGCACATCACCATCGTCGGTGCGACCTCGGGCGACACAGGGTCCGCGGCGATCGAAGCGATACGAGGCCGTAAGCGAGCGTCGATTTTTATCATGCATCCGAAGGGCCGCACGTCGGAAGTGCAACGGCGACAGATGACGACGGTGTCGCCCGAGGATGCGCCGAACGTGCATAACATTGCGATTGAGGGGACGTTTGATGATTGTCAGGCACTGCTCAAAAGTATGTTTAATGATGCGCCGTTTCGCGATGAGATCAGTTTGTCGGGCGTGAATTCGATCAACTGGGCGCGGATCGTGCCCCAAGCGGTGTACTACGTGACCGCCGCGTTGGCGTTGGGTGGGCCTGATCGGAAGGTGGCGTTCAGTGTGCCGACGGGTAATTTTGGCGATATTTTTGCCGGCTATGTCGCCATGCAGATGGGCCTGCCGATCGAGCGATTGATCATTGCGTCCAACAGCAATGATATTTTGACGCGGGTGATGCAGACGCGCGAGCACAAGCTCGATGCGGTGGTGCCCACGATGTCGCCGTCGATGGATATTCAGGTGTCGAGCAATTTCGAACGGCTGCTGTTTGATATGTATGGTCGTGATAGCGACGCGGTGCGCGGTTTGATGGATGCATTGAACGCCACGGGACGATTTGAAATATCGCAGGCAGCGCTGGATGGGGTGACGGATGTGTTTAACGCCGCTCGCGTGGATGAGGCACAAACATTGGAAATGATCGGTCAGGTGTATCGCGAAACCGGCGGGTATCTGATCGATCCGCACACCGCGGTCGGCGTGGCCGCAGCGCGACGTGGGTTGGTGGATTCTGATGTGCCGATGGTGACGTTGTCGACAGCACATCCTGCGAAGTTCCCCGAGGCTGTTGAGCAAGCGACGGGGGTGAGGCCGAAGTTGCCCGCGCATATGGAAGGGTTGTTCGAGCGTGAGGAATATTATGATGTGTTGCCGAACGATCTGGGTGTGGTGCAGGAATATGTGCGAGGAAAGGTGGGAGGGGCTTAACCACAGCGGTACAGAGACACCGAGGGGATCGGGGGAGAGATGACATGTATGAGGCGGGCGCTAAGTCACAAGCGGCTGTGGGACTGTGGAGTTGTGTGGGGTGGGAAATGGTAGAGATAACCAATTGAAATGTGGGGGGGGGTGGAGTTTTTTTGTGATACCACGATTGGATGAGTTGCAAATTAAGACGGTGGGTGCGTGTGAGTTGGCCTCGCCAGCATTTGATTTATTGCGCGGTGGGATGGGTGATGTGGCGGAAAAAACGGTGGGGAATGCAGGGGAAAACGTGGTGGGGGATGTGGGGGATGTGGGGGGGGTGGGGGGTGGTGGGGATCGGATACTGGTGGATAACCGGGTGTCATCGGTGCGTGAGTGGGCGGGTCGTTTGGAAGAGTTGCCGTCGTTTGAGCAGGCCGGTGCGCGAGCCCGGATACATTTTGAGCCGAGCCAAACGCGAGTGGGGATTGTGACGTGTGGCGGGTTGTGTCCGGGGTTGAACGATGTGATTCGCGGGTTGGTGATGACGTTGCACTATCGCTATGGCGTGCAAACGATTCACGGATTTCGATATGGATTCGCGGGTTTGATCGAGTCGAATGGCCATCCGTTGTACGACCTGACGCCCGAGTCGGTGAGTCATATCCATGAACTGGGCGGGACGATTTTGTCATCATCGCGAGGCGGTCAATCATCGGAAGCGATGGTGGATCGATTGGAAGCGATGGGGGTGAACATTCTGTTCGTGATCGGCGGCGACGGTTCGATGCGCGGCGCGATGGCCATCTGTCAGGAAGTCGAAAAGCGTGGGCGAGGCATCGCGGTGATTGGCGTGCCTAAAACGATCGACAACGACATTCCATTTGTCGAGCAGAGTTTCGGATTCGACACGGCATTTTCACATGCGGTCGAAGCAATACGCGGAGCCCATGTAGAAGCCAAGGGTGCACCGGGCGGGATTGGCCTGGTGAAATTGATGGGTCGCAATGCGGGGTTCATCGCCTGTCATGCCGCGTTGGCGAATCCGGATGTGAATTTTGTGCTGATCCCGGAAATCGCGTTGCGTTTGGATGGCCCGGAGGGATTTTTGTCGGTATTGACCGAGCGCATTCGTGCGCGACAGCATGCGGTGATCGTGGTGGCCGAGGGGGCCGGTCAGGATCTGTTTGACATGACTGATCCGACCCCCACGGATCGATCAGGTAACGTGCGTCATCACGACATCGGGTTATTTTTGCGGGATCGCATCAAAGCGCATTTTGCGGGAATCAACCTGGAAGTCAACATGAAATATATCGATCCGAGTTACCTGATTCGGTCATGCCCCGCGAGCGAAGCCGACAGCGTGTATTGCCAACGGCTAGCCCAACATGCGGTGCACGCGGCGATGGCAGGCCGAACGGAAATGGTGGTGAGCAAGTGGCACGGGCGATTCGTGCATATGCCGATGTCGCTGTGCACGCGTGGCAACAAACGGGTCGATCCACACGACGACCTGTGGCTCAGCGTGTTGGAAGCCACAGGTCAGCCTTGCGGGTGGGGGGTGGGGAAGATCTGATTTCTGATTTCTGATTTGGAGAGCAGAGCGCGTGGTGGTGGTGTGTGTGGGGGGTAAGAAAAAACCCACGCGGTTGGCGTGGGTTTGGGGGAATCAATTTTATTTTTTACCCGGATTTATTTTTTTGCCCGGAATCCCTCCCGGAAACATCGTCAGCGAACCAAGAGCATGCGGATAGAAACGGGGGAAACGTGTGGCGGAAAGCATGCGGGGGAAAAGTGGGGGGTGGGGGGGTTAGGCTGCGACGGATTTTTTGACGTTGAGTTTAGCGGTGAGTCGCGATTTGTAGCGAGCCGCGGTGTTTTTATGGATGGTGTTGTCGGAGGCCACCTGGTCGAGTGATTTATAGATGGCGCGGAGTTTTTCCTGGGAATCTTCCACGGTGCCATGGAGGATCAACTCGTTGTAATCCTTGATCAGTTCGCGGAAGCCACGTTTGTGCCAGCGGTTGCGGGCACGGGCTTTGGCGTTTTGACGGATACGTTTTTTGGCACTGGCAGAGTGGGCCATGGGATTCATCCAATTGCGGTCTAAAAATCAGTGGATACACGGGCAAGCGAACAACGGGCGGTTAGCCCAGCGAACGATTGCGAACCGGGAATTGTAGCAAAATGCCGGGGGGATGCAAGTGGGGGGGGCGGGAGGGCGAGTTAAAAGCTAAAAGTGAAAAGTTAAAGTCGGGGAAGGGGTGCCAGGGGGAAAGTGGGGGCGTTAAGCCGCAAGTGGCGGACGCGCAGGGCATGAAATCTTGCAGGGGAAATGTGTGGGGGTGTGGGGGGGGTTAGATGATTTGGCAGGGGGAGCGGTCGGATTTGGCGATGGACCAATGGATGGCGGTGCCGGTTTTCCGGGTGAGATTTTTGCGGTAGGTCGGCAGGTAGGGCCGTTCGGTGTTGGTGTGGCCCGCGAGGATGACGGTTTTATGTTGTTGGGCCAGATCGAGGGCCTGATGGTGTTGCATTTCGCCCGTGACGTAGGCGTCGGCATGGCTGGCATTGGGTGATTCGAAAAGCGAACCGCCCGCCCCGACGCAAAGGGCGATGGTGCGAATCGGTTTTTTTGTGGGCGTGATTTTGAGATGTTTGAGCTTGAGATGTTTTTTGAGGCGGTTGGCCAAGGTGGTGGGCGTGATGGGTTTGGCCAGTGTGATGAGTCGACCCGCGCCGGTGGCCATGTTCAGATCGCTTGACGCGTTCGATGATGCGGAGAAAAACGTGGGGGAGGTGGCGGGGGAAAACGTGGGGGGGGTGAGTTTGTAGACGTCGATGGCCGGCTCTTCGTAACGGTGAGCCTTTCGTATAGCATTGAGGACGCGAGCCAGGTGTGGAGCTGGGACGATCATTTCGACGCGGGTTTCGTCGACGCGTTCGAGTGTGCCGGGTTTGCCGATGGCCGGGTTGGAGTCTGGGAGTCCGCGGAAGGTGCCGACGCCGTCGATGTTGAATGAGCACTCGCGGTAGTTACCGAGATGACCCGCACCTGCGTCGGCCATGGCGTTGCGAATTGTGTCCGCATCGTCACGTGGCGTGAAGACCGCGACTTTGTAGAGCGTGGTTTCATCGTCAGAGGGATCAGCCGAAGTGTGGGGCGTGATAGGAACGGATTGGGCGATAGGTTCGAGCGATGAGGCGAGCCAATCGTTGGGCCCACCGCGGGCCGCATCGAGAGCGGTGTGCGGCGAATAGATTGCGATGTTTTTTTGAATGGCCAGGCGGAGGATGTCTGCCTTCCATGGGCCTGCGGTGAGACGATCGATAGGCTTGAAAATCGGCGGATGGTACGCGATGACGAGTTGCGATTTATCCGCGATGGCCTCGGCAAGCACCGGCATGGTCAGATCAATGCAAAGCGTAGCGCGGCGAATATTCTGGATTGGATCGCCCACGTGCAGGCCGACCTTGTCCCAGGCTTCAGCCAGGTGCAGTGGTGCGAGGGATTCGATGATTTTGATGAGGTTATTCAGACGCATTATCGGTCAGTTTAACGGGTTATAGGGTGATTGTGCAGGATAAGTGGGGGTGTGGCCGATCTAGGTAGGCAGATGAGAATTGGAAACGGGGGGTGGGATGAGGGGGAGAAGAAACCACAGAGGCACGGAGGCACAGAGGAAGGCAATGGCAAGATGGCGCAGAAGCGCATGAACAAAGCAGGGGAAATGTGAGGCGGCCACGCAGAGAAGTGGATTCTTGCAGGGGAAAAGTGGGGGGGGCGTGGAGGGGGCTAAGCCGCAAGTGGCGGACACGCAGGGAAGTTGGAATCTTGCAGGGGAAAAGTGGGAAAAAGTGGGGGGGGGGGGGTGGGGGGTAGGTGATTATTATGGTTAACACATCGACATCTAATTCATCCCATGCTGGTTCGAGTGCGGTGGCTGATCCAAGCGTATCAGTCGATGCCAAGGCGATTCGTTTGCCGGGTTTGCCGCGTTCGCCGTTGACTGCTGAGCAGCAGTTGGAAGCGGTGCAACGGATGCAAGCCCAGGCCGAGCATCGCGTGAAGTTAGGCGTGCAACTGTATAAAGCTGCCGAGGCGCATTTGGCAGGTCATCATGAACAGTTAGCCGCGCTGAAACGGGAACAGGGCGCGTTGCAGGAAAAGATTGAGGCCGACGTTGCCCAGTCGTTTCGTGTGTACGACCAGTATCTGTCCAAAAGTGAAGAGAAGACACTGGCTCGGCTTGACGCGGTGGAGGGTCAGATTCGTGAAGTCACCGAGCAACAGATGACGGTGACCGATCGGATGGATGAGTTGATCCAACGGAGCGAAAGCCTGTTGGGTCAGGCCAAGAAATATTTTGCTGCGACCGCCAAAGCCAGTCAGTCGACAACGCAGGCGGTGGATCAAGCGATGGCCCGAGCGAACGAAGCAGTCGCCATCGCCAGCGAGAAGCCCGCGATGCCCGATGAGCATGTGGTAGCCCAGATGGTCGAGCGTCTGGTGGCCGAGCAGGTTAAACGGATGGGCGTGGGGCAGGCGAAACAGATCGTGGTGCCGCAGTTGAGCCCTGCGAATAGGCTGAAAAAGTCGGGCATGCCCACGAATGTGCCCGGGTCGCCTAAGGAACGTGTGGAACGCAATGAACATGCGGAACGTGCGAAAAATGTGAACCCACGCACGACGACGGGACCGCGTCTGGTGCCGCCAGCGGTGCCGGTGCAGGTGATGACCAGCGCTCCGCCGACGGATGTTTCGGATGTTTCGGATGTGGCAGATGTGGCAGAAATTGCAGAAGTGCCTGCGGTTTCGCCGGAGAATGCTGGAATAGATATCGCAGCCACGCCTACTGCGCCGGACGTCGTGACAGAAGCTGTGACAGGGGCAAAACCCGTGGCCAGTCAGGACGATGCGATGATGGGCGAGTCCAGTGTCACGAACCCAGGCAGCGCGGAGCCGGTGTTGTATACACAAATTATTGAGCGTCTACGGCAGGAACATCAGGCCGCGATGGCAAAGATTCAAAGCGATGGCTCAGACCAGCGTCAGGCAGGCTGAGAGGTTTTAGTTAAGAGTTAAAAGTTAAAAGTGGGGAAGGGATATCAGAGGGAAACGTGCGGGGAAATGTGCGGGGACACGTGGGGGGCAATCGCGCGGGGGAAATGTGGGGGGGGGGGGTGGGGGGAGAAAGATGTGGAGGGGGTCGCTACAATCCCGGCATGGCTAGTCAATTTATTGCGGTGCGCGGCGCTCGTGAACATAATTTGAAATCGGTGGACATTGATATTCCGCGTGACCAGTTTGTGGTCGTGACGGGGTTGTCGGGCAGTGGCAAGTCGAGCCTGGCATTTGACACGATTTATGCGGAGGGGCAGCGCAAGTACATGGAATCGCTGTCCGCGTATGCGCGGCAGTTTCTGGATCAGTTGCAGAAGCCTGACATCGAATCGATTGAGGGTTTGCCGCCGACGATTGCGATTGAGCAGCGGTCGGCATCGCATAACCCGCGATCGACGGTGGCGACGACGACGGAAATTTACGATTACCTGCGGTTGTTGATGGCCCGGGTGGGACAGCCCCGCTGTTGGCATGTGGATGACAAAACGGGCAAGACGTGCGGTCGGCCGATCGAACGGCAATCCGCCACGCAGATTATCGATGCGGTGACAGCCATGGATGTCGGGGCGCGGTTGATGCTGTTAGCCCCGCTGATTCGTGGGAAAAAGGGACATCACAAGGAAGTTTTTGAGGCCATGAAACGGCAGGGTCTGGTGCGGGCCCGCGTGGATGGTAAGGTGATGGACCTGCGGGATATCAAGGGGGAAGGGCCGTTCAAAACCAAAACGCAGCGGTATCAGCAACACACGATTGAAGCGGTGATCGATCGCGTGGTGATTCGTGCCAAGGGCGAAGAGGGAGATGAGGATGCGCGGACGCGGATTGCGGATTCGATCGAGTTGGCGTTGAAGTTAGCCGAGGGTCGGGTGGTGGTGAGCCAATTGAAAGAAGGGGCGTCAGCGTCGGATGATGCGGCGTGGTCGGACACGTTGTATTCGGAGCATTATGCGTGCGAAGTGCATCCGGAATGCAGCCTGGATGATCTGGAGCCACGGCTGTTTAGTTTTAACAGTCCGCATGGCGCGTGCGCGAAGTGCGGGGGATTGGGCAACGTGTTGGAATTCGATGCAGAGTTGATCGTGCCGGACACGAGCCTGGGTTTGGGTGAAGGTGCGATTGAGCCGTTCCGAAAAAATGGCAAGCGGATGAACGTGTATTACGCGCGTGTGTTGCGGAAGTTTTGCCGAGATTTTGATGTTGATCCGAATGAGCCGTTCAAGAAATTGCCCAAGGGCGTGACGCGGATTCTGATGCATGGGACCAACGCGCGTGATGAAGCGAAGTATGACACGGATTTTGAAGGGGTTTTGCCGGGCTTGCAACGTCGATGGGAAAGCACGGACAGCGAATTTGTGAAAGCGCGGCTGCACGACTATCTGTCGGAAGCGCCGTGCGAATCATGCGGTGGTGCCCGATTGCGGACCGAAGCGTTGCATGTGTTTCTGGAACAGAAAGACAAAGACGCGCAGCCCCAGAATGTGAACGATGTGGTGGCATTGAATATCGAACATGGGGTGGCGTTTTTTGAGGGGCTGAATTTAACGAAGGAACAGGAACAGATTGCCGAGCCGATTTTGAAAGAGATCAAAGCACGGCTGGGTTTCATGATGAGCGTCGGGTTGGGGTATCTGAATCTGAACCGCGGGACGGGGACGTTGTCAGGCGGTGAAGCGCAGCGGATTCGGTTGGCCACGCAGGTGGGCTCGGGTTTGGTGGGGTGTTGCTATGTGTTGGATGAGCCGACGATCGGATTGCATCAGCGGGATAACGCGCGATTGATCGAGACGTTGCGGCATCTGACGGACATCGGGAACACGGTGGTGGTGGTGGAGCATGATGAGGATACGATTCGGGCAGCCGATTACCTGGTTGATATTGGGCCCGGGCCGGGTCGACATGGTGGCGAAGTGGTGGCGGCGGGTGCGGTGAGCGAGGTGATGGCGCATCCGACGTCGTTGACGGCGCAGTATCTGGTGGGTGAGAAGAAAATCGCGGTGCCGGGTAAGCGTCGGGCGCTGGAACATGACAAAGCGATCGTGGTGCAGGGTGCGCGGCAGAATAACCTGAAAAATATTGATGTGACGTTTCCGCTGGGTGGGTTGGTGTGCGTGACGGGTGTGTCGGGTTCGGGCAAGAGCACGCTGGTGAATCAGATCCTGTTGCGGGCGGCGAAGAAGGAAGTGAACAAGTCGAAGGTGCGCATCGGCGAGCACGACAAGATCACGGGTTTGAAACATGTGGATCGAATTATCGAAGTGGACCAGTCGCCGATCGGTCGAACGCCGCGGTCGAACCCCGCGACGTACACGGGCATCTTCGATCTGATTCGCAAGCTGTACAGTCAGACGAAGCAAGCGAAGATTCGCGGGTATGAGCCGGGGCGATTTAGTTTTAATGTGAAAGGCGGGCGCTGCGAAGCGTGCCAGGGGCAAGGGGTGAAAAAAATCGAGATGCATTTTTTGCCTGACGTTTTTGTCACATGCGAAACATGCAAGGGCAAGCGATACAACCGCGAGACATTGGAAATTCTGTATCGCGGTAAGCACATTTCCGATGTGCTGGATATGACGGTGGAAGAAGCCCGCGAATTTTTCGAAAATTTCCCGAAGGTGACGGCCCTGGTCAATGCGCTGTACGAGGTGGGACTGGGTTACGTGCAACTGGGGCAGAGTTCGATCACGTTGTCAGGCGGTGAAGCGCAACGGGTGAAGTTGGCCACGGAACTGGGCAAACGGCAAACCGGGCATACGTTGTACGTGTTGGATGAGCCGACGACGGGCTTGCATTTTGCGGATATCGATCGGCTATTGACGGTGTTGGCCCGGTTGGCGGACGGGGGGAACACGGTGGTGGTGATCGAGCATAATCTGGACGTGATCAAGTGTGCGGATTGGCTGATCGACCTGGGGCCTGAGGGTGGCGATCGGGGTGGGACGATCGTGGCCACAGGCACGCCTGAGGATGTGATGAAGAAGAAAAAATCGTACACGGGTGCGTTTTTGAAGGGACACATGAAGGGGTGAGGGGGAAGGGGGAGCGGATTAACCACAGAGGCACAGAGGCACAGAGGAAGGCAGGGGAAGAGGTCGCAGAGGTATATGAGGTATGCAGGGGAAGCGTGTGGGGAATGTGTGGGGGCGTGGTGGGGGCGATGGGGGGGGCGTGATATTGTGGGGTTGAACTATTTGGAGATTTGACAGTGGCAGATACATTTCATTGTTCGTTGGTAACGCCTGAGGCCGCGATGTTTGAGAAGGATGTGACGTATGTCACGATCCCTGCTCACGACGGGCAAATTGGATTGGCGTATAACCGTGCCCCGTTGCTGGTGGAGTTGGGCGAGGGCGCGTTGACGCTGACCGATTCAGCGGGCAAGCGTGAGTCGTACCAGTTGTCGGGCGGGTTTGCGCAGATGCTGAACAACAAGTTGACGATTCTGACGAACACCGCGACGGCCGAAGCGGCTGGGTAAGAAGTTAAAAGTTAAAAGTTAAAAGTTAAAAGTGGGGAAGGGATAGTGTGCGGGGACTAAATTGAGGGGGAAAAGTGGGGGGGGCTGTCATGGATGATGGGTTTGAGGGGGATATGTGGGGGGGCAGAAGGATCTGAAATGCGGCGGCGACTACGTCAATTTATGCCCCGGATGTTTTATCGACGATTGCTGCTGGTTCTGGCAGTGATGGTGTTCGCATTTTTGTTGTTGGGTATCCAGATGGTTAACCTGACGCTGGGGCGTGGGGCGGAACTGCAAAGCAAAGCTGAATCAGTTTTCATCAAACGGACGTTGATCCCAACGGTGCGTGGCCGAATTCTGGATCGCAAGGGTCGAATCCTGGCGACGGATCGGCCTGCGTATCAGATCGCGGTGCATACGGATGTGCTGACCGGTGACTGGTCATATCGGCGGGCGCGTTGGCATGTGTATCGGATGGATCGGGCCCGTTGGCGGGAAATGTCGGACCTGGAACAGGAAGCCGCCGCAGCGCGGGTGCAATCGATCTATGACGCGCAAGTGAAAACATTGTGGTGGGAACTGGCCGAGTTGGGGGGCGTGACGGTGGATGAAATCGATCAGCAACGTGTGGCCATCGTGCGCAAGTTGCAATTGATCAAAGGCGACGTGGCCCAACGCCAATACGTGCGGCGCAGTGCGGAGTTGGATGAGCCGATCGATTTTGCCGAGGCTGTGATCGATCTGGCTGAGGAGCGCGGCTACCACGCGATCATCGAACCAATGGATCAGGCGGCGCTGTTGGCCGCTCGGCGGAAGCTGAGCGAAGCGCACAACGGACGCGATACCGATGGGCGATTGGGCGTGACGCAATCAGTGTGGCAGTGGGTGCGGGTAACCGATACGCGCAACCGGGAATATCCGCACGAATCGATGGAAGTAGATGTGGATCGCTCGACATTGCCGTTGCCGTTGCGCAGCGATGAGCCGGTGACGATGCGCATGGATGGCGTGGGGATTCATCTGATCGGCGCGATGCGTCCGGTGTGGGCTGGTGATGCGGAGCGATTGGGCTTGACGTTTGAAAACAAGGACGACGCGGGGCGGAAGAATTACAATTTGTATGGATATCGGCCTGGCGATCGAACAGGCCAATGGGGCGTTGAAGCGACGTATGAAAAAATATTGCGCGGGGCACGGGGACAGACGATCGCGCATCTGGATACGGATGAAGTTGAACGGACGGTGCCGGTAGCGGGTCGCGATGTGCGTTTGTCGATCGACATCCATTTGCAGGCACGCGTGCAAGCGCTGATGACGCCTGAGCTGGGGTTGGCGAAGGTGCAGCCTTGGCGTGGTGAGGATCCTGATCCCGAGAAGAAAACGCCACGGATTGGTGACGATTTGCCGGGCGCTGCGGTGGTGATGGAAATTGATAGCGGTGAGGTTTTGGCGGCGGTGAGTATGCCGGGGTTTAGCCGTGAGCAACTGGCGCAGACGCCTGAGATGATCTTTGGTGATCCGTACTGGTCGCCGTTTATGAATCGCGTGTTGACGCGAGCGTATCAGCCGGGTTCGGTGGTTAAGCCGTTGTTGTTGACGATGGGCGTATCGCGTGATGTGATCGACTTGAATGATACGATCGCCGATGAGCATGGTTACTATTTGCCAAGCGATCCCAATCATTTTCGCAACTGGTCGTACAACTATTACAACTTGACGATGATGCAATTGGCCGGTCATGCGTTGCGAGGCGATGAAGCGGTGGCACGTAGTTGCAATATTTATTTTTTTACGGTGGCGGATCGTTTGGGGGCGGCGGGGTTGATCGAAGGTTATGGCGCGTTTGGGGCGGGTCGACCGACAGGTAGTGGTTTGCCGGAAATAGCCGGTGAGTTGCCGGATTTGCGTTGGTTGAATGCACAGAATGACAAGCGAGGTCGAGTGTTGAACATGGGGATCGGTCAGGGCCCGATTCGTTGGACGCCGATCCAGGCGGCCAATGCGTATGCAGCGCTGGCACGTGGCGGGTTTTGGCAATCGCCGAAGTTTGTGGTGTCGCCTGAGAATGCAAACGATGTCAGTCGTACGGGGGAAAACGCGGGGGAAAATGTGGGGGGGGGCGTGGGGGGGAAAAGTGGGGGGGAGGATTTGTATTTGAATCCGGGTGCGGTGCGGATGGCGATCGATGGGATGTGGCAATCAGCCAATGAGCCGTTCGGGTCCACGCATTTTTTGGCGTACAACTATAAGAAGCCTGAGTTTTCGGAATTGCCCAAGCGTGAGCCGATTTTCAATGTGACCGGTGTGCAGGTTTTTGCGAAATCGGGAACCGCCGATGCGGTGAAATTCCGTCGGCCGATCGATGATGATGGTGATGGGTATCCGGATCGGTACGGCGAGTTGTTGCGTGAAGGCGATCACGCGTGGGTGGGTGCGTTGTTGCAACCTGAAGGCGCGGATCGACCGACGCATGTGGTGATGGCTGTGTTGGAATACGCAGGCAGCGGCGGGAAAATGGCCGGCCCGATCGTGAATCAGATTATTCATGCGATGCAGGCGGAGGGGTATTTTTGATCAGTGCGACCCATTCGTCGATCAGTGCACGACGACTGGCAAACCTGCCGACGTGGCGGTTGTACCTGCGTCCGCATGTGGGGTGGTTGGTGATCGGATGTGCGTGGGCGCTGGCGGGAATCGGTGTGGCCGCGATCGGCACGACATCACCGTCAGCGGCATCGGGACAGGTGCGCTGGTTGATCATTTCGATGGCGTTGCTATTGGGATGTCTGTTGCCACGACCGCGTTTGATCGGACGATTAGCGGTGCCGATTTTGATTGTGCATGTGGTGGTGTTGCTGTTGATGGTGACGCCGTTGGTGCCGCGATGGTTGGTGCCTTCGGTGAACGGCGCGAAGTCATGGATACGTTTTGGATCGATGGGATTTCAACCGTCGGAAACGGCGAAGATATTTTTCGTGCTGGCGATGGCGTGGCGGTTGCGACATGCGCGCGGCTATCGCAGTTTGCGCGGATTGCTCACGCAGTTTGGCATCATGCTGGTGCCGGTGGCGTTGATCTTCAAACAGCCGGACCTGGGGACGGCATTGGTGTTTGTGCCGACGTTGTTTTTGATGCTGGTGGTGGCTGGGGCGCGGATGCGCCATCTGGGTTTGCTGGTCGGCGTGGCGGTGGCGGTGATTGCAATAAACTTGGCAGCGGTGTTTTTATTGCCGGAAAACATGCAGTTATTGAAGCCCCACCAACAGACGCGCATTCGTGCAATGTTTGCCCAGATGCAAGGCGATACGAAATACATCAACACGGCGGGCTTCCAACAGGACAAGGCCATCACGTTGATCGGGTCGGGTGGTGTAGCAGGTTATGGCAAGCAACGGGCGTCGGACTTGATTGAGATGAATGCCCTGCCCGAGGAACACAACGACATGATTTTCGTGGTGGTTGTGAATCGATGGGGATTGTTGGGCGGATTGGCTACCTTGAGTCTTTACGCGTTGTTGATCGGATCGTTTCTGTTGTTGGCCATGGTCAATCGAAATCCATTCGTGCGCTTGTCAGTGGTGGGGTTTGCGGGTCTGATATTTTCGCAGGTGCTGATCAATGTCGGGGTGGCGGTGGGATTGATGCCGGTGACGGGGATCACCTTGCCGTTTGTGTCGTATGGCGGTTCGAGTTTGTTGGCAATGTTTGTGATGATTGGAATTACGGTAAATTTTGCGGCGCGGCCATCGGCGGTGTTTTCGGTAGCGAATTTTGAATATGATCAGTCAGCCATTACCAAGCGGACGTAATACGTTGTACGTCACGCGCATGCCTGCCATACTTTGGACAACAAATCGATATGTCAACCGATTCCACGCATTCCTCTGATTCATCCGATCTATCCGATTCGTCCCGCGCGAATGGTTCAGCGGTGCCTGATTTTGTGCGCGATGATCTGACGAAACTTGGCATCGAAATACCCGAGCCGATGTTGGCAGCGCTGGCGGATTATCTTGACATGTTGTTGGAAACCAATCAGCGAATGAACCTGACAGGCATTCGTGATCGTGACGCCGCGTGGCGACGGCATATCGTGGACAGCCTGACGCTGTTGGCATTTTTGGCCGACGTGCCTGAGGATGCGAAGTTGCTGGATGTGGGGTCGGGTGGCGGATTGCCTGGGGTGGTGTTGACGATCACTCGGCCGGACGTGAATGTGTCGATGTTGGAAGCGACAGGAAAAAAGGCGGTTTTTCTGCGGAAATTCTGCAAAAATGTGATACGCGATCGCGCGGAAGCCGCGGGCCAGGATGATGCGCATCGCGGACAATATGACGTGGTGACGTGTCGCGCGGTGGGGCCGATGCGGGAGTTGTTGGAATACACGTTGCCGTTTTTGCGGGTGGGTGGGATGTTGTTGGCAATGAAAGGGCCTAGCGTTGAAGAAGAATTGCGCGACGCCGGTGACGCGCTGGCGACGCTCGGCGGCGGTGCGATTGAGGTGATCGATGCGTATCCGGAAGGCTTTGAATTGAACACGGTGATCGTGCGCGTGATGAAGCAGGAGCCGACGCCGAAAACATATCCGCGCTTGCCCGGTGTGCCGCGGCAGACGCCGTTGTGAGACACATTTCTGATTTATGATTTTTAATTTCTGATTTTGTGTGAGTGGTTAGTTTGAACGTTATACCAACCCCGATAAATGGTTGCGTGTTAGTTCGCCGCCGCCCTTGGGCGGCGGCGAACTATAAATAACGCGCGTTTTTTTGTGGGATTGGTATTACCGACCGGTCTGACTTTCACGGCAGACGATGCGGTGCAACAGGCGTGGGCTGATGGCGCGGATCAGATCGGTCAAGCGATAGTGGCGGGGGATGCACAATTCCAGTTGCGGTTTGTCGAGCAATTTGGCGATGCGTCGGGCCACGCGATCAGCCGGCAGGCCACGCTTGGCGAGCGTGTTGGCCAGCGGTCGGTAGGTGGGGTGTTGGAAAAATTCTGTGCGGACCAGGCCGGGATTGACGTAGGAAAAATGCACGGGGCTGTCATCATGTTCGACGGCCAGCGATTGTGTCATCGCGATCAGCGCGCATTTGGCTGCCGCATACGCACCATGTCCGCCGGGTCCCCATTTGGTGGCGATGGATGCGATGTTGATAATGTGGCCGCGCTTACGTTCGAGCATGCCGGGCAACACATGCCGCATCAAAGTGAGGCCCGCGAAGTAATGCACCTGCATCAAGGTGTGAGCCACGTCATCGGATTGTTCGAGCACCGGGCGGTTGTCGCCAAAGCCCGCGTTGTGAATCAGGACATCAGCATGGCCGATTGTTGGCAACGCTTGTGCGATAGCCTGCGGATCGGCCAGGTCGAGCGTGAGCGTTTCGATCGGCGTTTTAAGCCAGTTTTTTAATTCGCGCAGTTTTTCACCACGGCGGGCGATCAATAACAATTCGTATTCACGCTTGGCCAATTCGATCGCCAACTCACGGCCGATGCCGCTTGATGCGCCGGTGATGATGGCCCGGGGTCGTGTGGTAGAGCGCGGTTGCATGCGAATAATCGTAGCAAAAGAAGGGGGCAACCACAGAGGCACAGAGACACAGAGGAAGGCACAAATGCCTATAATTCCCTATCGCTGAATTCATTCCGGTTCTTCTCTGTGTCTCTGTGCCTCTGTGGTTAAAAAAGAAAGTTGACTTGTGCTGAAAATAGAAACATTTTGTCTGGGCGATTGGCAAACGAATTGTTACGTGTTGCAGGATATTGCGGGTCACGAAGCAGACCAGAACGGCTCAGATAACCCTGGGAAAAGTGGGGGGGGCGGGGGGGAGTGTTGGATTGTGGATGCGGGGTTTTATCCTGCCCCGATGTTGTCGTTTATTCATGAGCACGATCTGGTGCCGACGCGGGTGGTGTTGACGCATGGTCATGTGGATCACATCGCGGGGTTAGCGGCGCTGCGTGCGGTGTGGCCTGACTTGCCGATTTACATTCATGAGGCCGAGGCCGATTTTTTAACCGATCCGCGATTGAATTTGTCCGCCGCATTGTCGACGCCGGTGGTCGCGCCGTCAGCGACGGAGTTGTTGCAACATGGTCAAACGTTGACGTTGGGGGACACGACGTTGCAATTGATTCATACGCCGGGCCACAGTCCGGGTGGGCTGACGTTGTACGATGCGGGCAGCGCGTCCGCGCTGGTGGGTGATGCGCTGTTTAGTGGTAGCGTGGGACGCACGGATTTTCCCACGTCGGATGGTGATTTGTTGTTGCGTTCGATTCGTGAGCGGTTGTATGTGTTGCCGGATGCGACGACGGTGTATGCGGGGCATGGGCCGACGACGACGATCGGGCGTGAGAAGGTTGGCAATCCGTATGTGCAGGGGGCGTGATATTTTTTTTAAAAAACACAGAGGCACAGAGGCACGGAGGAAGGCAAGTGATACAGGTTGGGCAAGATTATTTGGCTAACCAGATTTCCAGTGCATGCTGAGCTTTTTGTGTTTTATAGTTTTTGTTTTTTCTTCTCAGTGCCTCTGTGCCTCTGTGGTAAATTCTGCGGGTTTGTGCGCACGATGTGACAAGCACAGGATGAAAAAATGGGGTGGAGGGCAATTTTTTTTAATAGAGTGCCTCGCGTGATTTAGCCGGTGTTTTACCGGGTGATGTGGCTATCGGTGTGCGCACGAACGTGGACATTGGGCCATAGATAGACGACCGATGTGACGTGCTTACTACGGTGAAGAGCGGACGTGGCAGACACTGTGGCTTGACGGCACCTCGGATCAAGATCGGCAAGTATTGCTGACGCGCGGGATACGTGACCACGTCCACTTGATTGCGTGTGATTCAGTGAATCAGCCGTGCCCAGAAGTGATGTCCCTACCATTGATCCTGCTCATCATCGCGCGCTGGTTTAGGCGCGATGTTGGCAGGGTTTATGATGCGGCGTGTTTGGTTTCTTGTTCCGCTTCGGCTTCGGGTTCGGTGGCTTCTTTGGGATAAGCGATGCGGCCATGGTAGACGGCACACATGGTTTTGGTGATGGCGGTTTCGATCTTATGCAATTCTTGCAACGTCAAATTACATTCGTCGAATTGGCCATCCATGAGGCGCTTGCGGCTCATCTTGGTGACGAGTTCCTCGATGCGTGCGGGGGTGGGTTCGCGCAAGGTGCGAGCGGCCGATTCGATGCCATCGCAGAGCATCATGATGGCGGCTTCGGGTGTTTGCGGTTTGGGGCCTGGGTATCGGAATTCAAATTCGGTGGGCGCGGTGTCGTTGGCCTGTTCGCTTTTCTGTTTGGCGGCGTGATAAAAATATTCGACGAGCGTGGTGCCGTGATGGGATTCGATGAAATGTCGAATGGGCGCGGGCAGGTCGTATTCGCGGGCCATTTCGATGCCGTCTTTGACGTGGCCGACGATGATGAGCACGCTCATGGCGGGGCTGAGTTTGTCGTGTTTGTTGGCGCCACTGGCCTGGTTTTCCACGAAATACTGGGGCTTATTCATCTTGCCGATGTCGTGGAACATGGCACCGACGCGGCAGAGCATGGGCGTGCCACCGATGGCTTCGGCGGCGGCTTCGGCCATGTCCGCCAGGCGCAGCGAATGTTGGTAAGTACCCGGCGCGAGTTGGGCGAGGCGTTGCAACAACGGATGGGACACGTCGTTGAGATCCTTGAGCGTCATCAGTGTTGTGATTTTGAACGCGGACTCGATGGCCGGCAGTGCGGCTTGCACGATGAGTCCGGTGGCGATGCCCGAGCCGAGCGCCCACAGTGCGTCGTAGGTGATGAGTTGGAATTGTTCGGGCATGTCGAGCGGTCGGCTGGACAACCCAGCGAGCCAGGTCGCGGCGGCCATGGCGAGGCCGGACCACCAACCGACCCAGATGAGTTTGGATCGGCTGCGGATTTCGTTGAGTTGAATGACGGTGACGACGATGCCTGTGGCGAGGACGAGGCCGAACTCGATGGGAAGTTTGAGACTGATGAGAATGAGCGCGGCGTGGATGCCACTGACCGCGAGTGCGAAGCGCTGGTCGTAAGCGACAGCGAGGATGACGCACGCGGTGAGGGTGGGAAAGGTGGCGAGGAAATACAGCGTGTTAGGTTGGGCCGCGGTGGTGAAGACCGCGAGTGCTTGCATGGCCAGGAGCAGCGCGGTGAGCGCGAGGCCGCGCATGGCGTTGTCAGCAATGCGCGGTTTGTAGGCGAGTGTGTAAGTCCACAGGCAAATGCCGAGGATGAGGATCAACCCGGCGCGGCCTGTCTGTGCCATGACGGTGCGAAACGGACCGATGGTTTCTTGATAGGCCTGTTGCTCGCGATTGATCAGTTGCATGTCGAGCGAGGAAAGTTTTTGGCCCGGGGTGATCAGCACATCGTTGGGCTGATACGTCATCTGTACCTGTTCGACGGCCGCGGCAGCAGCGCGGCGTGCGGCTTGCGTGGTTTGCGAATCGTACAGATAGGTGGGCTTGGGATTGTCGGTGACGATGGTGAAGATGGTGTGCCACAGTGCCTGGGGATAGGCGTCGAGCAATTTGATGATGTTGTTTTGCAGGGTTTTGAGGTCTTTTTCATCGCCGACATCGATCAAGTCCTGATCGTAACGATCCTGCGGTGCGCCCGAGGGATGGGTGATGGTGATCTGGTAGCTGGGGGTTTGGTCCTGATCATTTTCGATGCGTGCACGGTCACTGGAAATCACAGCGATCGACGTGTAGTCGTTAATGAATTTGTCAGCCGCTTCGGACCAGCGTTGGCTGCCCTGAGTCTGGACGAATTTTTTGATGGCTTGGAATGCGTCTTCGTTGAATCGCAAACGCTCGCGAGTCTCTTCGCGAATTTGTGTGAGTTCGACAATCGATTCGTCGGCACCATATCGGCCGATGGATTCCAGTTCCTCGCGCAACTGTGTCAGGTAAGCGGTGTCAGGTCGATAGATGGCGGGCGACATCTGCTTGGCATATTCGCGGCGTTGGAGAGTTTTGGCTTCATCGACCGCTGTGAATTGCACCCGCGCGACCAGCGGGGCGGTGAGAATTTGGCCTTCTTCAAAGCGATGACTTTCGCTGGCGAGCATGGCAATGAAGCTGGCGACCGCGGCAAAGACAATGACGTAGACCAAAGTCCAGCCCAAGCGTGGTTGCCACAAGCGCTGCCACAGGCTTGGCGCGGTACTGTTGCCGCGCATGTGACGACGGACCTCGCGTCGTCGTGCGGGGGAGCCGATTTTGTTTTTTGTCGGCGTTGGCATCAGCATGCATTCCCGGCCAACGGCGTTGCGTTGGCGCTTGTTCTAGTATCGGTTGTTTGTCCGTGTGACGCTAATGCGTATGCGTCCGATAACCGTTTTGCAGCGAGGTTTAATGGGGTTTTAAGCCAGGGGTCTAGCTGGGGGTCGGGCCGAGGGATTAGGCTGGGGGGTAGGGGTTGGGATGACGGAAGCCGGGTTGGCAATGGTTGCTCTTGGGATCGGGGGATCGGCCTGTCTATATTTGCATTAGACGCGCTACTCACGGCGATGTTCACGGCGATGTTCACGGTGGTTTTTGCGGTGGTTTTGAGGGTAAATGGCAGTAAAAACATGGGACGCTGCGCATCGCTCGCTAAACGTGGGCAGGCTGCTGTGCTAGCTGTCCGGGTTTGCCTTGCTGTCCTGATTTGCTTGGCTCGTCTGATTCGCCGGATTCTTCTGATTATCATACGCAGCGACAATGCGTTGGACCAGATTATGGCGGACAATGTCGGTTTTTCCGAGCGTGACCCAGGCCACGCCCGACACGCGTTGCAATCGTCGAGCCGCATCGATCAGGCCCGAGTCGTTGGGGACGTCGAGATCGATTTGCGAGGTGTCGCCGGTGATGACCATTTTGCTGCCGTGCCCGAGGCGCGTGAGGAACATGAGCATTTGCGAGCGAATGGTGTTTTGCGCTTCATCGAGGATGATGACGGCATCATTGAGTGTTCGGCCACGCATGAACGCGAGCGGCGCGATCTCAATGATGTCGCTGGCCAGAAAACGCTGGACCTGATCGTATTCCATGCAGTCGTGCAATGCGTCGAGCAGGGGGCGAAGGTAGGGGTTGACTTTTTGTTGCAAATCGCCGGGCAGGAATCCCAGTTTTTCACCGGCTTCAACGGCCGGACGAACGAGTACGAGCTTGCGCACTTCTTCGGTTTTCAAAAGCGCCACGGCGGCAGCCACCGCGAGATACGTTTTGCCGGTGCCCGCCGGACCGACGCAGAAAGTCAGGTCGTGTTCGAGCATGGCCTGCACGTAATCGCGCTGGCCATCGGTGCTGGGGCGAATGCGTCGGCCACGCAAATAGACATCGAGGCCGTCGCGTGAAAGAGCGCGATGATGTGTCCCATCTCGTTGACCCGTTGTTTGCATGTGTGCCTGCATGGCCGCTTCGTCGAGCATGTCGGTCAGTTCATCGACGTTAATGGGATGCCTGCGTCGCGCGGCGCTACGGAGGTTTTCTAGCACCAGGGTTGCCTGCTTGACCGCACGATCTCCACCGCGAATGCGGATCAGGTTGGCCCGCGACATCACGTCCACACCCAAGCGGTCGCGGATCATTTTTAGATGCAATTCGCCTGCACCCACGGTGGCGAAACGTTCCTGGCCAGTCGGCATGTCGATGATCTGTTCCAAATTCGTTAAACTTTCCTGATAAGCGATTGAAGTTGACTAAGCCAAGCGATGAGTGAGTGTGGGGTTTAAAAGTGTGCGGGGGTATGTGCGGAGGAATGTACGGAGGTTTGTGTGTGGGGGGTTGTGGGGTGGGGGTGTGGGGGGTGTGGAGCATTTTAGCAGACCTTTTGGCGACTTTGTTTTGATACACCAGATGCCGGTTGATGCCATGCCTATATCCTTGAAAAATCGACGGACACTGATGTTTTGGATGGTGGTGTGGTGCGCGTTGTTGGTCGGCCAGGCCATGCTGGTAGGTTGCGGGGGCACCAGTCGGCCGTTGGCTTCGGAACAGTCAGAGGCCGACCCATTTAGCAATGAGCCGACGGTGGAGCGCATGCCGGGGGAAGTCGGGCGTCTGGCCGACGATGTGGAGCGGGCGATAAAAAATATCGGTTGGGGCAAATTGTCAATCGTGGTGCACGATGGGCAAGAGGCAGGTGAAGCGCGTGGGGATGCGCCTGGAGACGAGACGGTTGACGAGATGGTTGACGTGATGGAGGCTGGGACGGTGACCGCCAGCGCACTGACGCCGCGTGGTTACACCGCTCGTATCACGGTGACACCGACGACGGCGAAACGGGCCAGCGTTTCAATTTTTGTGGAACCGTTTGGTCATCGCCATTTGCAGCAGGATTTTGTAAACGAATTGCGTCGTGTGTTGGCCGGTCCAGCGCGGCGTGTGTATCGCGGTGATTATCGCTTGCCGGATCAGTCGCCGTGGTGATCGGCAATCATACCCATCCCACAAAAACCACATGTGAAGTTTAATCGTTAGCCGTCGCCTTTGGGCGGCGCGACGGTTAGGGTTTCAATGGCACTGACTGGTTTTCTGCATGCGGCTAACCATGCGTCTCACGCGCCGCCCAAGGGCGGCGGCAAACGATGCGTCTTACGCGCCGCCCAAGGGCGGCGGCTAACGATGCGTCCCACGCGCTGCCCAAGGGCGGCGACTAACGGGGGAAATTTCACGTGACGTTAATGGAATCCGTCACTGTCATCGGTAAGCGTTTGGCTCTGGTGGTTAGTCTGACGTTTCGGGATCGTGATTCGCATCCATATCATCAAGGTCAGCATTAACATCAATATTTACATCAACGTCACCTTCACCTTCAATAGCACTTTCAACAGCATCCTGAGTATCACTTGGATTACCGTTGTCTTGATCGGTTCGCAGCGCGCGGGCCATTTCGTTGAGTAGCAACATCATTTGCGTGCCGAGTCTGGATACGCTTTCGCGTTCAGCAATCAATTGCAAAATGATGCCGTGGCTATCGGTCAAGCGTGCGTGAATTAAATGCACTTGTAAGGTGTTGCCGGTGGCTGGACTGAGCAGCGCGGTTTCCAGTTCGACCGAGCCAGCTTGCATGGGCATCACTTTGATATGGCGTTGGGAACTGAGTGCCTGGGCCAGTGCATGGGGTTCGCCGTTGCTGATGCCCAGCACGCGCAGCATTTGCATTCGATTGGGCAAACCGGTGGGAATCAACAAAACGGTGGGCCAACGTGATGCTTGTGTGATCGCGCTGGTGGTGTCGGTGATTTCTGTGGCTTCGGGGGCTTGCGTTGCACTGGTTGCTTCCGGGTTTGTCGCATCGAGGTCTGATTCCAAAGCAGGCTCATGGCTTGCAGGGGAATTGTGTGGGGCTGTGTGGGGGACTGTGTGGGGGGTGGGAGTGGGGGGGGATGGTTCGGAGAAGGTGAACCAGTTTTCTAATGTGGGTTGCAGGGTTGGATCGTTGAATCCCAATTGGGATAGTTGTTCCGTCGAGGGCGATGAGAGATTGCCTTCGGTGACGCTGGCACAAATCGATTCGAGCAACATGTCCGCGTCTTCGGTTTGTTCAAGCAACAACCGTCGACGATCAGGTCGGCCGAACAGATGAAACGCCCACCAGTGTTGGCCGTCCTGAGTGATGACGGCGAACACATGTTGTTCGACTTGCCCGGCACTGATGCGTGCACCGGCATAACTGGCGACGATGAACGAGCCGTATTTTTGCCGACGCACCACTCGCAATGGGGCCAGTTCGGTTCGGGCCTGGGGTGTGAGTCGCGCGTTGATGATCTGGTTGAGCACCACCTGTGGCGGGACCAGAGTTGGTGTTGTGTTCGAGGCAATCACCAGCGTTCGCCGTGGTCGTGTGGGTTCGATCAGGGTGAGCATGGCGGTGTCGGGTGCGACATCGGATTTCGTGACAGAGTCGGATGCGGCTTCTGATGCAGCTTGAGCGTTGGGCGCGTGTTGTTTGTCGTGATGTTCGTCGTGATGTTCGTTGTTGCGTTCGGCGTCGTGTTCGGTGACAGTCACCCGTTGCCAGTCATTGGGCAAGCTAATGGACAAATCCATCACGCGCTGCGGTTCGAGGGTGACAAATCTGCCCGCATTGCGACGTTCGGTGAATAGCCATGCAACACACAGCGCGATCGCCAGCAGTCCGATCATGGATGCATTAACCACCAGCCGTTGTCTGGTAGGCGAACGTAGTGCTTGATATTTGGATTTGCCCGCGTCACTCATGCGGAAATTGTACGAAATGTGCGACGCTTGTGGTGGATGGGGATTACGCAGCCCGACGCACTGGCGTTGGTCTTGTGTTAGTTGCAGGTGCTGATGCAGGTACAGACACGGGCAGCGATACCGGTGCGGACACTGTGGTGGTAATTCGCACAGGTCGCGAAGTCATCGGTTGGATCAGTTGCGACAATGCATCGACAGATTCGGTTTGATGCGTCGAATCCGATTGATCCAACGGATACACGACAATGTTTTTCGCCGTGTGCAGGAGTTGGTGACGTTGATTGAGATTGTTGACCAGCACGGCATCGGCGGCCTGGGCCACGCGTCGTTCACGCTGTTGGTCCTGCGTGTGATTGCGATCCTGCCACATGCTGGCCAACGCATGGCGCCACGATCCGGGCATTGCGGTACGGCGCGGCGTGTGATGGATGGGCATGGCAAACAGATCAACCACTCGCATGCGACATTTAATGCGCTTGGCCAGTCGGCCCAATGAGGCGCTGGTTGTGAGCACGGTGTCGAAAACCTGATCGCGGTTGTCTCTGATGTCGATGACCTGTTCGAGGGCGCGTTCGATCGCGCCGCGTGTGGCCGGTTCGACACTGACACGATGGCTAAGCGCTTGCAGCGCTCGCCACTGTTGTAACGAAAACATCCCATGGCATACGCACGCCAGAGTGACGCGATGAGTTTTGCTCGCTGATTCAAGCAATTGCCACGCCCGTGCCTGCTTTTTGCTGGCATGGGGCGTAGGCAATACATCGCTGACTAACAGCAGATGTGCTCTTGAATCTTTTGCGTCCTTCGCGTCCTGTGTTGACACTGATCAATCCTTTGTCACGCACGGTTTGGGTTGAATCACTGGGCCTTACTTACTTTCATGCTTGTGATTCATGCTCGTTACGAAAAAGCGTTTCTCCCCAACGCCCCGCTGAGCTCGACTCCAACTAACCGGTCCGACATTCTCCTTGCCGCCCCTTTTGCAGGGTTGCTGCTCTACCATTCCTTGGCCGAGCGAATTGCGAGTCAGATCCTTCTACGACTCGTTTTTCTTCCACTACGCCGCTTTGCTGTAATGCTGATACGTGTAGCGGTAGCCGTACCGATAGGCGTAATATCGACGCCGTTGTGGCGCCTTGTCGGTTGCAATCACACCGGCAACCGGTGCGTTGTAACTTTCCAACGTTCGCATCGCCTGGATCGCCAATTCGCGTGGCGTACGATTCATACGAACGATTAATAGAACTTCGTCACTGATGCCTCCGATGATCCCGGCGTCTGCCAGTTCCACCACAGGCGGTGTATCGATAATGATGTGGTCGTACCGACGACGCAGCGTCTTGAGTAAATTTTTCATCGTGCCGCGACTTAACAATTCCACGGCCTGGTCCGATACGCGCGTGCCAGCCTGGATCACGTGCAATTTACGTTCGCCGACTTCCATCACGACATCCGACAGGCTGGCGTCACCTTGTAACAGGTGGACCAATCCCTTGTTGTCAGGCAGATTCAGCACCGATTGGAACTGCGGCAAACGCAGGTCGGCTTCGATCACGATCGTCTTGCGATTGCGCAACTCAGCCAAGCTCATGCCCAGGTTCAGGCTGGTAAAAGTTTTGCCTTCCTGGGGTGTGGCGCTGGTAATCATGTGGACCACGTTGCGGCGATGTTTAATACGGGCGAGCATCGTCGTGCGGATCGAGCGATATTCCTCGGCCATGATGCTCGCTGGTGATGTTAATGCCACCAGACGCTCGTCAACCCCTTCGATCTGTTCGGGCGTTGGGTTGAAAGCCAGAGGCACGATCACTTCGTTTTCAGGGATGATGTCGACGACTTCATCAGCGTTGGCGTTGACCGCGTTCGGATTGAACGGAATGCTCGGGGCAATGTCGTTGTCCTGTGCCGTCGGCATGCTTCTACCGCGTGGTCGGCTTTGATTGTATTGAGCGACCGGCTCTTCGGTGATGTATTCGTTATCGTCGATCGATGCGCTGGGCGCGGGTGGGGCTGCGTGCGCTGAGGGGGCAGGGTGCGCGGAGTGTGCAGGTGGGGGGGCGCTGTGAGGCGCGGTATGCGACATCGCTGGGGGCGCGGTGTGAATCGGTTGCGCTGGCGGCGGTGTGGTATCGACGTGGGTAGCGTGGGGAATTTGCGCCGGTGGGGCCGGGGTGGTGGGGGTGGCTTGCGAAATCGGCAGCGATGCGGGCGCACTCATGTCTTGCTCGATCTCATGATGAGCTTGAGCGTGTGACGGCTGCTGTTGCGTTTGGGGTTGGCCCGGTTGATTCTGCGGATCCCTGGCTTGTTTGCCATGCTTGGGATCGTTCGGATCGGGCTGACCACCAGCGCGAAGTAATGCGTCAAATACATATCCCATGATTAATAGTTCCCTGCCAGTTTGTATGATTCCAGATCATTGTTGATGTATGACTCGGTGGCCACGTCATCAAAACTGGGCACCATATCTTCGATCACTCGCGAAATCATGTCGGGACTGATGGTGCGTGTTTGACGGACAAACGCCAGTAGCAGGCAGTTGTCACACGCCACATTGATCAAGCGGGGCACGCCGGTGGTGGTCTGATGGATCACCTGGATGGCGGAGGTTGAAAAATCCACGCCGATCTGTTCCGGGTTCTTACTGGCCGCAGCGACACGATGTTGGATGTACTGTTGTGTTTCAGTCAGATCAAACGGTTGGAGTTGCTTGGCCATCACGATGCGCTGTCGCAGGGCTTGCAATTGTGGTTCACGAATGCGGCTGCGTAATTCGGGTTGGCCAATGAGGACGACCTGAATCGGCTTTTGCGTGGACGTGTCGAAGTTGCTTAACAAACGCAGTTCTTCGAGTACGTTATCGCTGAGCGTTTGCGCCTCATCGATGAACAGGACCATCGGCTTACCCAGTTCCAACAACTCGATGGCTGTCTTCTGGATTCGCTCGAGTAATCGCGAATGATCGTCAGTAGGCCGAAACTTCACCTGTAAGCCACGCAGTATCTGCCGCAGCAGATCGATGCTTTGTGTGTGGCCATGTCCGATGGTAATCAGCGTTCCGATTTCATGGCAGTTTTCAGCCATGGTTCGGCCCACGGTGGTTTTGCCTGCACCGATTTCACCGGTGATCAGGACAAAGCCTTTACGCATGCGGATGGTGTACTCGATCGCAGCCAGGGCTTCGCGGTGTTGTTCACTGGCGAAGAAAAAACTGGGATCGGGCGTGTTTTCAAACGGCAACGTGTGCAGATTATAGAAGTCGAGATACATGCGACACATCACTCCTGCTCGGTAGCAAAACCGGCAATTGGGGTGGGGTTAATTCCCGACATATCGATAACCGGCATGCTATCGATTGCTTCGGTCGCCGCAGACGGTGCGGCATGTTTCTCACTCTCCTGATCGAAATAGTACGGACGCTCCAACGTCAGATACAGGAACCCAGCCATCGCACCCAACACGAGCACCATACCGGCGACGTTGATGGGATAGACGATCATGTTCTTGAGATTTCGAATACGACGCTGTTGAACGCTGATGATTTCGCTGACCGTGCCGATGACTGGCAAGTCCAAAGTCTCGGTGACTTCGCTGGCCGATCGGAAACTGCTGTCCGAACGATGAGCCAGGAACACGCACAGGCCGCCGCAGAACACACCCAGGCCTAGCGTTGCGATCAACACTTGCGCCAGGTTCGGCGACACGGGCTTGCGAATGAAATCACAAGGCTTGACGAAATCCAATCGGATACCACGGTTGCTGGCTTCGGCGGATAAGGCCATCTGCACGCGACGTTGGTTTTCCTCCCAGAAATCAATCTGGCGGTGGGCTTGTTCGAGTTCACGTTCGAGCCGTTCATAGGCGGCGCGAATTGGGAACATGTCCGCAGAGGTTGTGCCCAATGATGTCAGGCGATCTTCCAAAGCGTTGATCTGCCGGGCTTGCGATTCCAACTCGCTTTGCGTCGTTGAAATTTGCAATTCCAATTCGGCGTGCATCGGATTATTGCTGAAACGCTTCTGGGTGACCACTTCGGTTTCAGTGTTGCCGATCTGACCTTTGATCGAATCGATTTCCTGTTCGATGGCCAGCAAGTCCGGGTGCTTGAGCGTCATTTTATAGACGGCTACGTACAACGCCCGTTGCGATTCGAGCTCACGCAGACGCACTTCCATGCGGGCCAATTCCGGGTTTTTCTCGGTGATAAACGACGGCGTGGACTTGGGCGTTTCTGTCAAACGCTGCCGCATGGCCTGCAACTTCATCTCCAGCATGTCATGTTTTTGACGGGCGCTGGTCAGGTTCATTTCCGTCATGGCTTTGACGGTTTGCACATTGTTGGGGCTATCAGGCAGCAGGTCGCCGTGTTCGATTTCAAAATTCAGTTTACGTGTGGCGATCTCATCGACGCGTTCTTTGACCAGTGAAGCCTGCGATTCAAAAAACGAGGTGGCTTCACGCAAACGTCCGTCGATTTCCAGGCGTGTGCGATCAATGTATGACTGCACCAGTTCGTTCACAATCAGGCGGGCCACATTCGGATCGCTTGAGGTGTATTGCACTTTGACGCGGTCAAGGTTCGGCGTGGCAATATCAAACTCAACGAGAATGCGTCGGCTCAGATCGGCTCGCAGGGCACGCACGTCCACGGTGTCATCACCAAGCGTGGCACGGCGAACGAATTCAGGCCCCACCCGTTCGATCAATTCGTCGATGGCCGGTTGGCCTGCCAATTCTTTGATCAGCGATTGACGAGGGTTTTGAAAACTTCGCGGTGCTCCGTGCACCATGATTTCGGCCATGACCATATCGGTACGACGATCGAAAACGGCAACGGCTTCATACTTGCGAGGCAGCAGAAGAGAGCCGCCGAGAATCGTAATCATCACGATGAAACTCGTCAGCAGAAACCGCCATTTGTAGCGCAGCAACACTTCCCAGACATCGAAGAATGCATCGCTATGTGATTGTTGGTTCTTGCTCATATCAAACGACTCTCATCCCTGGTCAGTTCATGATCGATCCATTGATCGCCTGGCTTGAGGCGTATGGTCCAAATGGGTGCCAGCTGACACTTCTTGTTAGTTACCGCCCTCGTTGTAGTTGTTGCGATTCGAATTGTCATAGATATTGGACGGTGCTTGCACGGTTTGGGCGATCGGTTGCAACGGCAACAACAATTGTTGGAAGGTCAAACCGATCTTGGCCAATGCGCTCGGTGGCACAAAAATGATGTCACCTTCTTCGAGGACCGCGTCGAGAGCGGTGTCGCCCATCTTGACCATTTTGTCGAGGTTGATGGTCATGCGTTTGCGCATTTCACCATCACTGTCGGGTCGCAGAATGTGAATCTTTTGCGGGTTTGCCAAGCGTGTGGGCTGGGCCTGGGCCATGGTGCCCAACACGGTGTTGGTGCCGGTGTACGGATACGGCCCGGGTGCACCGACTTCGCCGAAGACAAAAATCTTTTTGCTACGAAACGCCGAGACACGCAATGATGCGTCCGCGTCTTCGTAATAATCCTTGGCCAACATTTCGATCTCAGCACTGACGTCTTCGACGGTGCGTCCAGCCACGAACAGACTGCCGAGCAGGGGCAATGTGATCTTGCCATCAGGTCGGATCGTTTCGGTGTGGCCGTTGATTTCGCGCACACGTTTGGACGTGATGGTGATCGTGTCCGGCGGTGCCAAGCGATATTCGGTCGAGGTGACCAATGGCTTGGGTTCGGAAACGAAGGCGGCGTAGTCATGATAGACCGGCTCACTGAGACAGCCGGGCAGCATGATAACTGCCAAGCCCAACAGTGCTGCGGCAATCCAGCGTTTACGTCCGCGTACAGTTTGTGTTTGATGCATTTGTTTCATAATGAACTTTCTCCCCAACTATCCGATTCTTGCGTCGCTGTTGCATGTGCCGTGATGGCAGGGCTTTCTCCTTCCCTGCCTGGCGTCGTGGGTCACCTTTTGGTCATAAGCCTTACAAGGCCAATTGATCCCATAGTTTTGGCACGGTGGCCAGTAACAAACGAATCTCGGAAAACACACTGCGGTTATGCAGGTATTGCATGTCGTAGGCCAATTTCTGGCGAGCACCATCGGTGTCGTTGGTGTAGCCGTGTCGGACCTGGGCCAACCCGGTCAGTCCAGGCGTGCCGATGAGTCGTTGTTCGAAATCAGGCACCTGCTTGCCGATGGCGTCGACCATTTCCGGACGTTCCGGACGTGGGCCAACCAAACTCATCTGACCTTGCAGGATGTTCCACAATTGCGGCAGTTCATCGATGTGCGATAAGCGCATCCAACCACAGCCACGAATCACACGCGGGTCGGCCTTTTGCGCGAATTGAGCCTGGCCACACGATTCAGCATTGAGCGTCATGGTGCGCAGCTTGTAAATTCGGAACAGCCAACCATTGCGACCGACGCGCCATTGGGTGTAGAACACCGGGCCGCCGTCCTGAAATTTGATCCACAAGGCACAGGCACCGACGATCGGAGCACTGACCACCAGCATCAGCGTCGCCACGACAAGATCGAGGCCACGTTTGAAGACGAAGAAGCCACGTCCAGGCTGACGCCCAGGTTGGCGTGGCACGTTGGTGGTCAGACCAGCGAGTTGTACGGATGTCTGTGCAGTCATCACAAGGGCCTATACAGACCTACTCTGGGCGTCACAACGCGGACGAGAAGAGGGGTCTACTAGGCAGCTATCGTCGTGATGAATCTGCCACTTAACCCGGCCGCACCGTTTCGTCCGGATGCGAGGATGGCGACGATGGCATTGAGCGTAGGGCTTGGTCTGATAACATTGTTTTGGTCAATAAAAAAACCGTTGCTGTCTCATGAACGAGCTAGCAACGGGTCGTAGGGATTAGGCAATCTGGTCGGGCCATGCAAAAAAGTTTGGCGCGAGTTGAACAACTTTTTAAATGCATTTGTGCCTTCGGACCACCAGGGCTGTCCCCAGAAGTAACAAGGCGATGGACGTTGGCTCAGGCGCCGTGATCGCAATAATGGCAAAATCACCTTCGCAAGTCCGGTTGATTTAGGTTCAAGCCGCAATCGTTTGACGGATATGGTCAAAATCGCCAGCCCTGTCAGCCACGGCGGGATAAATTCGATATCATAAGCCGCTGAGCAATAGGGACGACGCAAGTCGTTTCAAGACGGCATTATGCGGGCGTGGCGGAATTGGCAGACGCGCTGGATTTAGGTTCCAGTGGGGCAACCCGTGGAGGTTCGAGTCCTCTCGCCCGCATTCGGTTTGAGTTAAAAGTTAAAAGTTAAAAGTGGGAAAACAAACCCACCCCCCACAGCACGCCACGTAAAAAGGCAAAGCATGCAGGGGGAAAGTGGGGGGGGTGTGGGGGGGGGGAGTATTGACATGATTGTGATAATGCAGCCGTCCGCGACGGAACAACAGGTCGAACACGTCAAGCAACTGATCAAAGAGATGGGGCTGAGTCCGCATCCGATTGTGGGGACGGAATTGACCGTCGTGGCCGTGGTGGGCGACGATCGAAAAAAAGATCGCGATGCGATGGAACAAGCCCCAGGCGTGGACCGGGTGATGCGCGTGTTACAGCCCTACAAGATGGCCGCGCGTGCGGCGCAGCCGGAACGCACGATCGTGCGCTTGAACGACCTGTGTTCGGTCGGTGGCGATCAGGTGGCCGTGATCGCGGGGCCTTGCAGTGTGGAAAATGAAGCGCAGATCATGGACGCGGCGCGTAAGGTCAAAGCCGCCGGTGCCAACGCGCTGCGGGGCGGGGCGTTCAAACCGCGAACCAATCCCTACAGTTTTCAGGGCTTGGGTGAGGATGGTTTGAAAATGTTAGCCGCCGCTCGCGACGAAACCGGGTTGGCCGTGGTGACCGAGGTGTTAACGCCCAGTGAAGTTGATCTGGTGTCGAGCTATGCGGATTGTTTGCAGATCGGCACCCGCAATGCTCAGAATTTCAAATTGTTGGAAGCCTGTGGCCGTCAGCCCAAGCCGGTGATGTTCAAACGTGGCATGGCCATGACGGTGGATGAGTTTTTGCAAGCCGCTGAATACATTTTGGCCAACGGCAATCCGAATGTGATTTTGTGCGAGCGTGGGATTCGCACGTTTGAAAAATACGTGCGCAACACATTGCCGTTGGCGGTGGTGCCGGAGTTGCATCATCGCAGCCATTTGCCCGTGGTGGTCGATCCATCACAGGGCACGGGCCATGCTCGACTGGTGCCGGACATGTGCCGGGCCGCGGTGGCCTGTGGCGCAGATGGTTTGTTGATTGAAGTGCATCCCGATCCGGAACATGCGATGACCGACGGCGCCCAATCCCTGACGCCCGAGGCATTGGAAACCACGATCGCATCCTTGCGTCGCGTCGCCGCCGCAGTCGATCGAACGTGCGGATAAGCGTGGGTTATTATTTTTTTGCTCAGAACATGCTAGCCCGCGATGTATATCACGGGTTGCTTGAATAAATAGAGCGTTTTCACCTTTTCCCTAGCGTGTATCCGCAGTGCCAGAAGAAGTGGATCGCGTCGGTCGGGGTGATGGTGTCCATCAATCTTTGCGTGTCACCCCACAGCTCTTTCACGT
>JAUHYI010000041.1 GCA_030426385.1 Phycisphaerae bacterium
GTGTACCAAAGCGACAGTCCATTGATCACCGGCAATGCCTTTTATCCCGGTTCGTCGGAAGGGCCCAGGGATATTAGCGTGACCTATTCAGTCGAACCGGACGTGCCGTTTTATAAAGATGTCGATCGTGGGCGCATGTTCGATGGTGTGGAGTTGTATTCAACCGGTGAGATTGCCTGGTATGCCGATCGGCATGAAGAGATCACCGTGGATATCGACTTGAATCACCAGTTCAAAATCGATCAGTTGCTGTTGGGTGCTGCCCATCAATTGATGGAGCACCCGCGTGTGGCCAGTGGTATGTTGACGCTGTCGACCAGTGTGGACGGCAAGATCTATTATCCGGTGTCTGAAAAGCGCATCATTGAAAATCATGACACAGGCAATGACCTGCTGGTCGTACGTGATCGCGTGGGGGTAGAGGCACGCTACATTCGGATTCATATGAAGACTGAAAAAGCAGGTCGGCCATACAGCGTGTGGACGGTTTCCGAACTGGCAGTGTGGGGGCATAAAAAGTAATTGGCGGCGGGTGGTCGCTAGGCCAGTCAACCCCGTCGTGTGGATCGGAATCCAACCATGCAAGGTGAATTACCAATTCAAACTTATCAAGCCCAGGTCCGTGATTGGCAAGGTACGCCGACAGTGTTCGTTAATGATCAGCCGTATCATTTCGGCGCTGTGGCTGCTGCGTGTTATCGTGAAGAACTGCCGAGTTTGATGGCCTCTGATCCACAGACGATTTGTTTTTTACAACCCCCCGAGGCTGCGCACGTCGGCGAAGAACCGAATTTGGATTCGCTGGGCGAACGTGTCAATCGCATGATCAAGGCCCATCCCGATGCGCTGTTGGGGTGCGTATTTCATGTGGCTGCCTCGTTGAGTTGGGCGAAAAATAATCCTGATGAAATGACGTTATACGATCAGCCCATGGACTGGCTCAGTCAGATGACGCCGGGCCGTTTCCCGGAGCCGTCCTGGGCATCACAGCGCTGGCGTGAGGATTCGTCCCAATTCATGGGGAAACTGGCCTCATTTCTGCATCGTGAATTTCATGGGCGCGTGATTCTGTATCAAATCGGTGCGGGTAAATGTGGCGAGAATTTTCCAGTGATCGATCCGGTGAAACATGGGTTGTGGTATTGCGGTGATTTCAGCGAACCGATGCGGCAGTATTTTTCGCAATGGCTGAGCAAGCGATACAACAACGATCTCGATCGACTGCGTGCTGCCTGGGGCGATGATCGTATTGATTTTGAGCAAGTTCAAATTCCATGCCGTGAAGCGCGATTACAGTCCGACTGGTTTTCATTTCGATCGCCATGTCGGGCCCAGGTCAGTGATTATTATCGCGCGTGGTCGGAATCGATTGAGCAGTCGGTGATCGCATGGGCTGGTGCTGTCAAGCAGGCGACACATAATGAATCGTTGACAGCTTCGCCGATGGGCTCCGTTTTGGATTGCGGGATCAATGCGGACACGGTGCAGCATTTAATGAAGAATAGTTTCCGGCAATGTCTGGCAAGTCCTGATCTGGATATGTTGCAATCGCCTGCGTCGTATATTTTGCGCGATCTTGGTCGCGGTGATACGTCATCAATGGTTCCCATGGGATCTTTGCGTCAGCATGGAAAAATCTGGTTACGCGATTTTGACAGTCGCACCAGTCGAGCGATGCGAAACGTAACCCAGGATGCGTCGTCGATGTTGTGGCAAGCACCAACAAATCTATGGGAAGATGAACAGCTATTAAAACGCGACGCAGGTTACACCATGCTCAAAGGCGGAGCGTGGTGGTGGCACGAAATTGTACGCGACATGTATGGCGATGCGAATCATGCCAGGATCGCATCGCATATTGCGAAAATTGGTGAGGCGCTGCAACACGTTGATCGTCGGCCGGCTGCGGGTCTGGGCGTGATCACGGACGCTGAATCCAACTTTCATCTTTCAAATTCCAATCGCCTGATTTTCGCGATGAATTATGAAGCCCGGCGTCTTCATTGGACGCACGCAGGCATGGCCAGCGAAATTTACGATATTCAAGATGTGCCCAACACTGCGATCGCAAAAAACAAAGTGATTATGGTCACCAACGCTTTTGCCTTGTCTGTGGCCGATGCCGACAGGATTCTCGCGATGGCCAGGAAGCAGGGCGCGACACTGATCTGGCTCTATGCGCCGGGAGTGGTTGATGAGTCTGGTTTCAATATTGATAAGACGTCGCGGATAGTGGGCTTGCCTATTCGTGTGGTTGATGCGGAAGCGCAGCCCACGATCCGTATGATCGAAAGCGATCACCCATGGAGCCAAATCAATCTATCGGATGGCCGACGACTGACAAGTTTCGGTGTCGGTAGTTGGGGCAAGGATGATGCGGGCCGTCGCGCTATTGGGCCATTGTTTTATGCTGATGTCGAGTCGTCAAAAAACATGCAGGTACTGGGCACCGTGGAGGCTTTGGCCAAACCGGGATTGGTGGCCTATGACCACGAAGGTGTTCGTTGCGTGTATTGCAGTGCGCCCTACATGCATCACGCGCTATTGGCTGCAATCGGTATGGATGCCGGTGCGAACCAGCTAGTGATGCCAGGCGATTTGGTGCATGCCAGCGAGGAATTGGTTCTGCATCAAGCCGTCACAGAGGGCGATCGCACCTTGCAACTAAGCGGTAATCGTGAGGTTGTTTGTGATTTGTTTACGGGCGACGTGCTCGGTGAGAATCTCCGGCACATCACGATGCCGATGAAAGCGAATGAAGTACGGCTCCTCTATGCCGGATCACGCGATCGATTTAACTCGCGAATATTGTCGCTGTTTTGCGATGCAAAAAAACAACCAGTGATGTCATGAAAGAAGCCAATAAAATGTCGACCGGATTGGCTAACCATGCAGATACGCTCAAAGGTGATGTTCTGCAATGGCTGAACAGTCTTTGCGAATCACCGGGGTTTTATCGTTATTCCGCGAGTGCCTGTCGTCGATACGCAGGCGAAGCGTCTAGTCAGGCGGTTTGTATTCTGTGGGAATTGGGTGAATTGGCAACCATGCCTAGTGCGCAGAAGCAATGTCATATAAGCGCATTGCAATCATTCCAAAATGCCAATGGCATGTTTCATGATCCGTTGCATGAAGAGTCTGATCGCCTCGACAAGAATCACCGTTGGGAAAAAATATACGAACATCTCAGTGGCGCATGTGAGCAGGCCTTGGCATTGCTTGGCGCAACAACGCGCATTGAGAATCACACGCCACCGATTTTTAATATCAACGAGTTGGAGCCTGATGATTGGATCATGGGGTTGGACCATCGTGAACAGCCTTGGGGGCGATGTCAAAATGTCGCGTTTTCATTGTTGTGGTATCGACGGCAATCGGATTTGAAAGACCGATTGGATGCAAAAGCTTCTCGTGTTTATGAGTTAATTGAGAACGTGATGTTGAACCCCGAAGATGGCATGCCCGGCGCGGTTGATCACCCAATTGGTCGGCGGGTCGCGGGTTATTACATGCTCACATTTTGTTATTTGCCATATCAACGTGAATTGCCGAACCCGTCGCGGGCGATTGACCTGATCCTGAAATCATTGACGCCTGAGGGCGAAATCGGTGAAGGTGGTATGTGCTTGAATTGGGATGCGGCGTACGTACTAAATCATGTCTGCCGTCAGTTGAACTGGTCATATCGGCATGATGAGGTTTGCGAATTGTTGGATCGCTTGGTGGATTTTTTATGGCAATCTCATCGGCGTCATGATGGAGGGTTCAGTTTTCATCGTGATTCGTGTCTGCAGATCCACAACCAGGTGCGTATCGCACCGTGCGCACTCGAATCTGATACACACGGCACACAAATGGCTTTGGCCAGCATCAATATCGCCAGGGCCATCAAGAATCGAAAGTACCATCCAACGTTTTTGGAAGCTACTAATTAATATTGAGGCAGGGTAGACATTGGGCAAGACAGGCGCATTATCAAAAACACAAATAGCCGGGCCGAACAACGTGAAACACAATCTGACCATTCAGATACCGAGCAGAATCAAAAAGAAGCGTGCCATTTATGTCATGCAACTCGACCAGCACCCGCGCATTTACGGACAAGCCGAGCAGGCCATGATTGCTGACTTGGTTGATGTTTATGCGTCGCCTCAATCCCCGGAAATGGTGGCAGAGAACCCCGCGATTTTACGCCAGGCGGACATTGTTTTAACCGGTTGGGGAGCGCCACGAATGGATCAGGCCTTTCTGTCGGCCGCGCCCAACTTGCAGGCCGTGTTTTATGGTGCTGGTTCGATCCGAACAATGGTGACTGATGCCTTCTGGGATCGCGGCATTGCTGTGACGTCAGCTTCACGTATTAACGGGATTTGCGTGGCGGAATATGTACTGTCACAAATTTTGTTTTCTCTTAAGCGAGGTTGGTCTCATGCGCTAGAAATTCGCAAGACAGGCCGGCCCGGTTGGCGACACCAATCTGTGTCGGGTACCTATGGCAGTACGGTTGGCTTGATTTCGTTAGGCAATGTTGCCCAGGTGTTGTGCGAGTTGTTGCGTCCGTTCGCAATCGATGTCATCGCATATGATCCCTATGTGTCGCCATCAATTGCACGCAAGCTTGGCGTTAAGTTATGTTCGTTGGAAGACACTTGTCGGCAAGCTGATGTTGTGAGTATGCATGCGCCAAAATTGGAGGAAACACAAAGTCTGCTCACACGCGAACATTTCACCATGATGAAACCTGATGTCACATTTATTAACACCTCGCGTGGGACCACGATTTGCGAAGACGATTTGATTGATGTGTTGAAGGAACGGCCCGATATGTGGGCGGTTCTGGACGTTGCCCGGGAAGAACCACCCACAGCAGGCTCCTCGTTGTATAAACTGCACAACGTGATTTTGACGCCACACATCGCCGGTGCCATGGGTGAAGAATGTCGACGCATGGGGCGTTTTATGGTCGATGAACTGCGATGCTATCTAAACGGGGAACGTTTGCGTGGCCAGCTAAAGCGCGAAGCATATCAAGTCATGGCATAAATAATTCGCCAGCAATTGTGGTGCTGCAATCGGGAATATCCCAAAGACTATCGTGGTCGGCGATCGTATTGCCTTGTCCTTGAATCAGGCTTCACGCCGCCGCTGACTCGACCGGCTTCGAGACGCATCACGTCAGTCGCTATTACATCTGGCGAACCCAACGCACAAAAAACGGAAAAACACCGAGAAAACGCGTGAGTTATCGCCGCTTTGGCAAGCTCATGATCATGACCTGTTGCACCACGCATTTGATTCTCGGGGCCGTGGCCACTGCTGGTCCAACGCCCGACGTGGGGGAGTGGGGGGCCAACTCGATGACCTGATGATACAACGCCCTGACAACGTCACCCTTGAACGCATGCTTGCTGACGCGGGGTTCGACTCGGCTCATAACCATCAACTCCTGCGTGAAGATCACGGCATCATCCGTGAAGATCACGGCATCATCAGCGTCATCCCGCCCAACCATGGCTGACCTTCCAAAGATGGCAAGCTCCCAAGCGACCCTTATCGTCGTCGGATGAAAACACACTTCAATACCAAAGCCTATCGCAAGCGATCACAAATTGAATCGGTGATGAGCATGCTCATACGAAACCTGGGCACCAGCCTGCGTGGCCGAACCTATCATGCCCGACGCCGTGACATGCTCCTGATGTGCCTCACCCACAACGTGGTTATCTTACGCGCTTACTTATCATCCATATCGTCATTCGGGAGGTTTTCTACAGAGCCGGTCGAGAGTGGCTCTGTAGAAAACCCCTGGTTTTTGATATTGATGGGATTGTTTTTTGCAGTACTGAATCAAAAAACCGCAGAAAAATGCATGATGTAGATGATCGCATCTAGCCTTCGAACACCAAAGTTCAAGCTTTTCTACAGAGCCATCCTGGCACCATTTCTTCGCCTTTGCTGAACGTCGGCGTGGCGGCGAGCACTCGATATGATACTGGTGCGAGTGCAGTTGTGACGATCGTGCAGGAATCAGGGATTGGCGTTGGTGGGCAGATAGGAGCCGTACGTTGGTATAGCATCACTCTGAAAAAGGAATGACGATGGCTGTGTATATGATCGAATTTAATGTAAAGGTTCTTGTTGTTTGTCTTTGCTTGTTGATTGCGTTTATGGAGAAATATACGCATGCAGACGACTTGTCAGGGCGCGTTGGTGCATGTACTGTCCAAGTGATCTCGCAGCAGACCGTCCAATTTGACGGCAAGGCTTATCCGCAAAGTTTCCGGCTCGAATGTCCTAGTAAGAGCGCGTCTGACGTCGGTGGGGTTTTGTTCATTCTAGTGAAGCCGGGCACCACAAATTTGGAGGGCGTGCCCCTGCGTGTGGAGCAGCCCTTCTATATTGCTGCCGATGTACTATCCATCGGCCAGGCGCTTTCGTTTTTGAACGATGCGAATCATGAGGAGTACGTCAAGGCTCAGATGGAGAAGTGGGGAGAGGTGGCCCGCGAGCTTGGGAATCTGCCGGTATTTTCTAGCTATGTGAATAACACACAATATCCTTACTTCATTCAAGACCTTCCGGAGCTGTTCCGACTGTCGCAGGCGGTCTCGCGCAGAACCGGTGTTCTTGTTCGTGTGCCGACGCTAGCCGAATGGACACTAGCCATGCAAGGGGGAAGCCGAACACGTTTTTGGTGGGGTGAAGATTGGCCCCCCCCCCTCGGTACGGTCATTCCCGCACCAGATCAGATATGGTACGACGGAGAGACGTGGGAGAAACTAGAAAAAGTTGAGAGTGGCAAGCCCAATCCCTTCGGCCTATACCACATGATCGGGAACGTTAGTAGCTTGGTATTTCCCTCGGAGGTTGAACGCCAGGAACTTCTAAAACATCTGCGTCCCGGTGGTGCAGGGTGGAAGAAAAAGAAAGTATCCATAGAAGGGAGTGGTATAGCCTTCAACCCTGATTGCTGGAAAAAAAGATATACGATAGGTCCTTATACCTTCCTGACGCTGGGCGGAAGCGCGTTTGAGTCTGGGAGGTCAGCGGAAAAACGTACGACCTCATTGTCAAGGGCTGTTCGTTACACGTTCACCTTGCCAATTCCCTCGCATCCTTTTACGGCAATGCCTGTTGGTATGCGTCTGGTTATGCCGCTCGCTTCGGCAGAGCGAATTGGTGTAATGACTTCTACTCACTGACTCCCTTCTGTAATTTTCCGGCCATTCACGTGCTCAACCGCGGTGTGGGGCGGATGACATTGTTTGATGGCGATGACGATTGTGCCGTATTCGAACGGGTGTTGGACGAGGCGGCGGTGGTAGAATCGAAGAAAAGGTACCGGGAGTCATAAATTGGCAACGACGCCCTGTCGGTGGATGACGGCTGTGAAGCGATGTACTACGCAATGCAGGACGCGAATTTTAATTTACTGGGCATCGCTGACGCCACGGTTGATGGTGGCGTACTGGTCGAACGTTACGAATACACCCCGTATGGCGAGCGTTCGGTGTTCTTCAGTGCGGGCAGTAATGACCCGGGCTGCTTCGCCCAGAGCAACATGTCTCGCCGTTGGGCGTTAGCCTCCGGCAGTGGCACGGGCTATACCACCCACATCAGCCTGGGCCACCCCTATGGCATCGCCGACTACGGCCACCAGGGCCTGATGCACGACGAAGCCACCGGCCTGATCCACAACCGCGCTAGAACACTACACCCAAGACTCGGAAGATTCATCCAACGCGACCCCCTAGGCTACATCGACGGAATGTCTATGTATCAGTACGTGCGATCCAATTCACTAAAATATCTTGACTCATCAGGAACCAGTGTATACCAAGGATTAATAAGTGCTATTCCTATAGCTGGAACAGTTTTGAATGCGGTTGGAACACCTCTAGGTGCGAGTTGGCCGGATTATGGGTTAGAATGTGCACCTTGGTGGGGTGTCGACCCTGCTACAAAAATGAAGAAATGTGATTGTTCAACATTGGGAGCTGCCGCTGCAATAGCTAAATGTGAATCATGTATTGATGCGAAAATTCTCGGATTTGGTGGTAGCTATCTGGCGCCTTCAACAGTTGCTAATTTCATAGAAGCTGTAGCTGGGGGAGCCACTGCTGCGATAGCAACGGGTCCAGCTGGTGTTGCCACGGGAGCGGTTTTGGCGATTGACGGTGGAGTCGATACTATAATTTCACTACTCAAGGTTGGTAAAATTATAGACGCCGGAACTATAGCAAAGTCTAAGCAATGTTTTTGCCCCTAGAAATTTACCAAAGAGGCGTTTTTTAATGAACACAACGGCATGGCCATGGTTTGTTGTTATTTTCTTCGTTCCGTTATTATTTGTATTAAGTGGTGGGTTATTTTTGTTTGTGATAAATAAGATCAGTAAAAAAAGTGCAATTATTTCAGTTGTTAGTTGCATAACAGGAATGTCTGTTCTTGTTCCTAGCCTAATCCAATACGCCAATAAAACAAACCACACAAAATTTTCTTTGTTATTGCCATTTGTTTCGATTTTATTTTGGTTTGTTCCTGCGATTGTATATGTTGATCATTTATATAGAATGCGAATAGAAACCGTTCAAATAAAAAGATTTCAGTTTTATGTATTATTTACAATAAGAATTGTTTATTTAATAATGGTTTTGGGGATTGCGTGGATTTTGGTTAGATTTTTGATCCTGTAATTTTTGTGGGACAAGAAAGAGAAAACGTACCGATCCCCATAAATTCCCAACAACACGACACAGGTTGATCGCATCACAATCAAGACCGACACGGGCGAAGAAAACGTACCGGGAGTCATAAATCAGCAACAACGCCCCGTCAATCGACGCGACCTGCGACGTAAAATACTACGCGATGCAGGACGCCAACTTCAACCTACTAGGCATGGCCGACGCGACCACCGGGCGAGGAAAAGGGGTCGGGAGTCATTAATTGACTTAGTGGCCGTGTTTGTTTATGTTGTGCCGTATGCCTAGACGGCCACGCATATCTTCGGGTGGTATTGCGTATCACGTGCTCAACCGCGGTGTGGGGCGGATGACATTGTTTGATGGCGATGACGATTGTGCCGTATTCGAACGGGTGTTGGGTGAGGTGGTGGGGGGGGGGTAATCCCTGGCTGTTGGGCTGTTGCCTGATGCGCATTCATTGGCACCTGGTGATTTATCCGCGGGCGGACGGTGATTTGTTGCAGTTCATGCGTTGATTGACCCTGACGCACACGCAACGTTGGCATGCCCATCGGCATACGTCAGGGACCGGGCCTGTGTATCAGGGGCGTTTCAAGTCGTTTCCTATGGCCCCTTGAATTCTCTACTTTTAAATGCACAGACGACAGGGGGGGATTGCAACAGCAATAGGAGCGCGAAAGCATGCGATTCTATGCAATACGGTGCGTCCGCATCGAGTTTGCGCCTGGCTGATTCATGCCGTGGGGGATCGCCAAAAATAGTGGAAAAACACGAGCGAGATAGGGCTGATGCGAGGCCTTGCGAGAAATACCCCGTACGAGATTTGAACTCGTGTCGCCGCCGTGAGAAGGCGGTGTCCTGGGCCACTAGACGAACGGGGCATCGGGTGACATTGCTGTGCTATACAAGAATAGGTGGGGTAGTCACCGAACGCAAGGCAGACTATTTATGTGGTGCTGTTGTTGGGTCGTGCTAAGCCGCAAGCAGTGATGGGGAATGCGCCGCGAAGTTGGCGAGGGATGATGTGTACGGGGGGAGGAGGAACGTGTGGTCGGTGGGGAAGTGGAAGTGGGGGTGGGGGGGGGTTAGTCGTCAGTAGGTTTGCGTGGGTTGGTTTGAGCGATGGGGATGTCGTCCAGGTCGGGAACGTCGTCGGTGCCCAGGGTGTCGTTGATGCTGGTGAGTTCCCAGTCGTGTTCGTGGTAGCCCGCTTGAGCATCGCTGAACACGGACATGGCTAGCAAGCCTGAGCCTGCTTGCGCGAAATCGCGTTGGGCGTTTTGGTCGAGCGTGTCGTCGTGGTTGGTTGAGATTTTCGTATCAGCACCATTGGTTCCACGGCTTCCACGGGTAGCGTTGGTGGCTCTGGATGCTTTGTCGGAAGCGGGCGTGTTGGCATCTTGATCGACATTGTGGCCGACCTTGTTGATGATAACGCCGAGCAGGTTGGCATTGATCACACGGAGGTATTGCATGGTGCGTTGGTAGTCGGCCATGCTGTGGTTTTCTTCGAGGACGAGGACGACGCCATCGACGACACTGGCGATGGTGAGCGATTCGAGCGTGCCGGGTACGGGGCCTGAGTCAAAAAGGATCAGGTCGAAATCATCGCGAGCTTGTTCGATGAGGTCGAGCATTTTGCGATCGGACATGAGGCCGACGTGTCGCTCTTCGGCATTGCTGGCAGGAAGAAACGCGAGTCGATCCGCGGTGGCCGTTTTGAGACATTCGTGCAGAGGCAGGCCGTCGAGGAATCCGCCGATGCCCGGGACGACGGGGTTGTTGTTGCTATTGGCGTTGCCATTACCATTGGTATTGGTGCCGTTTCCGTTTTTTTCGTCGTTGGATTGGCCGTGCTTTTTTAAGTCGTTGTCGATCGCGCGACGGATAGGGTCGTCATGTTGATGGTTGATTTCGTCGTGACTGTGCGAATTTTCTGTGGGCTTGAAGTGGCCGAATTCATCAGCGACATCAACGAGGGTATGGTTGGGTGCGTGTCGACGTTGGCTGCGCGTGCGTGCGGCAGCTTGCTGTCGTCGTGTGATTCTTCCGGACAAATCGCCGTCGACTGCGAGGACGCGTGTGTCGGACATGGCCAACGATGATGCGACGCCGATGGTGACGCTGGTGCGACCTGTGCCGCGTCGTGGGCTGATAAAACTGACGGACTTGAGATTGTCTTTGCGTGCCATGGCCTGCAAGACGGCGCGAATCTGATGGACGGAATCGGCAGCGCGATCGTAGCCGGGGCTGAGCAATCGATGGGTGGCGGCGATGCGTGGGATGCTGCCGAGCATGGGAGGGGCCAGCGCCATTTGGTTGGGACGATCCCATCCAGTGCGCGTGGGGTCAGCGTCGTGCATGTTGGGCAAAGCGAGATAGCCGCCTGGCGCGACGGGCATGTCGTAATGCTTGGATAGTTCAGCCACACGATTGATTTCACCGATCAGTCCCAGCAGGGCACCGATCATCATGCCCATGATCGCACCGACGGCGAGGTGGATCGGGAGTTTGGGCGCGATGGGACTTTGGGGTGTGATGGCAGGATCGAGAATTTCGATGGCGAGTTGTTCGATCTGTCGTGCTGATTCGCGGACCATGGCAATGCGCTGGTTGAGTTGAGCCAATTGCTTTTCGGATTGCTGGTGCGCTTTGTTAAACATGCTGAGCAAGTTGGTCGCGGCGTAGGCTTTGGCGTCGGCGAGTTGTTCTTTTTGGGTGGTGACGTCTAATTCGTATTGGCGATACACACGGTGTTGTTGGCCGTAGCGTTCGCTGATGTTGGAAAGTTTGGTCTGGGCGTCGTCGAGCTTTTCCTGCAGACGCCGGATATGGTCGATCGAACTCTGGTCGATGCGAATGTCATCCTTTGATTCAAGGGCTAATTGCATCAGGTGGTTGATGTCCATGGCAGCTTCATTGGCTAGACGCAAGCGCGATTCGGTCGCTTCGAATTTGAGTTGAGCGTCAATGATTTCCTCGTTGAGCCGAGTGAGGTGTTGTTCGGCCAAGCGTGACATCATCTCGCGTGAACCGACACGCACAGCAAACGCAGACTCGACGGTTGGCGTCAATGCAAGCGTGTTGGCGTTGGTATTGTCACGGGCTTGTTCGCTGGTGAGGGTGGTGGGGGTGAGGGGGGATGTGGTGTGTGTTGGGTGTGGGCTGATGCTATCGAAGGAAAGATTGGCGCGACGGTTTTGCGTGGCCACGTAATGTTTGACCACCGCGTTGATCACATCGACAGCCTCGTGGGCGTCGGTGGAATTGAAACGCAGGGTGTAAGTTTCCTTGTCTTCATCAACGCGGATGGATAATTTTTTGCGCAGGTAAGCCACCGGGTCGCTGATCTTGCCGAGCACCGGACCATCACCGACGCCGGGCTCTTTGAGTGCGGCGGTGAGTACGCCATAGGATTTGATGACGGCTTCCTGGGCCGAGGGTCCAGCCGAAGTGATGCCGCCAGATTGGAATGGGTTGACCGTGCCGCTAACCGGTGGGCGTTCGACGAAGACGCGCGCGGTTGCCTGATACACCGATGGGCGAGCCAGCCACACGAAAAGCCCCAGGATGATACCGATGATGGCCAAGACCATCATCAAACGGCGGGCCGACCACATGACTTCAAAAATAGATCGATCATGCCACAGCGCGGACGTTGGCGCATGGTGGGCGTTTGGTGCCGAGGCGGGTGAAGCCATGGACGCCATGGAATGCGCGGGCGGCATGTGTGACATGGAGGCGGATGGATGAGCAGGCAACATATCGTTCATCTCATTCATCGCGTGTGGCCTTGTGTTGGATGGAGTGGGCTGGTGGTCGGCATAGTCTTGGTGTTCGTGTTCGTGTTCGTGTTCGTATTCGTGGGCGTGTTCGTGTACTTGGGCATGGGTGGCAAAAATTTTGCTAACGGCTAACGGCTAACGGCGATCGACAATCGGCAATGGCGAGGCGCGACGCGATAGGCTTGGCGTGATCACGGCTGCTCAACAGGCGGGCCGACAGGGTTTGGTGTTGTAGAACATATCTGACGTTATGCGGGTTGCCCTCATGGAATGAGAATATTGGCGTTTGTTTGCGTGATGGTAGGCCATACAGTCGTTAAACCTCAGCTAGTTTGCCATTCGCGCTTGGGAATGCGGTGCTTTTTGGCCGCGGTGTGGGGGACGCGAGACGTCGCAGCGGGCGAGCTTGGCGTTGCATGCGAGGGGACAAAGGCCTGGGCCAATTGCCCGTTGGTCATCGCCATCGCAGGGGTTGAATCGCAGAGCTGTTTCAGGAATCGGCAGGCGCTTTCCAGAGCTTGCCACTGATGGGTCTCATCGATTTCCCAACTGTGTCCCCATAGGTGGATCACGCCACCATGACGCAAAGCCTGGCGAGCGACGCGTTGCAACGATGTCACCCAATCGTGGCCGATGCCGTGATTGATGTAGCGTTTGAATCCATCCCATGACCGGCGCTTGAGGAGATTGCGAACGTTCGACGACAAGGTGGTGGGGTAGGCCTGCACACTGGTCGGCAGATTCAACAGTGGGCCATGCTGTCGCGGTTCATCCAGCGACCATCCTTCAACGGTACGGCATGCGAGGAAGTTTGCCTCTCGCATCATGGGCGCATGAGTGGCTGGAGAATACTTACCGTTCGGCGGACAGAACATCACACAGTCTTGCCCGGTGTGGTCTTCGATCCATGATTTGGAATCGGTGATTTCCGTTTGGGCCTGTTCATCAGTGACCTGGGTGAGCGTGACGTGGTTGATGGTATGAGCACCTAGTTCAATGTTGCTTCCCAAATCGACATATCGGCTTGGCGAAATGACGCCTTTGTAAAAATGTCGTGGTACATAAAAGGTGCCACATAATCCATAACGCAACAACAGATCTGCCACGCGCATATCGCTTGCATTTCCGTCGTCCCAACTCGTCGTGATATAAACCGGTTTCATGATGGTGTGATGATTCTCAATAGGGTGATTGGGTTGGATTCGTCTTAGGGTGTGTCGATGCGATGTGCGATATGTGATGGGGACGCGGGGCGTGCGGGAGAAGCATTCAAAAGCATGGGTTGGCGTGGTGCCAGATAAACGCCAGCCATTCCCAGGCCCATGATCGACCACAGCCAGATACCGCCCATGGGATTTTCAATGAACACGTCGAAACAGGCATGGAACATCGCGGCCAAATACGATGCTGCAATCCAAATAAAATACCTCGGCCACCCCCCCACATTCCTACCCACATTTCCCCCAACGTTTTGCCCCGCATTCCGTCCGGTGTTCTGGGTTGCGTTGCCATGGCCGGTCCATTGATATTGACGTGCTCGCGCCCGGAAATAGGCCAGTGCGATTGATGCGCCCCAACACAGATGCAACATGATCCAGATCGCCATGCCCGGCACACCCGAGCGGGCCAGGATGGTCATGTTTCCGTTGTGCGGACTGCGCAGTGAATTGTCCTGCCATACCTGGAAACCATCACTGGTCGCGAGGTTCACGCCAAACCCTTTGCCGCCCCAGAAATATTCGCCGTTCACGGTGTAGTCATAAATTTTCCCCCACCATTCCAATCGCCATGTTTTCGTGTCATTCAGATCGCCCGCGTCCACATCCGCAAACGTGCTGTAAATATTGAGTGCGAATTGTTGAACCGAAAATTCCCGCTCCCGGCCCGGCATATTAAACGTCGGATTTACGGCCACCAGAATGGTCATCAACACCAGCGTCATCACGGTCACGCGCCATGGCCATGTTGATTTTGGGAAGTACGCGAACGAAAACAAGAACGCGATACAAAAAGCAATTAACCCACCGCGACTGATCGCACCATTCATCACCACGAGCAAGATCATCGGCCAATACCACCACATCGACCGCACGCGCCCCAGTCCCACAATCGTAAATGACACCACCGCCGCTGCGATGACCAGCGGGTCGCCTGCTTTCAACCAGATGATTGGAATCGGCAATCCCGGCCAGGTCGGCAGTCTCTCCCGCAGGATAAATTGGATCACAAAAAACACGGGCAGTATCAACACGCACAACCACCCAAACCGATCGAACCGACGCAACAATGTCAACAACAGATCAGCGCGATCAGCAAAAAGTGCCAACAGGATCACCGCAAAACCTGCGTAGTAATAAACCGCCGCATCACGCAACGCATCGACGCGATAAATTTCCAGATACGGCAGTGTTCGCGCGAAACCCCACAAGCCCAGGGCCATAATCAATAGCACCACAGGCGTCCCTAACACCGCCCGCCAACGTTTGCACATCAGGATCAATGGCACGCCGGTCAGTAACGCAATTTCACCCACAAACGCAGGCGGATAGATCAGGTAGGCAAAGCCCTTGCCCAGGCATGTATAGCCCAGGTGCAACACGCAAAATCCTAATAGCCACCATTGCGCCCACACATGCGATAGTGCGGACGACCACGCCGGGCTGTGTGCCGTTTGTGCTAATGCAGGCACAGCATGCGCGTTTTCCGTCGTGGTTAACCAGCCCATTTGTTGGACGGCTGAGGGCGGGGACGTTCGGTTCATGGCGCGACCCCCGGGATTGATGAGCCTACCGCTTCGGTGAGACTTGGCTCGGCATTAGATTTGGATTTGATCAACGTGCCGATAGCGCGGCCGCGCAGCCGTTTGACATAGGTGATCAACAGCATCACGCTTTGCAAAACCTGGCCGAATAACATGCCCGCCACCATGCCCCACAGTCCGAACAGCCACAGCAATGGCAACCCAATCGCAAAAACTGTCGCGGCGGCAATGATCGCACTGGGCAGTATCAGGTTCGGCCGATCCAGTGCTCGGTAGACCGAACACAGAATGCAATTGACCGATATCACCACCGGCAACAAACCCAGGAGCCACAATGCCCAGGCATGTTCGCCAAATTTTCCGTCATACAGGAATTCAACAATCGGTTGGCCGAACCAACCCAACACAGGCCAGCACAACAATGGACCTAACATGACCAACAACGTGATGCGTACCGCGAACCGTTCGAAATCACGATTGCCTGTGCGTTGTACCAACACCGGCAACAGCAAATTTGATAACGCCCAAGTCACCAAAATAAACGGCGTCACCAGATTCACCAGAGCTTTTAGCGCTCCGCCCGAGGCATAGCCCAACACCATCGGCACCACCACCAACGGCATATGTTCAGGGACATACCGAATAAAATTCGTCAACAAAGACCAGCGACCGAATCGCCAATGTCGATGGCGTGCCCAGCGCAATCGTTGTCCGTGCGCCAGAATATGGCCCACCAGTTGTAATCGATAGACCAACCATGCGCTGGCCAATAGCGCGGCGGTTCCCAACAGGCCAACCGCCGTCGGCAGACTGAGCCAGCCCATGGTCTGCAAGCTGTATAAGCCGATCAATACGACCGCCAGATAAATCATGCCCGCCAGACCTGCGGGTTTCGGATCCGAGATGATGTAACACGCATCACGCAAAATCCATGGCAACAACAAGGCAAATTGCGCCACGGCAAACATACTCACCGCTCCGCCCAATTCCGATTCGCCCATGAGCAATTCGCCGACTGCAATCATTCCCAGCACCACGGCATACCCCACACACAACCACGCGTGCAAACGAATCAGGTTACCCAGATACGCGGGCAATCGCCGACGATAGCGCCGTGATCCATACACCATCATCGGCTCGATCACGACCGAGGTATGGATCACCGCAAAAAACAGGTAGATGGCAAACGCGGTGGTAAACGCGCCGTAAACTGCCTCGGGCAACCAGCGTGCCAAAAACACATGTGTTAGAAAATTGCCACCGGCAAACAATCCCATATCCACGAAACCCCAGATACCTCGACCGATCCATGCCCGCCAGCCTTTTTTTTGTGCATCAGCTGCGTCGCTGGCTTGCACAGATGCATCACTACCTGACGAGCCAACCGCAGGCGCGCTCGTCGCTGCGGCTGGGTTTACGGGCACCGCGAGCGCATCGGCGCTGGTCGCACTCATGGGAGCGTTTGGGGTTGCGGCAGGTGGTGGGGTAATAGTTCGTGTCATGACGATGTTGGCAGGGGGCTGCGACGACTTGATCCAAATAAAACGCGTTTGGCGCACAATCCCAAAAAGATCGAATTGGTGACGAAATAACGACGCCACAATCGGCGCGGCTCACGCATCAAGCGATACAACCATTCCAGTCCTCGTTGTTGCATCCATGCCGGTGCCATGGCCAAGGTGCCCGCATGAAAATCAAACGCAGCGCCCACGGTCAACTGCACGGCGTGAATACGATCGCGATGTTCATACACAAACATTTCCTGTTTCGGACAACCCAACCCCACAAAAATCAGTTTCGCACCGCTCGCGTTGATCCGGTCCACTGCCGCCGCATCTTCCGCTTCGGTCAGCGCACGAAACGGTGGCGATTCCGCACCACAAATATCGATCCCCGTCATGGTCTTGCGCAGTCGTTGCGTTAACTTATCCAAAACTTCCGGCGAACTACCATATAAATAGATACCCACCCCGTTGGCCGCGGCCCATTGGCACAAACGCCACATGGTGTGTGGGCCGTACACGCGATCACGCAGTTTTTCCCCATGAAACCAACCTAGCGCCCAACGCACTGGCTGGCCATCGGGTGCCACCATATCCATGCTGTTCAAGGCCTGGCGAAATGTTGCATCACGCGCTGCGGTCACCAAGCCATGCACCGGCGTGAACGCAACCGTGGCTGGTTGGTCTGATTGAGCCCAGTGCGTAATCGTTTCAAATGCCATGTCTGCATCAACCGCATCAACGGCCACGCCGAACAGATCGCGCTTCGTCGAACGATTTTTCGGTGAGGGGTGTTCTATATTTTTCGTAGCCGATGCGATATCACTGGCTGTGGTATCAGCCAGCGGTTCGACATCATGAGTGTCATTCATACAACGCGTCATCAATAAATCTCAAACCGAATTAATAGGCCCCGTCGCGCTTGAGCACTGCGGGGATAGTTGCCAAAAGAATTTTCAAGTCACGCCAGAACGATCGCTTGCGAATGTAGCGCAAATCCATGCGTGCCCAATCGTCAAAATTAACCTGCGATCGTCCGCTTACCTGCCAGATGCACGTCAAGCCCGGATGCACGCTATGCCGTTCGTGTTGCCAGTGATTGCAGCCGCGTGCTTCCATGATTGGCAATGGGCGAGGCCCCACCAATGTCATGTCTCCGCGTAACACGTTGATCAGTTGCGGCAATTCATCAATGCTCGAAGCCCGCAAAAATTTTCCGATTCGCGTGATGCGCGGGTCGCGCCGGATTTTAAACGCAGGGCCCGCGTGTTCGTTTTGTGCTAATAATCGATCTCGCAAACGCTCGGCATCGTTGACCATCGTGCGAAATTTCAAAATGCGAAACGGCTTGCCGCCCACGCCGGTGCGCCATTGCTTAAACAACACAGGCCCGGATGATTCCAGGCGTATGGCAATGGCCACTAACGTCAGTATCGGCAACGCCAGGATCAGGGCAACGCTGGCGACCACCACATCCACTGAGCGTTTCCACCATGGCATGCGATGTGGGAAATGGGTGGCCAGGCATTCGTCGCGATTGGTGGATGCGCCTTGATGGGTTTGTGAATCAAACGCTGAACCGGATGCCGCATGCGTGGTGCTTTGCGATTCGGCGCTGGGCGTGGGGACCCGTTTGCGTGTGTTTTGACGGCGTGATTGTGGCGCTGATGATGCTGGTTTTGATGCGTCGTGATTCGCTGACTCGTGGTTCTCGGTGTCGCCATCCTGGTTGGGATCGCGTGGTTCTTGCTGCGATGAACGCGCGTTGCGATCACTTTCACGCATCGATCGGCCCGAGCCGCCATTGACGCGTTCTATGTTTGGTGTTGGGTACTGCCCGGTTTCTGATTTGTAGCGGAACACCGCGAATTGGAACGTCAGTTTTTCCTGCGTCAGATAATGTTGGATTTGTCGCGATAACGCCTGGGCACCATCCGCATCCGTATTCGGCAACAACGCGAAAACGCGCTGCCGATCGATCTGTCCGATTTCGTCGGTGATGCGCAAGCGGTGTTTCAACATATCCAGCAGCCGCCGCATTTGTCGCGACGCGGGTAGGATCGTGGCCGGTGCGGTGAACACAATCAGCGACATTTCGCCACCAAATCGATCGATGCGCGAACGCTCACGCATCAATACATGCAACAGTCGATGCGTTTGACGCGCCGATGAATCAAACACCAACGGCCCCGGATTCATCATCCGATTCAGGTTGGCATTGCCCGTTTGGTTCGCGCTGGATTTTGACGCATGGCCATGATTCAATCCGGCATGGGTGTCGTGATTGTTGCCATGATTTGCCAGGCCCGACTTGCCCATAGGGCTGGGTGTATTGGGGGCAATCCATCGCCCGACAGTTTGTCTAATTTGTTGCCAGTCCATTTCCAACAAAGTTTTGGGAAACATGCTTATGACCCTCCGTGTGGTGCCTGGCTTGCCGGTGCCCCGGCCATGGCCACGCGTGTCATTTCCAAACCACGTTCCAATTCATCGCAAATCGCGTTCACATCGTCCTCCGTCAATAACGGATGCAATGGCAACGTCACTTCGCATTGGGCTACGTGATCGGTAACGGGTAACGCTGGAACATCATGTCCCAGTTCTTTGATATGTGTGAACTGATGCACCGGCGGATAGTGCATCGTCGTTTGAATGCCAGCGTCTTGTAAATGCTGTCGAAGATCATCACGCTGTTCCGCATCACGCAACACAATCGGCATGAAGTGATGCGCACTATCTTCCAATCGATCCGCAAACGGCAGCACCAACAGCGGGTGACCCGCCAATCGTTTGCGATATTGTGCGACCATGGCCCGGCGTCGATTGTTGTTGCCATCCAGTTTTTCGAGTTGGATTAATCCCAGCGCCGCAGTCAATTCGGTAGGGCGGTAGTTGAATCCCAACTGCACCACGTCATACGACGACGCGCGTCCTGAGGCCCGGTCCCAACTCGTTTTTGTCATGCCATGCGCTCGGCCCAATCTCACATACTGCGCAATGTTCTCGTCATTGGTGACGACCATCCCGCCTTCGCCTGTCACGAGATTTTTGTTCGCGAAAAAACTAAAACAACCCGCTTGTCCGATCGTGCCGGCAAATCGACCCTGATAGTCTGAACCTTCGTGGCCGGCATACTGCGCGCCAATCGCATGGCACGCATCTTCCACCACAAAAAACCCGTGCGTCTTCGACAGTTGCATCACCGCATCCATGTCGCATGGATAGCCTGCCATGTGAACCACGACCACCGCTTTGGTCCGTGCCGTGATTTTTTGTGCCAGGTCATTCACATCCAGATTCATGTCGTCCGCCGACGCGATGTCGACAAACACAGGCTTCGCGCCGCAGTACAACACGGCATTGACCGACGCCACGAACGTATACGATGGGACGATGACTTCATCGCCGGGCTTAACCCCCACGGCCAGCAATGCCAGGTGCAGCGCGGCAGTACAGTTGGAAACGCACACCGCGTGGGATGCCTGCAATTTTTCAGCGAATGCCGTTTCAAAGGTCGCGGTGCGCTGGCCGACCGACAGCCATTTGCTGCGCACAACATCTGCAACCGCTAACGCTTCGGCTTCGCCCAAATCCGCATCACTCACCAGGTATCGCATGTTCATTCGTACTCTCGATTGCTTTCGTGTTGTCACTTAAACTCGTAAACCCGCAGACTCGTCGGCCTGTTAATCAGTTGCGATAGCGTGCGTCCATCGGATCGGTCCACACATGGTTCTGTAACGCGCCACTGACTTCTGCCACGCCGTCATCGATTGACCAGTCGGGCTCATAGCCCAGTCGCTCGCGGATTTTTCCAAACGCCACGCGGTAGCTGCGTGGGTCTTCGTTGCGTGTGACGAATTCGACGGTGGCATCGGTGACATGTTTTTTCACCGTTTCGCCCAGATCCATTTTGCGAGTGTTGTTGTTGTCGCCACCGACGTTGAACACTTCGCCACGCACAGCATCGGCATCGCTGGCGATGACTGCGCCAAATGCTTTGGCAATATCGCGCACATGCACGAACGGCCGCCAGAATTGTTCGCCGTAGATTACGACTTTCTTATCGCGAATCGCCGCCAGGGTGAAATCGCTCACGAGCAAATCAAAACGCATTCGTGGCGACACACCAAACGCTGTGCTTAGTCGCAAGACCGTGGGAATGAACGTGTCGGTTGCGCTGGCGAGAATTTCCTGCTCGGCCTGTACTTTCGTTTCCGAATAAACGGAAATTGGATTCAGCGGAGCGTTTTCATCGACAGGATTGTTGGTGTCTGCCACGCCGTAGTTGCTGCATGTGCTGGCGAATACCATTCGTTTGACCCCGGCGTCTTGGGCGGCAGTCAGGACATTTCGTGTGCCGCCGAGGTTGACTTCACGGGTGAAATCCGGGTCGCGATTACAGGCCGGCTCGCCGACAATCGCGGCCAACAGGCATACGGCATCCTGGCCTTGCATCACTTGTTTGACCGCTTGGGCATCGCGGATGTCGCCTTGCACCAAACGGAATCGTTCCATGCCGACCAGTGCGGATAATGATTCAGCCCCGAATGACATCCGGTCGAATACGGTGACGTCATGACCTGCCTGCCAAAAATGATGGGCCATCGGCGAACCCACATAGCCTGCTCCGCCGACAATTAAAATCTTCACGTTAACTTCTCCTGTTCCTGTTTGGTGTTTGCTAAATACGTTTGTTGTTGTTGTTGTTGTTCGTGCTTGTCTGTCAAATGATGCGTGTTGCGATCATGCGTGTGACATGGCGGCGGCTGGCTTTTGATGGTCTTGGCCATTGCCATTGCCATTGCTATTACCATTGCCATTGCTGTTGTGACTGTTGTCTTGGTTCGCTTCGTGTTCCCGAGCGGCGGCTTCCATTGGTAGGAACTGGTCGCGCATTTGGTTGAACCGTTCGGTCGCTTCCGCATAATCCTCGGGCCGACCGATGTCGAGCCATTCGCTTTCCGACATAAATACTTTGACCGTGCGCCCCGCATTCATCAGGCGATGCACCAGTGTCGGCAAATCGGTGTATTCGCCCGCAGGCACCAGATCCAACACGCTGCGGCTGAACATATAGACACCCATCGACACGTCATACGACAGCGTGGGTTTTTCCCGGTAGCCCGTGACCTCAAACCGATGGTCGAATTCAATCACACCCAGGTCGATATTGACTTGGTTGCGATGACACGCGATGGTCAATTCAGCATCATTGTCCAAGTGATAATCGTGCAACTGTTTGTAATCAATCGTGCTCAACACGTCGCCGTTCATGACCAGAAAATTTTCCGGCAGGCCGTCGATCAGCGTCAGGGGGGCGACGGTGCCCAGTGGTTTTTCTTCATGTGAATAACGGATGCTGACATCCCATTTCGAGCCGTCGCCGAAATACGCCATCAACAGTTCGGACAAGTGGCCGACTGCGAAAGTGAATTCTTCAAACCCCGCGTGCTTGAGTTGTCGCAGCACGATATCGAGGATGGGCATATCCCCAACCGGTGCGAGTGGTTTGGGAAAATTGATTGTGTAGGGTTGCAATCGTCGGCCTTTGCCCCCTGCCAGAATAACTGCGTGTGGTGTGTTCATGTTTTTCTCTCCTGTCCTGAACTTCAAATCGTATTCGCGTTGCTATGTTTTTAATGGGTTAATTTTTGGTGTTCGCTATTGATGGCATTACGTGATGGCATTACGCCACGTCGACCGCATCGGTCCGTCGTGATCCGGTCACGGTTGGTTTGTTTTTTCTTGATTTCGTTTTCTGCAATCGATGCGCGATGGCTGCTTCATAGATTGCGATCTGTTTTTCGTAGATCGCTTCTTTGGCATATTTGTCTTCATACACACGCTGTGATGTGGCACGCATGGCTTGCAACGTGGTCGGATCGTTAACCAGCTCATTCACCACTTCATACAGCGCTGCGGAATCGTTGGGCGTTACGCAGCGGCCGGTTTGTCCATCGATCACCACTTCGGGAATCGCGCCCAGTCGACTGCCGATGACCGGCGTGCCAACTTGCATCGCTTCCAACAGCGTCATCGGCATGCCTTCGTAATTCACCGACGGGAACACCAGAATCGCTGCCTGACGCAGTTCGTCTTCCACTTTTTTACGGCTGCAATGCCCCAGGTAAGTGACTGACTCGCGGCGCTTGGCGACTTGTTCCACCTCATCGGCCATGGGGCCGCCGCCGACGATATGCAAAGGCACGTGCATGTCGTCACGGTCCCACGCTTTGAGCAACGTGGCGATTCCTTTTTCCCGCGACAGTCGGCCCAGGTACATCACGTAGCCGCCCGATCCGTCGCCGGGTTCGATGCCTTGCATCAGGAAGTTGGGTTTGCTGGCCATCAACTGAGCATCAAAGCCTGATTCGATTAGTTTCATCCGGGCGAAGTCGCTACAGGTGACGTAACGATCTACCGCATTTTTCCAGGTGCCGATGGCTTGATGAAATGCCAACATGCCGACCACGGCTCCGCTGGCGGCTTTGCTGTTGCGATAGCAGCCATGTTGAATGGCAGGCCATTTGATTCGTTTGGAGACGCACAATTCACACGTCTTGCCTTCACGCATGCACGTCGCGCCGGGACACACCATGCGATAGTTGTGCAACGTCTGAACCACAGCCACGCCCGCGTCACGCGCTGCGTAGTAGATCGACGGCGACATCAACGGCAATGTGTTATGCACATGTACCACGTCCGGCTTAAACGTTTCGATGATCTGGCTGATTTTGTGTTTGGACTGGCGATTCCACAACGTGTTACCCAGCAGGCGCAATTTGCCATACTCACTGACGGCATCGTTGTGCAAAAGGTATTGTTCTACCTCGTGCCCAAAATGACGAAGCAGGGATGCTTCCTCAGCAACAACGCGGTCTTCTCCGCCTGGTTGCTGGTAGTAGTTGTGGCATTGCAACACCTTCACGTTTGTTCTCTTTCTCAATCCCACATCGTGGCTGGTCCATTTAATCAACGGATGATTAATCCATGGAATGGGCAGCAACGATGCCTTGTTCCAGAACGTGTGACGTTCTGGACACGGTTAATAAACCCCCACGATGACAGGACAAGGTCACCATGGCGTAATATGAGTTACACCTAGCAGGCACGGTGGGATTTTCGTCCCTCCCCCCAATCCCAAGCCCACAATTTCACAGCCCTTGGCACAAACTGCCAAGCTCAACCCGAACCCTGCCACGCTTTCGAGTGGTCGGTACGGAAATCTGGCGATACGTGACTGATCCGTCGCACGATCACCATAGCCTATTGTTCTGTGAGAAGTTTCCGTTCCTCTCCTGAAACTATATGTATAGTTGATGGATGGGCAAGGTGGCAAGGCCGAATGGTCGGATGTGACAAATAAATTCATATCAACCGTTCTAGTTATAGCAGTGGTGTTAGTCTGGGTAATCTGGGTACTTTGCCGGGTTGGTGGACAGTTTGTGAATGACTGGGTGAAGCGGGAACGGGTGGGGCGCGTGGGAGGTTGGGGCAAGAGGCTGACGGGAGGAGGCAATGTTTGTTGGACCGTCGGGCAGTGTTCGATACTGCCTGCGTTAGAAAAAGGTGTCTGCATTTGGGAATCGTTTGCGGTTCGACTACGATGTGGTCCTCGCTAAAAAACAGACAGGAGAAAGACTGTTGCATTGGCCCGGTGGATCAATAATTAGAAGCCAGTACGCTCGATGTGCCCAGCATCGGGTCGCGTTTTGTATGTGGCTTGTTGCGGTGTGTGCGTTCAGCTTGCCGAGTGGTCAGGTTTTGGCTGCGACGTTTGTGGTGAATCCTGGCGATAACATTCAGGCTGCGATTGATGCGGCGAACCCATCGGATGTGATCAGTCTGTCTGCGGGTAATCATTCGATTGCTACATTGCTCGATGTGCCATCGGGTATTTCCGTGGTGGGTGCGGGTGTGGGGCAAACGACATTGAAATTTTCCGGGCCGGGCGATGAAACGTTTTTCGATCTTGAGGATTCGTCGAACGTTCGTATTGCGGACATGACGATAGATGGCATCAACAGCAATGCCAGCCACGCGGTGTCGGCCGCATACGGCACAGGGCACACGATCGAAAATTTGCGCATTCGCGATTTGTCGGGGCCTGAATCGATCGGCGTGTTTTTCTGGCAGGATGTGGATCACAGTACGATTCGCAACAATACTTTTGAATCCATTGGCGTTGATTCGTTTTGGGGCGCGGCCGTTCGTATCGCGCATGATTCGTCGCATAACGAAATCGAATACAACACCATCGATGGTGTGGGACGCGGCGGCATATTGGCTAACGATGGATCCCACCATCTGACCATCCGTCATAACACGGTACGCCACATTGGCGAAAATAACCCGGAAAACCCTGATAATGCCGGGGAATATACGCCTCGCCTGGGTATTGAATTGTGGATGGGCGTGAATGACAGCATCGTGGAAAACAATGACGTTGATCATTACATCAGTATCGATGGATCAAATCGCATCGCGGTGCGTGATAACACAATCGGCCAGGCCAGTGGTGTGAACACCCGCGCGTTTACCGGGATTGAAATGGTCGGCGGAACCGGGACACCCACGCAGGATATTATTGTGACCGGCAACCAACTCATCGCCACGACAGATGCCGATGCGCCGACAGCCGACCTTGGCATTTCGGTATCGGGCGATGGCGTGGTGCAGCATGTGTTGGTGGAAGACAACAGCATCGCCGGGGCAGGCACATGGGGTGTCCAGATACAAGGGCGCGACACGCCCGGTGCAACGGGTGGTAAGCAACGCTTGTATATCACCGGCAACGAGTTTGTTGAAACTCGTGATGGTCAACCGGGCCCCTATGGTGAACAGGGGGATGCGATTCGCTTGAATGGTGACAACGGCCCCATCAATGATCTGGTCATCACGGGCAATACCATCACGGATAATTATGGCGTGGCGTTGGGCGTGCTTACCCAGGGCAATGTCGATGACATTCGCATCTCCGGAAACATCGCCAACAACAACGCCGCGGGTGGCAATGCGTTAACCGACATCGGCAATCCGGAATTGGTCGCGACGTCGATTGCACCGGGTAGTCTGACGGTCACACCCAATGGGGCGACGGTGGAATTGACCGTAACGTTTGCGGATAGCCGCGTCGTGGATCATGCGGTTTGGGATTTTGGCAACGGGTATTTGCCGGTGACAGGCACGACGATTTTGCAGGCCCTGACCAACGGCGACTATGAAATTACAGTGATCGCGTGGGACGTTTCAGGCAATGCTAATCTCACGACGTTTTTGCTGACGGTTCCAGAACCAGCCACATCAATGCTGTGGCTAACCGGGGCTGCGGTGGTGGCACGTCGAGGAAACCGCCCAGATTAACATTGTTGATATTTGTGGTGACATAGCATGCCAAGGGCTTGTTACCTTAAATTAAACCGGTAAATTACACGACGGATTAAGGTCGTGCATGACGGTGCATGACGGTGTGTGTGGGAGGGGGCGGGGGGGGTAAGCCAGCATCGTTCATGATGACTGGATGTTTTAGTCGTTGGCCGAGAGAGAATTCGGAGGAGAGATATATCGTGTTAGATCGTTCACGTGTCGCGTGTTTTGAACCGCTGGAGCCTCGCCTGTTATTAGCTGGCGATGGCTTGTTGGCGCAATATTTTCATGATCGTAATTTTGTCGATTCCGCATTCGAACGCGTGGATGCGGTGATTGATTATGTATTCGATGAAGGTTCGCCCGATGCGTCGATCGCGAATGATAATTTTTCAATTCGATGGTCCGGCCAGATTGAAGCTCAGTTCACCGAAACCTATACCATCCGCAGCCGCACTGATGATGGCGTGCGCGTCTGGGTGGATGATGTGTTGGTGATTGATGAATGGTACGACCGTCCGCCGACCGATCACACCGCGACGGTGGATCTGGTGGCAGGCGAGCGCGTGAATTTTCGCGTGGAGTATTACGAGAACGGCGGCGGGGCCCAGGCGCAATTGTTCTGGTCCAGTGCCAGTCAGCCTGAACAGATTATTCCCCAGGTCGCGTTATACAGCGGGCCGGATACCCCTGAGCCACCCACGCCCGGCACAGGCGATGGCTTGTTGGGGCAATATTATGGCGATCGTTTTTTCAACACCCAGGTCCTTGAGCGCGTTGATAGCACGATTAATTTTGATTACGAAAGCGGATCGCCCGACCCATTAATCGCGAATGATAATTTTGGCGTTCGTTGGTCGGGACAGTTGGAAGCGCTTTACAGTGAAACCTACACGCTGCGCACGATGACCGACGACGGCGTGCGTTTGTATATCGATGGGCAACTGGTGATCGACGATTTTACGGATCACCCCGCACAATCAGCGACGGCTCAGGTCGCTCTGGTTGCGGGTCAGCGCGTTGATATTGTGATGGAATATTATGAAAACGGTGGCGGTGCCAGTGCTCAATTGTTCTGGTCCAGCCCCAGCCAGATCGAACAGATTATCCCACAAAGTGCGTTGTATTCCAGTGATGTTGCGCCGCCGAACCGCGCGCCGATTGCCGCGGATGATGCGTACAACGTGACGGAAAACTCGCCGGGCAATGGCATGAATGTTCTGGCCAACGATACCGATGCCGATGGTGATCCATTGCGCATTGTGGCGGTGGCTACGCCCGCGCATGGGTCGATCATTTTCACCGACACGCTGGTGAGTTATACGCCCACCGCGGGTTACGTCGGGGCTGACGCATTTACCTACACCATCAGCGATGGTAACGGCGGCGCATCCACCGCCCAGGTGACGATCAATGTCACCGAAGAGCCACCCGTCGGGTCAGGCGATGGTTTGTTGGGTACGTATTTCAGCGACCGCTTTTTTGGCACGCAAGTGTTCGAACGCATCGATCCCACCATTGATTTTCTGTTTGATGATGGATCACCCGATCCGCGCATTGCCAATGACAACTTCGGGATTCGTTGGTCGGGACAATTGGAAGCGCTTTACAGCGAAACCTACACGCTGCGCACGTTGACCGATGATGGCGTGCGTTTGTATATCGATGGCGAACTGGTGATCGATGATTATATTGAACACCCCGCAACGTCAGCGACCGCACAGGTGGCCATGACCGCGGGCCAGCGCGTTGATATTGCCATCGAATATTTTGAAAACGGTGGCGGGGCCAGCGCACAATTATTCTGGTCGAGCGACAGTCAGCCGGAACAGATTATTCCGCGTGACGTGTTGTATTCATCCAACGAACCACAGCCGAATACTGATCCGGTCGCCAACCCTGACGTGTTGACATTGTTCCAGGACACCGGCGCCGCGAGCGTGGCGGTTTTGGATAACGACACTGATGCGGATGGCGATGCACTGACCGTGACGGCCGTGACGCAAGCAACGCATGGCTCGGTCTCGATCGACGGTGCTCAAATCAGCTACACCCCGCAGTCAGGGTTCAGCGGTTCGGATAGTTTCACCTACACGATCAGCGATGGTCGTGGTGGCGTGAGTCAGGCCGAGGTGACGGTCAATGTGACAGCGGCCAATCATGGCGTCATTCAGTTGAGTGCCACGCAGTACACCGTGAACGAAAATGCGGGCACCGTGACGATTACCGTGTTGCGCACCGGCGGCACTGACGGCGCAGTGGAAGCCGACTACACCACGGTGGACGGCACCGCGACGCAAGCCGGACCCGATGCTGACTATGTGGCATCTTCGGGGACGCTGTTTTTTGCCGATGGCCAGGACAGCGCGCAGATCGTAGTGACAGTGTTGGATGACGCGCTGGGCGAAGGGCCTGAGGAGTTTGCCATTTCGTTGGATCGCGTGAGCGGTGGGGTGGCCTTGGGCGCGCCGCGTACAGCATTGATTAATATCGCCGACAACGATTTAGCGCCGATGGTCGGCAATGGTTTGCTCGGCGAATATTACGACAACATCGATTTCAGCTCGCTGGTTTTGCGCCGGACTGATCCGATGATCGGCTTTGATTGGGAGCAAGGATCGCCCGATCCGATTTTGGGGGCAGACACCTACAGCGTGCATTGGACCGGCCAAATTCTGGCAGAGTTTACCGAAATTTATACCTTCCGAACTCATAGCGATGATGGCATTCGTTTGAAAATCAATGGCGAAACCGTCATCGATGAATACTTCGATCACGGGCCCACTTCCCACACTGGCACATTGGCTATGGTGGCCGGCCAGAAGGTGGATATTGATATTGTCTACTACGAGAACACCGGCCAGGCTGTCGCTCAGTTGTATTGGTCCAGCCCAAGTCAATCAGAACAACTGGTGCCTACCTCGGCACTATTCAGTGACGAGCCTGAGCCTGTTGAAGAGCCCGTGACGCCCGTGCCGTTGGTGGGCGAAACCGTGATCGAAGGTTTAACCGAACCTTCTGCGATTGATTTTGCCTCGGATGGCACGATGTTTATTTTGGAAAAAAGTGGCGTCGTGCGCGTGTTCCAAAATGACCAATTGCTGACCACGCCGTTCGTGGATTATTCCACCCCGGTTAATGACGTGCGTGATCGCGGTGCATTGGGTTTTGCAGTGCATCCAGATTTCCCCAGTGTGCCTTACGTGTACATGTTGTACACCTATGACCCACCGGAAACCCAGGGCCAATCCGGCTTGGCAGCGCCTGATAATTATGGCAACCGCGCCTCGCGCTTGACCCGGTTTACCGCTGACCCCGCGACAGGCTATACCACCGCGGTGCCGGGCTCTGACGTGACCATCCTGGGCACCAATTCAACTTGGGAAAACATCGTCGCGCCGCACGATGATTCGACCGGCAATTTCGAACTGCCTCCTTCGGGTTATGACGAAAACGGCGAGCCTATTCGCGATTTCATCGCTTCCGATAGTCAGTCTCACACCATCGGCTCGTTGGATTTTGGGCTTGATGGTTCGCTGTACGTTTCGATCGGCGATGGCACATCCTATGGCTTGGTTGATCCACGCACATTGCGCGTGCAGGATATCGATAGCCTGTCTGGTAAAACGCTTCGCATCGATCCGATTACCGGTGAAGGTTTGTCCAACAACCCGTTTTACAATGGCGATGCCGATGCCAATCGTTCCAAAGTTTTCAGCTATGGATTTCGCAATCCATTCCGTATTGCCGTTGACCCGGCCTCGGGTGATTTATTCGTCGGTGATGTAGGATGGACACGATGGGAAGAAATTAATCGCTCGACCGGCGGTGAAAATTTTGGGTGGCCCTATTTCGAAGGCGGTGACGGCGTGAATCGCCGAACGACGGGCTATCGCGATCTACCTGAAGCCCAGGTCTTTTACGATTCATTGCCTGATGTGGAACCACCCTACTGGTCCAAACGCCATGTCGATGGTGCCGTCGCCATCGTGCTTGGCGACTTTGTCACCGGCAACCGTTACCCCGGCTATGAAAATACATTGTTCTTCAGTGACTATGGCGAGCCCGAAATTCGCGCGATCATGTTCCGACCCGATGGCACCATCAGCAATGTCGTCGTCGCCTCGCCTCCCGTCGGCGTGGTCGTGGAAATGACCATGGGCGTCACCGATGGCTACATGTATTACGTCGATCTGGTCGGCGGAAAAATTGGCCGATTCATCGAAGACCCCGCCAGCGCGTAACTCCCCGCATGACTTGTTTGCTCGCTAGCTGGATTGCCAGTGCGTTCCAATTTCAAGATTAACGTTTAGCAGAGGGCGCACGGCGTTCCACGCTTTACCATGGAGCCATGGATGGGTCGACATCCACGACCAGCCTCACCGCGCTCGTAAATGCATTGCCTGAAAGTTGAAAAATTCTACGGATAACTGTCGACAGCGAGGAGTCGCGAAAAACCAAGTGGCAGCGGGGGCTTCTCAGCGGAAAACTCTCGTACCTCCATCCCTCCTAGCCCCCGGTGAATACCGGGGGCACACGGCAAATTTTAAACCCCACGCGTTATCACGGAATTGATACAAAAATTCCGCAATAATCACAATTCTCAAAATTTCTATACCGGGTTTAAAATAAAAAACGCGAAAAATACGGGAAACATCGTTGTTTTCGCGCGACTCCACGTTTTTCGAAATCCTTTGTCATTACGAGCATTTGACGCCTCGAGCCGTCTGCCCTAAACTACTGGGCTCCAGATTGCGGGGTAGAGCAGCCTGGTAGCTCGTCGGGCTCATAACCCGGAGGTCGCTGGTTCGAATCCAGCCCCCGCTACTTCATATTAAACAGGGACTTGCATCATTGCAGGTCCCTGTTTTTTTGTGCCTGCAGCGAGTTTTGTACATCAACTTGTACATCACTTGGCGCACAGGGATCTGCCGAACGTTCACCACGTACTCGGAGATTCATCATGGCTAACCTGATCAAACGCGGCAAAACTTACTATCTGCAAGATCGCTTTTCAGGCAAGATCAAACGCACAAGTTTGCAAACCAGCTCACTGCAAATCGCGAAGGAAAAACTTCGCCAATACGAATCCGCCAGGTTGCACGGCCTCGACAATCCGCTTCCCACGCGCACGCCCATCGGCGATATCGTCGGCCAATACGTCGATCACATTCGCACCGTTAAAACTGCCAAGTCAGCCCAGACCGATGTCTATTATTTGCGTGAAGCGTTCGGGGTCGTCTGTCCACAAATCGCCATCACCAGTCGTAACCCATCAGCCAAAACGCGCAAGCGTCCCATCAAGGCTGACGCGGATCGTAGGTTCAAACCCTACACCATTGAAGCGGCCAGCTTCGAAGCGATTACCACCGGCGACATCCAGCGCTTTATTGATAGCCACGTCCGCAGCCGAGGCTTAGCCCCCAAGACGGCCAATCGTTACCGCGAGATCATCTGTCGGCTATTCAATTGGGCCATGAAGCAAAAGCTGGTGCGCATGCCAGGCAACATCAATCCCGCCAGCGACGTTGAACGCCACAAAGAGCGGGCCGGTGAAATCAGCTTTCTGACGTTGGACCAGATCGACGAACAACTGCACGTGCTCCGCTTCAATCCGAAACTGCAAACCATGATCGCCGTCCTGATCTACGCCGGGTTGCGCCGCGAGGAACTACTCTGGCTCACCCTCGACGACCTAGACCTGCCGTCTGTAAGTGGGGGACAAAGTGGGGGGGGCGGAGGTAACGGTTTGATACGCACTCGCGCCAAAACGATTAACGGTCGCCATTGGCAACCCAAGACCAAACGCAACCGCGCGGTCCCTGTCAGCAACGCCTTGCGAACCTATCTCGCCCGCTACACACCACCCGCCACGACCGCACCGCCGATTGATGATCATTTTCGGGGCTGGCTATTCCCCTCACCCAATGGCCATTGCTGGGACCCCGACGGCTTCTCTGCCGACCTTCGCAACGCCAACAAAAACGCAGGCCTGCAATGGTCGTGTCTAGATTACCGCCACACCTTCGGCAGCCAACTCGCACAACGTGGCGTCAGCCTCTACAAAATCAGTTCACTGATGGGTAACTCACCAGAGATATGTCGGCGACACTATGCGAGCCTCGTCCCTGAGGCGATGCATGGGGAAGTTGATTTTACCAGCAGGCGCCAATCGCTTACTAATGTTGGATTGGATAAATATAGACCCTGACTCGGTCTAGGCTGTCGTGCTCGGTTTGATTTACAACGATACTAGCGAAGATAGGGCCTGATGCTTGATCTACCCTCACGGGCTGAGCTGAAATGTTTCACCTCATGGGATAAGATGCTAGAGGGTGACTTTTTAAAACCCGCCATTGGGCGGGATTAGATCGGGCTAGGATTGTGTGAGGAGGGGGCGTGAAAACCCGTGGTTGGTTTCTGGAGCGGAACTGTAATTCACGACTTTTTTCTTGTTCTCCCGATAAAAGAAGATTCATTGATGTAAGGGCATACAGGGATGTAAGGGAATACATGATGATGAAACTTGAATCCGAGATGACTGAGCCGGTACGGCGTTGGATGCAGAGCAAAGGGCTCATGGTCCGCGAAGAATGCGCCACCCACGGGGGCATCTGTGATCTGGTGGGCGTACTTTTCAATCGCCAAAAGGTGAGGCGTCGGCTGGCGTTGAAACAACGGGCAACGATTGGCTCGGAGTTCGATGTCTCGCTTCTGGCGGCGTTGCCAGATTCGGAAAACTCGATGGGGAACACACCCCGAGAAATCATGCACAAACTTGGCGGATTCGTTTCGCTGGAACAGGTCCAAGCGACACTGGACTCGTTAAATCGACGTCGTTTCGTCCGCGAACAGCGAGGGCGCTATGCAAAAATTAACGGGTGGATGCCGCTGCATCGACGGATAGTTGCGGTGGAGTTGAAGCTAGAACGGATTGAAGAGGTGGTTCAGCAAGCCATCAACCATACTGGCTTTGCTACGGAATCATACATCGGGTTGCCTCTGCCGATTGCTAAACGATTGGTACGTTCCGATCGCATCCAACGGGTGGTCGATTCCGGTGTCGGCGTGCTGGGGGTGGAGCATGAGAACGTGACTGTCTTGCGTCGTCCCGGTGGGGGCGGCGATCGTGCGGTGCCTTGGATGCAGATGCACATGGTCGAGCGTTTTTGGCGGATGCATCAAAGGCAGTTGAGCATCAACGGCTCGACGATAGATTCCGGCGCACGGGTTGTACCCTCTCCGGTCAATTCTGAGGTCACGTCCTCGGGGAAGTCATCATTTAGTTTCTTGCCGTAGCTAAACGCGATTGAGAGCGATTGGAATAATGTCATGGCTCTCCCTGTGGGTGGGGCAGCGGCCAAGGAATCGATCCAATCACGATAGAACGTCGCGAGTTGTTTTTGTGCCGTGGCCCTAGTGGTGGTGGCTAATGGTTTGATCTTCACGAGTTCGGCGTAGAACGGATGCCCGGTCCCAAGTTGTTTGATGGCCGAGTCAACCCATCTTCGTAACTCGACCCCTGTTTTTGCACGGCGGTAGAGTGGGGGTAGAGCAATGCGCGGCGTCCCGGAGGTTGGATATCCCCCGGAAATGTAGTAGCGATAGCCACTTCCCACGCCGATTCCGAGAGAGTCAATGAGTCCTCTGCTCCAGAGCAATAGGTTCAAACCCCAGTATGGACCTGCGATCGTCTCAATCCGCTTGTCTGCCAATTTTGCATTGAACTCCTCATGGAAGTTCACCAACCCCTTCATACGTCTTCCCCGTAAGTCTGCGGATTGTTCCTCATCGCTAAATGAAGCATCGACGATCCAACACGCATCGGCGTCAGAGGCCTTGACGCAATCAACCGCAAGTTTTACATGGGCATTCCTGGCAGTCTTTTTCTGCGATTGCTTGGAATGAGTCAGAATCACCGGGAGGATGAGTGCAACATCGGGATGGTCGATCTGCCATTCGGCTGCGACCTTCGCAAGAGCTTTGTTAATCTTGTTTCGTCCGCTGCCGTCAACATGTGGAAGTTGGGGGACAGAAATGGCTTCGGGATTGTGTATGTTGGCGGCGTCTAAGACGGCGGAGACAAATGCTGCTACTTTTTTCTTGATCGGCTTCGCCTGAAACTGACCGTCTGCGATGTCTTGATAATGATCGAACTGGCTCACCGTATCGAACCAGTCTTGACGTGGGTCTTTATTTTTGTTCTTGTTATTGGGGGTGCTGTTAGCAAGATCATGAAGTCCATCGATCCCGGCATCGATCCATAGCGGAATCGATGGGATATATGGCTTCAATCGTTTCATGTCCGAAAGCAAAATGCGCGCGAGTGGAGCACTGGCATGTAGTGACGCCACACGTTGGCAAACATCTTTGCCTGAAAGGAAAGGGATGATAGGAGGAGACGATGTCATTTTCAGATCAGTCCCTTCTTTTGGCGGAGATAGTTGCAGGCATGTTCCGGCTCGGGATAGACGAACATTTCACCCATCCCAACGCGAGAAAGTTCCTTAATCATCCGAGCTTTCGCTTCTTGTGGAACGGGGATATAGGTCAGAGATGAGACTTGGGAAGAGTCGATTTCGAACTGTTTAGAACCGTGTAACGTGAAGAAGCCCTGTTGTAAGTAGATTCGCTCGTGGTCCCAACTTGGGACCACCGCAATGGTGCGCTTGTTTCGCCGTCGGCTTTCTACTCCGTCTAGGTCAATGTACTTGTCGATCAGGTCGCGATCTTGTTCGTAATTGAACAGTCGTGGGTTATTCGGATTTACTTCGGCATTAAGTTCCAGCGGCCGCATTACGACGACTAAGCCATCTTTATCTGGATTGTGGCAGCAGGCAAAATAAAGTGCGACGACCGGGTTTTGTGTCCAATCGAGTAGACGGGTCGGGAATCCGTAGTGCTGTGCGATCTGCAGCCAGTTCAATCGTTCGGTCGGAGCAGGGGGGCGCGGTAATTTGTAGGAAAGCACTTGCTGGACCTCCCGGATACCGCTGATGGCAGAATTGCGTTGGTCTCTCTTGTTGTATCGTAGGGCCGATGGCACAAGGCGGTAATTGATACTGGCGTGACCACGAAACCAGTAGGCTTCTTCACCCGTGATTAGTGTCGATAGGATATCCAAAAATTGGCTGAGTGTGGTTGCGGCGGACGGATATGGCGGGGCTTGAATCGCACAGTCTTTATAGCGCTTCTTTATCTCCATATCCGGAATGTTAGGAGGAGTCTGGGTCATAATCCGCCTTCTGGCTCTGCGTCTTTGCTGTGCCCGAACTATCACCTTACCCAAAAACTAACGTGGTAACAAAAGGGGGGAATCTACCTCAGCTCATACAGCTAGCGATGCGGGACGAATGGCGGGGTATGGAGCAGTCGGTCAACCCCGATCGGATAAGATGGTTCAAGACTGAGCTATGGATAGTCGGGGTTGTGACTTGGATAAATCGCAGTATAAAACCGCCCCAGCGGACTTGCGATCTCCGAGGCGGTTGTTCAATCGGGGTAGATTGATTTTGGTTTGTGACGAGCAGTTCAAACTCGCCTGCTTGCTTCATAGGCGACGACCTCCTCTCTGAAATATCGCACGATGCCGTTGCGGCCTTCGCCCAGGCATATTCGCGATAGTCGGGCACGTCGTGCGATACGGTCCACGCTTGAACGTGAGCATCGCCAACGCTCGGCTAATTCGTTCGGTGAAAAATACAACATCACTTGATTCATTCGATCCGGCTTGCGTTTCATGTCGCCCCCCTGTTTCTTGTGGCGTGACCAGCTTCACGGATACGCTCGTACCGTTCATGATTGAACCATCGCATACCACGTGATCCGCCTAGCTGGCATAGCTGACCCGCCAGGTGCGCGAAGTTCATCCAAGTACCTTCGATATATGGTGGGTCGCCTTTAATATGATGGCGCTTCGGCCCCGCAAACGAATCAACTGCCGCGTCCACGATCCCGCGCGGCAACCTGCCGACGAAACAATATCGGCCCGGCACGTCTTCGGATGGCAGCAGAAAATCAACCAACTCCCCACACTCAGCCATCCGCACCGCTAGCGGACGATGCGGTTTGTCCGTGACGGATTCAACCGCTTCGTCATCTTCGGCCAGGTCAGCGGTGGTCTGTTCACGATCCGAGACTAGCGGGCCAAGCTTGCCGCATGCCTGCACCCAACGTATCCGCCGATCCAGATTCAATATCCAATCGGGAAAACCTTCTTTGGGATACTTGGTGAGATACTTTGTCACGTAGAACATGGCATGTTCAGCGTTGCGATTGTTTTTGCGCTGCAGGTCAAGCCCGCCGAGATGCCACTTGTCACGCCAGAGCCGCCAAGCTTTAGTCAGATCAATTCCGCCAGGGGGAAGGTCGATGACCAGATGCCAATGCGGCCAGCCTTCGCCAGTTTTCATCTGCAATTCAAGCGTCCATAGCCAACGCTCGACCCCGAGCAAGCGCATGAGCCGTCGGATATAACCGTCGCCCGTAATCGTGATGAATGCGTCAACCGGCCCGCCGAATGCAGGGCGGTCGACGGTGAGCGTGAATAGGGCGGGTCGTGTGAATTGGTCCGTCTTGGTAAGTAATCGCTGGCGAACTTTCCAGCCATACTTCGGGCCGCAATCCGGACATGTACGACACCGGCAACCACGATTGCACATGTGATAGCGTGTTGATGATTGCAACTTCCGGTTATTGGGTATTGATTCAAGTCTAGGGGAAGGCCCCAGGCAGGGCAGCTCTGCCGAGGTCGCCGCCGGGACCCGCCGCCGTGCGCCGGGACCCGCCGCCGTGCGGCGGCTGGGCACCCGTCGTCAATCTCGGCAGGCACTACGCCTGCAGTGAGGTTCAACGCTGTATCAGTGAAAAGCGTCACGATTCTCGTGCTCCGGCTTCGAGTCTCGAGAACGCTTCGTCGGCTACAGTCCGGCTGATATCCCAGGGGATGTCAACACCCGACGTCTGGACATAAAGCTCGCCCTTTTTTGATCGACGTACAAACGCTGAGCGGACGCGCACAATGCGTGCCCCATCAATTTCAGCGTCGGTATATGTCTGCCACTTGTCATTGCTAGTTTCGACCCGCCTTGTAATCTTCAACGGTTCGAATTCGCTGGGGCGAAAGGCAAAATTTACTCTGCCCAGGTATGACGCATCTTTAGGTGCAGGATGCACCGTGAGAATCTCAAATCGCGCACTATCCATAGCTGCAACCCTTTCGGTTGAGGTTTTATAATCCTGCAGCTATGGTGATGCTGCAGGGTGATTGCTCTGCAAGCCCCGACACGAATCCGCCAAGATCACCGTGTCGGGGTGTTTTTTTTAATCATCTAAATCACGTAGCAGTTGTTCTGTGTTTACGCGAGCGTCAAAGTCACCCGTGCGGCGTGATGGCTTGTTCCACTGCTGTAGCAAAATGCGGATGAATTCTGACCCCATCTGCTTAAGTGCGATTTCAATATCATTAAGGTCGTCGTTAGGTAAAGCAACGGGCTCAGCTCGCGCACGCTGGAAATGTTCGCTTTCCAAGGCGGCACGTTGAGTACTCACGCTATCTGGATTGAAGTAGCCGCTATTTCTTTGATCTTCTTTCATATCCTCAAGATCAAACTCGATCGTAACTTCCTCGATATCGTCGCCTGCGCCTCGTTGCCAAGCTTCTCTAATTCGCGGTTGTCTCACCTGAGCAACCAATAGCTCGGCGAGTCGGCGCATACGATCTGAAGGTAAACCGTGAGCGTTTACCACATCTGCGGCTTTAACAACAGCAGCTTCGCGAATGAGTTTGGCTGCTGAGCATCCAAGAATTTTGGCAGCATCTTCAACTACTTTTCTCTGAGGTTGGGTAAATCGTGTGCTGAACGAGGTCGTCGGTTGGTTGGATTCCATCGGTAAAACTCCTAAAACAGTTTTTGTCGTCCACATCATATAGCCTCAATTAATCCATGTCAAGACATTTGATCCTTTTGTAGCTACTTGAGGTTTTGCGTCGCACCCCCTCCCGTCCCCCGGTCCCCGGGGGAAGCCCCCCAGAAGGGCCAGGGCCTTTTCAATTGCCTTCTCTGGTCGCAGTGAAGTCGCATCAGTCACACCCTTTCTTGATCCGATCTGCCAATTCGCTTTTCCCATCTGTTCGTGTGCGGCGTATCACCCAACGACTTTTGTAATTGTTGGTTCGTTATCTCTGAGCGCAGGATTCTGTATTACGCCTTTGGCTACGCCCCGTTTTGCTGTTGGGCTTTGGTGGGGGTGTGAATCCGGCTACTTTCCCCCCTCTGTGCGAAAAACCAAACGCAAACCGTCAGCCGATCAGACGTACTTACAGACATGATGTGTAAATAGAGCATGGGGTGTTACAGGGTCCCCCATGCATGCGAACAAGCACAGCGGCCCCCCCCCTTAGCCGGGAAGGGTCCCCCCGCTGTGCTCGTTCACATGCGTATCAACCGAGCAATCCACGGCAAAATATGTACATCACTTTGTACATCAAACTTTGCAAAACATGGTGACAAAGGTATAAATGGCAAAGCAGCGTTGCGTATGTAAACCGCAGCGAATGATGTAGTTATCTGTTAATGATGAAGTTGCAAAGATAGGGCTTCGGGCACTCATAACCCGGAGGGGTTGAGTTCGGGACAATACGGCGGCAATGGAATCAGTGTCAGATTGGCGGGCAATTGCAGGGTGTGGGCGCAATGGAAACCGGCCTGATCCCAGAACATCACCACATGCACGTCGGGATCGACTTCGCGTTTAAACTGCTCGAAGAAAAGATTGACGACCTGCGTGTTCAGATACGGCGACAGCAAGCCAACGCTTTGGCCGGTCGCAGGACACGCGGCACCGAGCACATAGAGATAGTCGTAACGGGTTTGTCTGACCGCCGGCGGACGCGAACCACGCCGAGCCCACTTGCGGGTTAACGTGCCTTGCTGGCCAAAGCGTGCTTCGTCTTGGAACCAGACTTCGATTTTTTGATTCGGATGTTCACGCGCGACTTGTTCCACAAGCGAAGCGGCGTTTTTTTAAAAGCATCGACGATTGCCGGATCGTTTTTCTCATGACGGGGCCGAGGCATTAACCAAACATACCCCAATCGATGCAGCAATTCATACAAACCGCTGAGACTGTAGGTCACGCCGAACTGTTGCTTGATGTATGTGCCCAGTTCATCAGCATGACGAACACCCGCATGAGGATCGTCCGCTTGAGCGTCGAGGTATTGCGTCAGTTGTTGTTCCTGATCCGCGGTGAGATAACGATGATTGCTCGAGCGACGATCGATCAGGCCTTCGATGCTTTGATGATTGTAGAGGCTGACCCATTGTTGAATGGTGCGTGAACTTTTGCCCAACGCCTGGGCAATGTGCGATGCAATCCAACCCTGACGGGCCAGGATGATCGCGCGGAGTTTGAGCACCAGAGCGGGCTTGTCCGCGTGATCCTGCAAGGCTTGAAGTTCATTGAGGCTGTGATGCTGGGCAACGTGCATGGTGACCTCCTTGTCACCTGACATCATCGCAGACCTAGCGCGTTTTCACTTTTTCTCTAGCGTGTACCCGCAGTGGTTGAAGAAGCCCTCGGCGTCGCTTGGCGTGATTGCGTCGAGCAAGCGTTGCACATCACGCCATAACGCCTGTTGAGCCCGGT
>JAUHYI010000042.1 GCA_030426385.1 Phycisphaerae bacterium
CGGGTTATTTTCGATTAGAAAAAGTCGGAGAAACGTGGTGGATGATCGACCCAATCGGGAACCTGTATTTTCACAACACGCTATGCAACATAGAACCCTCCGCCGCGCCGACGGGAACCAAAGGCCGAAAATCATTGTTCGAGTGGTTGCCTGATAAAGGTGATGAAAGCGATCCGTTGTCGGTGGCCTATGAATATTATGTGTTCAGCGAGATTGAAGGGGTGATGAATTTTGATATCGCCAATCTGATTCGCAAGTATGGCGATGATTGGATGGCAAAATGGCGTGCCCGCGCCAAGCGGCGTTTAGAAGTGTGGGGATACAATGCGGTACACAATTGGGTGAAGGCCGATGTGTGGTGTGATGAAGACGGGAATCATATCGTGCCTTACTCGGTGACCTGGTATCCACAAGGTAACACGCCGATGTTGACCGAGGGTATTCGCGGCGGCATGCCTGATGTGTTTTCGGATGAGTTTCCCGGAGAGGTTGATCGCCACATTAAAAAAGTCACCGCAGGTTTGGCCGATGACTCGATGCTTGTCGGCCATTTCATCGGCGGCGAACTCGATTGGCGCGGCTTGTGCAATGCCTTTCCACGGATGTCGATCGAAACTGCCTGCGCTAAACGCCTACGCGAATACTTGCGGGAAAAATATAACAATGATGTTGAGGCGCTGCGAAAAAGCTGGAATAACGAGGCCGTGACATTTGAAGACCTCATGCCTGATGAGTCGGCCGGTGAAGAGATGCGTCAGGACATGCTTGGCTTTTTGGAAATTTTTGCAGATCGCTATTTTAAGATCAGTACCGAAGCCATTCGTCGCTACAATCCGAATCATTTGATTCTCGGTGAGCGAGCGCATCCATCCAACTTTCAGGATGAAGTGGTTCGTGCTACCGGACGTCACTGTGATGCGATTTCTTACGACATTTACGGCGATGAGCCAGGTCCACAATGTGATCGCGTGTACGAGTTAACCGGTCGGCCGATGTTGATCGCTGAGATGGGTTTTCGTGGTCGGGATCGTGGTTTGGCTGGATCGCATAATACATTGCCCACGCAGGCGGCACGCGGTCAGGCGTATGAATTCTATATGAAAAAGTTGCTGAACAAGCCCTATTTTGTGGGTATGTTGATGTTTTGCTATCGCGACCAAATGTTTACCGCCGCGCCATTTGGTGAGGCGTTTAACTATGGCCTGGTGAGTATCACTGATACCCCATATCCAGAGTATGTTGAGTCTGTGATACGCGTAAATCGCGATTTATATAATACCCGTTTGAATATGTCGGAATAACGGTTTGGTTTGTGTAAGTATGTTCGTCGTATATATGCGAGTTTTAACTTGTAATTGAATGGGGCGGCGCGTGTTGGTAGTTTTGCAGGAGTAGTTGGGATGTCTATTAAGTCATTAACGCCTAAGCAGTCGTCGTTGCAGATTGATCGTCAGGTTGTTGTGCCGTTTACATCGACGCGAGAGCGTGCAGTTCCAGAATGTTTGTTCGAAATTGGAAGCTCTGCATGGATGCTTGCCTATAACGATCATTGCGGCGTGGCTGACGAATCAGTGGCGGACATTTGCAGTATCGTGAGTCATGATGACGGTGAAACATGGTCCGCGCCAACGGTGCTTGTGTCTCGTGGTGATCATGTGAATGTCGTGGCCCCGAGTTTGCTGACGTTGCAAGATGGCAGGATTGGTATGTCGTATCTCGGGTTTGATGGTTATGAATCGCAGCATTTTTACTATCAAACGTGTGACGCACATGATGGCCCCTGGTCGCAACCAGTACGCATTACCCGATCGCCAGGGTTTCACGGCAATGCGGGGATGAGGTTGTTACAACTTCGCAGTGGGCGACTCTTGCAGCCAGTGTGTTGGGCGCCCTATGAAACGGATGAGCGAGAGGCGGTCTATCGCGTGTACGTCTGGTATTCCGATGATGGCGGGCAACATTGGGAATCAAATCCGCACGCGATTGAATTGCCTAAGCGCGGTGGCATGGAGCCGGTCGTGGTTGAATTGCATGATGGTGGGCTTCGCATGTTTATCCGCAATCAACTCGGCTACATTTATCAATGTGTTTCATCGGACGAAGGGATGACGTGGACAAAGCCAGAGCCGACCACATTGGTTAGCCCGGAATCGTGTTGTTTTTTGTCGCGCATCAAAGCAACGGGTGATTTGATCGTCTTGTGGAATCACAGCGTGTGTGACCCGAGTATGGATCACATGGGAAGCCGTTGTCCGTTGAGTGTGGCGGTGTCGCAAGACGAAGGTGAAAGCTGGTCTGCGCAGATCGATATTGAGACGGATTCAAATTACACGTACAGCATGCCCGTAGCTGCGTTCAGTGATGAATGGGCAATGTTTGCCTATTATCTTGGGCATGATTCGCAGAGTTCCGGGCGTGTAGAAGGCGTGTTTTCTCGATGCACGATTGAGCATTTGTACCAGGCCTTGCGATTGCCGATAGCTCACTAATTGACTCAATGGAAAAGCCGCTGCAAAGCTTGGGCGCAGTTCTTTCAGTGCGCCTTGGGTTGCGTGCTGAGCCTTTGTGCTGGTGCGAGTCCGTTAAAAGAGAGCATTGGCAAGCATCACCAATTGATCCCCGCCGTTTCTTGGGCGGTCAGATTTTCTTGCAAAAATAATTTGGTCATGGAAAAGCTGTCGCGGCTATTTTGAAGCATAGCCTCAATGCCTTCCAGTTTCTGGTTACGGCCCATGACTTCAATTTTTTTCAGGGAATCAGCCAAGACCAGCATGCCGCAACTGGCGCTGCCACCTTTGCATGAGTGAGCGATCCCTTCGATCGCTTTGAGATCTTGCGAAGTGATGGCTGTGGCTAATTCATCGAGTTGTGATTGGGTTTGATCTACAAATAGGCCGACCATTTCGCAAACATCTTCGGGGGTATCGCCGGAAATATTGCGAAGATGAACAATGTCAGCGAGTGTTTGGGTTGCTGCCGAGGGATCAGCACGTGGTGGATCGGATTGCTTGGCGTGTGAATCGTTATCGATGCCATCAACACTTGAGGCCAGCGGATTATCACGATTGTTTGGCATGGTCGTTATCCTCTTGGTTTCGATGGTGTGCAGCAAAGCTCGGATGATCTCGTGGATTACTGTGCGGCTATGCCTGTGGTGTGCATCAGTGATGGCGACGGTTTTTGATTTTGACGGCTAAAAACCTGGTGTTGTCAAAATCCTTGCGCGTGTAAAAGCATTTGGCTCGTTCATACGATTGTTAAAAAGTTGAGACCCTAGCGCATTTCGGCTCAACGACACATTCGGATTAGTTGTCTCTTTTGGGGGATGCTCGCAAAATAAGAATTTAGCAGTCACTCATTTTGAGAGAGTGACATCGTGTGGCATTGATGTCGAGTGATAGCGACCTCTTGTCGTGATCTATTGACTGAAAAGATCAAGAACGATCAAGTTTGTGCCACAATTTGACGAGGTTGCATAGGAAAGATTCGCGCAATTCTTTTTTAAAAACTTTTGTGGCGTATCGACATTTAATCCTACGTTCACCTGTTTTGCACAAGCTTGTTTGTGCCTGGCAGATTGAACCACGGGAATGCTCATTCCACGAACTGAAAGAGCGAATCCATGGCTGATCTCCTCATTGTCGATGACAATATTCTTAACCGTCGAATTCTTTGCAGATCACTTCGTGGAGAAGACCACCAGATTACCGAAGCTTCCAATGGGCAAGAAGCCTTGGATTGTGTTCGCCAACATCATCCCGACTTGATATTGTTGGATGTCATGATGCCGGTGATGGATGGCATTGCCTGTTGTCAGGCCTTGCAACGTGATCGTTCGACGCGTCACATTCCGGTTCTGTTGGTAACCAGTCTTGATGATGAAAAAAGTGTGGTGAGCGGGCTCGATAGTGGGGCGATTGATTACATTACCAGGCCGTTTCAAGAAGAAGTTGTGCTTGCGCGCGTGCGGACAGCTTTGCGCATCAGGCACGACTATGATCGTGCTGAAAAATTGTCGCAAATGCTCGGCATGCAGAACGAGCGTCTGTCCGAATCAACGCGAGTCGCGCATCAATTTGTGGATGATGTGTCGCATGAGTTTCGCACGCCGTTGACGGTGATTGATTCATACGCGGCGATCATTGTGGATGGCTTGGCTGGTCCTGTGGCTGACGAACAATTGCAACACCTGAATGTGATACGCAGTGCGGTGCAGGATTTGACGCGCATGGTCGATGATATGCTCGATAGCAGCAAGATCAAAGGTGGTACGCTGCGCATTGATCGGCAGCCGGTGAATGTAGACGAGATCATGGGATCCATCCGCACGATGTTGACGGCTAAGGCCGAGACGAAGGGCATCAATATTAAAGAGGACATAGCGTCAGATTTGCCGGAAGCTTTTGCAGATATTGATCTGATCGGGCGTGTGCTGATAAATCTCGTGGTTAACGCGATCAAGTTTTCGCCGGATGATTCTTCGATCACAATCTGGGCCAAACATGATGAAACCAATGCAGACATGATTCGCTTCGGGGTTACCGATGAGGGGCCGGGTCTACCTGCGGCAGATCTGAGCAAGCTGTTTGATCGTTTTGAACAAGTTGGCACACAGACCGAGTCAAGCACAAAAGGGTTTGGTTTGGGGCTTAGTATCGCGAAGAATTTAGTCTGGCTGAATCTGGGTGAGATTAATGTGCAAAGCGAGCTAGGTGATGGAAGCAGTTTTTCGTTTACGGTGCCAAGCGCAAACCCTGCGGCAATCATTGGCGCCTATTGCCGACATCTTGCTGAGAAGTCGGCCATTCCGGCAAGTACGATCACCTGTTTTTCCATTGATGTGCCTACCCCGCAAATCAGTAGCGAACAGGTGCGAACGTTTTTAACCTCGAACTGTTATCCGATGGACTTGTTTTTGGATACGGGTAACCCTGACGCGCTGATGGCGATAGGGGTGTCGTCCGCATGGGAGATTTGGATCGAACGCATCAAGTCGGTTTGGCTGGATCGGTATGGCGGCGGCATCTTGCCCCTGCGCATTGATGAGCAGAACGTCTACATCAAATCTTTTGACAAGTACAACGCAGATCGATCAGCCAAGGCCATACTAGACATATTTTCGGAGGTAAAGGCCTATGGCTAAACACATCCTGATCATTGATGATGATCGTGATATTGCTGGTGCGTTGGTGATTCGTCTCAAGGCCAGCGGCTATGCGGTGACTCATGCGCCCAATGGATTAGAGGGTGTCGAAGCGGCGACTCGCATTAAGCCCGACGCGATCCTGTTGGATATTCGCATGCCTGACATTGATGGTTTTGAAGTGAATCGTCGGCTCAAGGAAGATCCCGAACTTGGCTTGATACCCGTGATCCTGCTTTCGGCCAACCTGCGAGAAAACGCCCGCAAACAAGCCGTCGATGCTGGAATACATGAGTTTTTCTCAAAACCCTACGACGTCCCCGGCCTCATGAACGCCATTAAAAGGATGGTTGAAGATTAGTTTTGCATTGATGCCGGGGCGTGTCGAATAACCCAATACAAAAATTTTAGAAGGAAATTTTATGCCTGAAATCAAAGTACTTATTGCCGACGACGATCGAGACCTGACACGTGCGATCGCGATTTATTTGAAGTCTGCCGGATTCAAAGTCATCAGCAGTGTCGATGCATACCAGGCATTGGCGTTGGCTGGTCAGAACCAACCTGATATCGCGGTGCTTGACATTAACATGCCTGCCGGTGGGGGTGTCAGTGTGCAACAGCGTCTTCGTCAGCGCGGTGGGATGGATACGTTGCCCGTGATTTATTTGACCGGCGACAAATCGGAAGAGGCTCGGAAATCGGCCATTGATGGCGGTGCATATGACGTGCTTTATAAGCCGGTCGATATGAAGAAGTTGGTTTCGTCAATCCGATCAGCGTTGAATTTGAAGGCGGCGTGATCTATTTGGAATTTTGCAGGGAGGGTGAACCTATGAATTCATTAAACAAAGAAGTGTTGATCGCGGATGACGATCGACTGATCGTGAACATGCTGAGCATGCGATGTCGAAACCTGGGACTTCGTGTACAGACTTGCCAGGATGCGATGCAGACTTTGGTGACCAGTCATAAACGGCTGCCATCGTTGTTAATCATTGATGTGACGATGCCGCCCGGCTCAGGGTTGGGTGTGTGTGAAATGATGGCCAACGACACGCGTTTGGCAAAAATCCCAGTCATTATTTTGACTGGACGTAAAAACGCGGAGACTCAGGAGCGCGCCGAGTCGTTCGGGGCGCATTTTTTCATGAAGTCTCCCGATGTCTGGGACAAGCTCAAGCCGTTGATCTGTCAATTGCTGGATATTGTCCCGCCAATTTCATCGAAAGAAAGAAAAGAAGCGGGCTGATGAATCTTGATTGTTTCAGCACGTAAAACCCATCCGTTTCCTGGCTTCATAACCCTTACCGTCACATCTCATCATGCACCATTGAGAGAAGACACCACACATTCAGGAACTCCATGATGAGTCATCAAACCAGTTCGTTAGGATATGCCACAAAATTTGGATTTGCCACGAAGTTCGGGATCCTGATTTGTAGTTTGGTCATTGTTTCAGTAGCGGCGGTTGGTGCCATTACGTATCGTCAATTCAACACATCGATCGTGCATGGAAAACTTGATCGTCTGGAAACAGAAGCCCGACTTTCTGGTGTGCGATTGGCTGCGCGCATCGAAGCATTGCGCCAGGACGTGACGTTTCTGTCTGGAACACCGCCGATTCAAGGCATCATTCGTGCCCGACAGGGGGGCGGGAAAGATCCTACCGACGGTTCGTCTGAAGAGCTTTGGGTTAAGCGAATGGGGACGATCTTCAGTGAAATGCTTCTGGCGAAGCCTGAGTACTTGCAAATTCGCATGATCGGTGTGGCGGAATCGGGCAGGGAATTAGTCCGCGTTGATAACAAAAACGGGGATATTCTGATCACCGAATACGATGAGTTGCAGGAAAAAGGCGACCGTCCGTATTTTCAAAAAACCATTGAACTCGAAGCCCATACGGTTTATCTGTCCAGCATTAATCTGAACAACGAGAAGGGCCGGATCGTGGTTCCTCATGTGCCGGTGTTCCGAGCTGCGGTGCCGATTTATACGCCGGGCCACGAAATTTTCGGCATCGTGATTATCAACACAGACATGCGGCCGATTCTTGAAACGCTTAAGAATGACCTTGAGGAAGGTCATGATTTATACATCGCCAACAGTCAGGGCGAAGTTTTATTGCATCCCAATCCAGAACACTCTTTTGCATTTGACCAGGGCCAGGAAATTCGCCTTCAAGCGTTGTTCCCACAAATCAGTCGCGTCTTTGAAAACAAGAATCATGATGTGCGCGACATCATGGCCAGTGATGCGGAGAATGCAGAGACCGCGGTTGGCGTCTATAAAGTTATGTTTGATCCGCTTGATCCGGATCGGTTTTTGGCCGTGGCCTCGGCCGAGGCTTACGATGATGTGTTGGCCGAATCCCGGGCCATGCGCAATCGCAGCATGCAAATCGGCGCGGTGCTTTTGATGTCAGCGCTGGCGGTGGGGTTGGTGTTTGCTCGAACGGTGACTCGGCCGTTGCGCCAGATCACCGAAGCTGCTGAAGCGTTTTCACGTGGCGAGGCCATGGGTAAACTGCCGATTGATGCGACCGATGAATCCGGGGTGTTGGCTCGCGTGATCGACAACATGATCAAACAGATTTCCTCACAGGCCGAGGTGGATGAACAACAGAATTGGATCAAGACCGAGCTGACGCGCATCATGAGCCAGTCGCAGGGTATCACGGATATGTCGCAGTTAGGCACTTTCCTGATCAGTGATCTATCACGATTGGTGGAGGCCGGCCACGGGGCAATCTATGTGGCAGACGGGTATGATCCGAATGGACGCGACGATATTTTTGTGTTGTTGGGCACTTACGCATTTTCGGAACGCAAGCATGTTTCCAATCGGATCAAGATTGGTGAGGGATTGGTCGGACAATGCGCCCTGGAATGCAAGCCGATTCTGCTGACACAGGTTCCCGAAGATTACATCGAAATCAGTTCGGGGTTGGGTCGCAAGGTGCCTATGAACATTGTGGTGTTGCCCATCCTGTTTAAAGATCTCACGCTGGGTGTGATCGAGCTTGCCACGTTTAAGCCGTTTACATCGACACAACGCGAACTGATCGATCAGGTCGTGTCGAACATGGGTGTGCTATTCAATAGTGTGGTTGGTCGATACCGCACGGAATCATTGCTTGCCCAATCGCAGAAACTATCTCAGGAAACCCAACGTCAATCGGAAAATCTTCGTTTGGCCAATGACGAGTTAGGCGAGCGCAATCAGGAATTGGAAATCCAGAAAAAGGAAATCGAAAGAAAGACCGCTGATATTGAAGCCGCGCAGAAAGAGTTGGAGCAGAAGGCCAGCGATCTCGAACAGGCCAGCAAATACAAATCAGAATTTCTCGCCAACATGAGCCACGAAATCCGCACGCCGATGAACGGCGTGTTGGGTATGGTTCAAATTCTGCTTGATACCGAGCTTAATAGTGATCAGTTGGATTACACCAACACCATTCAAAGTTCGGCCAATTCACTTCTGACTGTCATCAATGATATTCTTGATTTTTCGAAGATCGAAGCAGGCAAACTGGACCTGGATGCCATTGACTTTCAGCTTCGAGAAACCGTTGGCCATATGATGAAGACCATGGCCATTCGTGCCCATGAAAAAGGATTGGTACTCGCTTGTGACATTGATGACGAAGTCCCGAATCATCTGGTCGGTGACCCCGGGCGGTTGCGCCAAGTTGTGGTGAACCTCATCGGTAATGCGATCAAGTTTACTGATCAGGGCGAAATCCTGTTGAAGATCAGTATGGAAAAGGCTGAAGCGGACCACAGCGTCTTGCGATTTTCTATCACTGATAGCGGGATCGGTATCTCGCCGGAAAAACAACAAAGAATCTTTGAGTCATTCTCGCAAGCGGATACTTCTGTGACGCGACAGCACGGCGGCACAGGGCTGGGCCTATCCATTTCGTCACAACTGGTCGAAATGATGGGCGGGACGATTAGCGTCGAAAGCACCGAAGGCAAAGGCAGTACGTTTTCCTTTACCGTTAAGCTTTTGTTGCCTGAGCATACGAACAGTAAAACGCCAGTACTCAAGAGCACCGATCCAGAAGTGCCCGACATGCGCGTGCTTGTATTTGATGCGCACCAGACCAATCGACGTATTCTTGGTGAACTTTTGAAGAATTGGCGTTTGGCACCAACCGTGGTCAATGATAAAGAGGCGGTGATTGAAAAGTTGAAGCAAGCTCGCGATTCGGGTCAGCCTTTCGACGTGGCGATCATTGATGACGATGCTGCCGGACAAGATGCACTGCACATCGCCAATTGGATCCAGGAAAACCTTGAGCCGATTTGTCCCGTCGTTGTAATGGCTTCGTCATCCACACGTTTGGATGATTCGATCCGAACGTCGGATGTCATTGTGAGTCGCTTGATCAAGCCGATTGCCCAATCCGAATTGCTCAACAGCATTATGGAGATTCGCAATCGCGGCTCTGTGGTTTGTCGGTCTTCAGAACTCAGCGAATCACCGGCTGCTGATGACAATGAAATCGCGCATCGCCCGTTGCAAATTTTGCTCGCGGAAGACAACGTGGTTAACCAACGCGTGGCCGTCAACATTCTGCAAAAACGTGGTCACACCGTGATCGTTGCGGGCAACGGTAAGGAAGCGGTGGCCGCGTTCGAATTGGATCCGAAATTTGATCTGATTCTGATGGATGTTCAGATGCCTGACATGAGTGGATTCGAAGCCACAGCCGCTATTCGCCAACGTGAAGAACATACCGGCAAGCATATTCCGATCATTGCGATGACCGCGCATGCCATGAAGGGCGATCGTGATCGATGCATTCAAGCGGGCATGGATGACTACGTGTCCAAGCCGGTGAAAATCGCGGACCTGATGTCGGTCATTCGAAAGTTGTCGAGCAATGTGGCGGCAGAATCACCAAGCTAAAAGCGATGATGTGATTTTTGCATGTTGGATAATACGGTTGGAAACAAATGGTTGATCACGTGGCAGCGATCGAAAAGTGCGACACGTATTTCAATCCATCAGGCCACGCAGGCATTGCCAATTCAGTTTGAACTCGAAGTCCGCCGCTTCGCGCACGATCAAGCCGTCATAGCCTTCGTCGTGCGTGCCCTTGGCAGCCATCGGTAATTCGGTGGCTGCGCGATCGGCATGCAGTGTGAGAAATGAATAGACGTCATAATCGGCGTCATTTCGATCGCCGAAAAATTCGCGCGCAAAACGGTAGGGCGGTTTGTCCGGCTCGCCCGGCATGTACGGCAGACGATTGCCAGGCCACATGTCGTACTCCCACATATTGACCTGATGTCCCACGCACAGGTCGACGTTTTTCCAACTCGTCCAGGTTTGCCAATCATTGTGATGACGCCAGGTGGTCATCACTTTGCCCGCACCCCACGGCAGATAAACCTGCCACGGCCCCATGTCCATGCCCACAATCAATCGGTGGCCGCGCCGTTGTTGCATGGTAGCCAACTCGCGCAGCAACATCGTCCAGTACGTGCCATAGTGTTTGTAATAGTCGTTGATATCGAATGGGTCGCGACGAACATCGATGCCGGTTCGTTCGAGATAATCCTGAACGGCGGGCTGTTCGAATCCAAACCAATCGTCGGGTCCATCAATGGGATAGCTGTACCACGCATGACTGTTGGGATACACAATAGCATCGGCAAAATCATGCTGAAAAATTTCACGGTAATAATTGAGTAGCCACAGACGATTTTCAGGATAGGCCAGTGAGGGTACGGCCAGGCGTTGCTTGCCATCGCGCGAGGTGATGCAGCGGTCGGGATGTTGATGGACGATGCTGTCGTTGAGCCCGGGAAAATATTGATCGTAAGGGCAGATGTAAATGTTCAGTGGCATGCCGTCTTGCCGAGCGACTTCGCATGCCACTTCCAACGGATTGCCAATTTGCGCGTAGGTTTGTTTGAAAATATCAGCGACTTCACGCCTGCGTTGATGGGATTCTTTCGCGACGGACAACCGGGAGAAATCCGCAAAATCAACGGCTTTTTCAGGTGTATATTGATCGAACGCCGGCCTGCATGTGGTGGGCACCCATGACATACCCGCGCCTTCGACACGGAAATTCAAACTACCCACGCCAACCGCTTGCGCGCTTTCGTATAAATGGTGCATGGCATCACGGCCGTAGACGCGTCCATACTCGTAAACCTGATCGTAGTAATCCCAGTGGATTGATAACGGTTTCATGTTTGTGGGCTCGATAGATTTACCAAACACAAAATGCAATGCGTTGGCGTATAAAAAATGATGCGCGAATACAATCAGGGACGCAACGGCAAGCGTGTGAAGCGTACCACGCCTTGGCCATTGGGCTGCACGGTGATGGTGGCAGGATGATCGACGTCGGTTGCGGTGGTGAGGGTGATGTCCTCTTCGCCGGTGAACACGGACAGCTCAAACCCAATCGGATTCGCACGGCTTTTGCTTTTGACCGATGCTGTGACGGGGTAAGGGGAAACGTTGGCGACCATGATGTAATACTCGCCGTAGTATTCATAAGTCTGCACCGGCACCAGTCCCGCGCCCTGGCCACCTTCGCCAGTCCATGATAGATGCAAGTCAATCGGCCGACCTTCGCAAACCAGGGGCGAGACTTTTTTGATTTCCTGAACCGCTTCGGTCATGTTGGCCCAGCGTTGTGTCAGGATTTCATCCGCGTTGCCTGTTTTGCCGCCGAGCGATTCGTAGGCGTAATAGCTATAAAAAATAATACCTTTGGCACCGCCGATCAGGCCGAGGTAACTCGCTTGTCGAATCTGTGACAGGGTCAGTTCATCGGCGGGGTCTTTGGAAAAATAGGACCCATGATACATTTGTGGCATCAGCCAGACCGGCTTGCCCGTTTCTTCTACCGCACGCCGAACATAGTCGTAGGTCAAAATGGCGGGCAAACTGTTTTTGCCACGATAGGGATAGACATCGACGATCGTGACGTCGCCTGCGTGTTTGAACGTGTGAAACCAGTTGGGGTGCGTTAATAGTGTGACCACCAGATGGTCCGGACTGTTGGCCTTGAACACTTCGTACATCGTTTCCAATGGTTCCACAAATTTCGCCAACGGCTCTTCGGTGGTGTTCCATCCAATCACCGTGGGATAGTGGTCGTACGTTTCGAGTACTTCCAACGGCCCCATGTCGGATTGATTGCCATAGCTGAACGCTTTTTTAAGTCCTTGCAGATCGCCCGCATAAAAATCGACATTGTGGCGATTGCCTTTGCTGAGGCTTTCGAAATGAGCCCAGTCATAATGTCCGCCGATGACCCATAGGTTGTGTTTGGTGGCCTCGTCATAAAAAGTGGCATCCACCGCACCGGAGGTGAGCAGTGTGTTGAATCCCACGTCTTTGATTTTGGCAAATTCTTTGCCTTCGCCTTCAATGCGCACGCCGATGGGAAACACGTCTTGGCCATTAATCATCAAGGTGCCGTTGGCGCGAAAGGAGGTGCGGGCACGATCGTTTGATGCGATTTGGTTTTGCGCGTGCGCGTGTTGTGATGCGCAGACGATGACGCTTGCTGCGGTGAATAATGTGACGATGTGATAACGCGATAAAATCATGGGAGTCTCTGGATAATATGTGATGAATCAATACGTTTACGATGTCATGGCAATCCCGATAAGAGTTTTCCCGTTAGCCGTCGCCCTTGGGCGGCGCGATGGTCCAGGTTTGACGCGCGTTTCGCGCCGCCCAAGGGCGACGGCTAACGGGAAATCGCGCACGAGAATTTATTGGAATTTGTATCAGTGGTGTGTTTACGGCATGCGGAAAAACCACCAGGCTAAAAATCTGACAACCTGAAAAACCCGGAAAATCAGGGGGAAAGTGAGGAGGGGAGGGGAGCGGGTCGTCGGGTGATTTCGAAGACGCCTGAGGTATCGGGTTCGACCACGATGGTTGGGAACTCCATTTTTTGGGCTTCGTTGACAGTTTGTGTCGCGTCGCCTGTTTGTAAGCCGAGCACACGAATGCCTGCGGAGCCGGTGAAGACTTTGGCCTCGAACGCATTGGGGTAGCCATAGTTGGTGCCAAGGATCTGGGCTTTGACGGGTGTGGTTCCGATGTTCGAGACCAGCAAATAGAATCGACCGTCGTAGGCCAGCAATCGCGTCAGTGGATTTTGACCTTTACCGTTTTCATTTTTCCAAACCACGCGAACCTCATCGGATACGCGCCCATCGCACAGAATTGGTGACAGCTTCTTGAGTTCGCTGACCACCGTTTCGATTTTTTGCCACTGTTGCGCCTCGGTTTTTTTGTCCAGCTTTTCGAAATGACTGACGGTGGGATGACTGAACATGATGTAACCCTTGGCGCCGGCGATGAGGCCGAGGTATGCCTGATTGCGATAGTTGGCCAGCGTCATGGGCGGCACGTTTTCCCATTTCTTCCACATGCATCCGCCCTGGGCCATCAGCCAGACCGGCTTACCATCCATCGCTTCGACGGCATGTTTGACATGATCGTAGGTGTAAATTTCCGGCTGCGCGCGATCGCCCGGCCGATAGGGATACACGTCTACCATCAACACGTCGGTCGCATTGCGGAAATGGTGATACCAGACTTTTTCAGCTGAGACCATGGTGGTGATGTGTCCGGGCGTGCGCGACTTCACCAGTTCATGCATGAATTCCAACGGTTCGCTGTAAGCTGCTTTGGGTTCTTCGGCAAGATACCAACCGATGACACCGGGCAGATTGTCCCAACGCTCGAGGCTTTCGATGATGGTTTGCGGCGTTTGGTTTTTGTAGGTGAACGCAAGGTCGAAGCCGGCTTTTTCATGTTTGTTGAGATCGACATCTTTATTATCCGCGCGGAAGGTGGCCCAGATGTAATGCGGTGCGAGTATGTAAAGCTCCGCGTCACTGGCAGATTTGAAATACTGATCGCTGGCATCGCCGCCGGTGGTGACCATGTTGAACCCGAGGCGTGCCATCTCGGCATTGGTTTCGCCGTGAATGGATGCGGTGTAGATGCCGATGGGGAAGATGGGTTGGCCATCGATCATGAGTGTGCCGTCGCCACGAATGAACGCGCGATTGGGTGCATCGTCTGCGCGTGCCGATGATGTTGTGTAAGAGAAACAAGCGGATATGCCTAGCAAAAGGCACAGGATCGCAACGCGATGCGTCATCAGAAAAACTCCACGAATTAAAAGAAAAATGAGGGGTAGGCAAACGTCTCTGGCGAGAACCGTTGGCCTAGCGTTTATGTTGGTTATTGGCCCGGTACTAGTGAGTAGTTGCTGCCGTATAAACCCGAGCCGCGGAAGTAGCTGTTGCGCGAGACATGTCCATCGGCGAAGGCCATGTTGCACGTGGGCTCAGCGTAAAACGGTTCATGAAAGTTGGCGCTGCCTGCCAGACCGAGGGGTGGGTCCCATCCGTCGACTTGTTGGGCCGCGGGTACACCCCAATTCACATCGAAGAGGTTGTATTCACCAAAGATGACAAACTTGGTGGTGTTTCGGATCAGTTCCGCATCGTTGCCAATGTTGTTGGCGTTTGGATTGATAAATGATGACGCCCATTTTTCGGGGATGCCAATGACGTTGAATATGTAGCTCGCCCCTGACATTGACCAGACCGTGGGAGAAATAGCGCCATGGGGCCCGGCCGTCCGCCCTTTATCAGAGGGGCATTGGAAGACGCTGAGGAATCCGTTGACATAATCGTTGAGTGGGCGTGGGTCGGTTGCTCCGCCTTTGGATTCGCCGCCCTGGCCGAACTCGCGATACCCCGATACGCCGATGTATTCGAAAAACGTGAAGTCGTTGTCGTTGAGATATGTCATCTGCGCCAATGTGATTTGGCGCAGGTTAGTGCCGCATTGAATGGCGCGGGCCGACTCGCGAGCTGACGACAACGCAGGCAAAAGGATGGCGACCAACAGAGCCACGATGCTGATGACCACGAGTAGTTCGATGAGTGTAAAACCCGGTTCGTGTCTGCGACGTTGCATGGTGGGGTTCCGCATCAATGAGATTGAGAAAATGTTCAGGCGAGGTAGTTTCGGCAATGTTGTTGGGCCAAATATTGTGGCGCCCAATGTTGTGATGCCTAATGTCGTGATACTTCGTCGCGTTGAATCTCGAAAGGCCATGGATCGCGGTTGGGCCATCCATGGCGAATGTCTTTTTGAATTAGCGTCGGCTACGTAATATCAAACCGCTGGCCACGAGCAACATGCCAAGGCTGGCGGGCTCGGGAATTTCAGAAACCGGCGGTGCAAAAATGGCCACATCCTGTTCGACTGCGATCCAATCCAGCGACCCTGATCCGACAATCGATCCGCCTAAATCGCCGAAGCGAATACCTTCAACGCTGCCACTGAAATTGTTGGCAATGGTGCCGGTCAACACCGGTGCCAGCACCGCATCGACATAGACGGAGAAGTTGTTGCCCAGTCGGGTAAAGCGGTAGGTGTGCATGCCATCGTCGAGGGCGACATTGCCTTGAGCGCGTGTGCCGCCGCCTTCTTCTTGAATGGCGATGAAGTGATTGCCTGCCGACTCGCCGAGTCGAATTTCAAAGAGGCTGCCGGTGTCGTCGGGATCGTTGACGGCAATGGACAGGAAGAAGCCGCTGGGATCGGCGGTGGGATCAGCGCGAAAGTCTAGCGTGTAGCCAGTGGCATCGAGGTCCACGCCGTCGGCACCGTATCGTCCCCAGACGCCGCTGTCGGGACTGTTGTTGGTGGTGACGGTGGCGATTTCGCCTGAGATGCTTGCGAGGGGATCGGACCCGGTGAGTGCCCATGGTGTGGCGACGGCGCTGGGGGCCTGGCCTGTGGTGGGATCATAGATGTGGTCATAGTCGACAGCGGGCAGGCTTGCGGCGTTGGCCATGGTGGGAATCAATAGAAGTGAACACGAGGCGGTCAAAAGAAGTGATTTAAAGCAGATGTGCATGATGCCTTCTCCAGTTAGGCGATAGGTTCAGCCGGCACTCTGCCGGCCCAGTCTGATTTCCACCAGGGATTATCTTACTCGCATAAGTATTTGTCAAGTGTTAATTGTGGTTGCATTGAAAAAACGGCAAGAGCCGGCCGAAATATTGGATAAATACACGAGAAAACATGAAAAATTGGTTTTTATGCAGGGTGCGGCTGCGAGGTATTGACAGACTTACGTAGGTAAGTATAATTCCGCTATGGCACACGTCACGATGGCTGACATTGCGAAACAAATTGGCGTCTCACGCGCGGCGGTGTCGTACGCTCTGAACGGGCTGGCACGAGAGCGCGGCGTGGGGCGAACGCTTGAACGGCGCATTTTGCGGGCCGCAGAGGACTTGGGCTATCGACCCTCGCGGTTGGCGCAAAGTCTGGCGAACAAACGCACACGCACCTTGGGATTGATTTTGCACAACATGGGCGCGAGCTATGGGCCGATGCTGACCGAGTCGCTCGAAACGGCGGCGCACGCCGCGGGCTATCAAGTGATGTTGGCTCACCATGCCAACGACCTGGAACGGTTCCGCGCGGTGTTGAGCAACATGCTCGGTTGGCATGTCGACGGCCTGGCGGTTGTGCCCCTAACCGGAGCCTGCCAAAGCCATGCCATCGAAGATCTCAAACGCCAACCTGTACCGACCACACTCATCGAACGCAATGTGGCCGACAGCCAAAGTCATCTCGTCGCTTGCGACAGCGTGTCGGGCACACGCATGGCAATGGAGCATCTCATAGGTTTGGGGCATCGTCGGATTGCGCTGCTATCGGCGCCTCGTGAATTGCTCGAGTCGCAGGCTCGCGAAGATACCTATCGCCAACAATTGCGGCGCGCGGGTATCGAATACGATGCTCGCCTGCATGTTGAATCAACGATCGGCGAAACCCCCGAGGCCCTTGCCGCATCCATTCGACAGATGATGGCCTTGCCCGATCGTCCCACGGCAGTGGTGGCGATCAGTGGCGATCGCGCGATATCGATGTACAACGTTTGTCGGCAGCTCGGATTGGACGTGCCTGCTGATTTATCCATCGTGGCGATCACGGGTATGGTCTTCGACGATTTCAGTCGCATTCAATTCACCAGTGCGCGATTGACCTATCAGGAAGTCGGCAAAGCGGTATTCCAGTTGTTGCAGCATGACATTGAAAATGGGCCGACTGCTCCGCGTCAATTGCTCACGGCCCCGCAATGGATTGATGGTCAAAGCACTGCTATTTTACGAGACACGCCATGAGTTTTTCGCCGTCTGTGCTGGCCGTGAATCCTGTCAATCCCCAGGCATCCGAGCGCGTGCCGGAAGTGGCGGTGAACTATCTTGGCCCGTTAATTACCAACACGACACAGCCGGGCGAGCGCAAAAGCGATGGCGTGATCCCCGCGCATCCCGGCGGTGGGGCGTTGCAGGTGGCGCAGGATCGATGGATGATTTTTTTTGCCACGCTCAATCATCAAGGGTCGGATTGCAATCGCAGCATTCTGTATCAACTGCGCCAGGATTCGCCGGATGGCGCATTGCTAAGTGAAGGCGTGGTGGACACCGGCATCGAGAACTGGGATCCCTTGGATCGGGGTGATCGTTTTGTAAAAAGTTGCGGCATGCCGATCGCGTTTGGCGTGCCTCAAGGCGCAACACTTGAGGGTCAAGATCAGGGGCAGAGTCAGGGCCAGGGTCAGGTGATGCCGCACGCGAATGTGTTTGTGGTCAAGTGGTATCGCTGGGCGCATCTGCGCCAGGATGGCTGTTTGTATAACCCCGCGCATCATGCCCAGCAATGGCCCGAGGGACCGTCGATAAAAAATCAAACCATGCGCGTGGAATGGATGCAGTTCCGGCTCAACGAGGCACGCGACGATATCGAACGATTGACCGAGCCGACGGTGTTGCGTCAGCGTGGTTATGAAAGTGGAGATTCGTTTTGCGAACTCGGCCCCGGGATGCAGATGAATCATGCGATGAAATCGCCGGTGCCCGAAGACGCGTCGTGTCGGACATGGGTCAGCGTCGACACGTTTACGCCGTATTTACCTGCCCATTATGCGCATGGCTCGGTGGCGGCGGTGCGTTTTGCGTTCAATGAAAAGCGTGGTTTGTACGAATGGGTGGACGTGGGCCGAACAATAGCGATACCGGATCGTCTGGTGGGTGAGGCCAGTGTGAATCGCGTGCAGAATCGATACCTCATCGCATTGCGATGTTTTGAATACGATAATCGTGGCAGTGATACCTGTTGGTTTTCGACCGAAGATTTGTTTGGCGATTGGGGTACGCCGACGTTCACGCCGTCGTCGCCTGTGCCGCGCATTGCATTTGTCTGCGGAGATGGCGTGATGCGTTTGTTTTCCAACTCGCGTAAAAAAAACAGGGCGATCGATGACCGTTCCATCCTGAGCTGTTGGGATGTTGATCCGCAGGCCTTGCAATTGAGCAAGCAGCGCACCATGCTGGATGCGGGCACGATGGTCTGGCCGTTCAACGATCCGTTTGTGGACATGGCCAAGTTGTGTCCGCCGATCGGCCGACGCCAGTTGTTGTTGTTTCGCGTGATCGATCGAGCCCATACGCAAGCCAATGTTGAATTGAGCCCCTCGGCAAATTCCGCGGCGTTCAGTCTGGCGGGCATCCATGCGGCGGAGTTGCTGTACGATAAACCCGTTGCGTCGCAATGGACTTTTGCCAATCAAAATGCCGACGCCTGAATGTTTTTGCTGTGGAGCTTGTTGCTATGACTGATCGTGATGTGGTGGCATCGCGCCTGCGCGTGATGCATCTTGATCTCAAGGGTTTGCCGCCTGCAAGTGATCACTTGATTGAATTACTCGACGTGTTTGCCGCGGCGGGTTTCAATGCGGTGTTGGTCGAGTGGGAAGACATGTTCCCATGGACGATTGATGCGCGTTTCCGAAGTGCGTCTGCGTATTCACCCGAAACGGTGAATCGATTTGTCGAACGCGCGGCACAACTGGACATCGAATTGATTCCGCTGGTGCAATGTCTGGGCCATATGGAAACGCCGTTGCATGTCGAAGGCCACGCGTCGCTGTGGGAACAGCCCGATCGTTGCGATGTGTTGAATGTGCTTGCGCCCGGCGCTCGGCCATTGGTGGAATCGATGATCGACGACGTGTTGCGTTTGATGCCCAGCGTGAAAAGATTGCATTTGGGTGGCGATGAAGCCTGGTCGTTTGCGACGCATCCCGACACGCGTGCCTATGCGGAAGAACACGGCAAGGCAGCGCTGTATCTGCATCACGTCGGGCCGATCCTCGACAAGCTGTCAGCCTTGGGCATTCGCCCCTTGCTATGGCATGACATGATGATCGATTGGCCCGACGATGAATTGCTGGCGTTGGCGAAAAAAGCGGACCTGGTCGTGTGGGGTTACGTCGGCCATCCCAACCAGGCGGATCACCATTTCAACACGCGATACATCAAGCGATTTCACGATCTGGGCATGCCGTTGTGGGCTGCTGGGGCGTACAAGGGTGGCGATCGCATGAGCAATGACTTGCCGGATTTGCAGGCGCGCATCACCAATGCGCAAGCGTGGATGGAACTCGATGCGTCTTTCAATTTCGAGGGCCTGATCGCCACGTCGTGGAGTCGGTTTTCTACACATCGCGTGCAAACTGAACCGATTGATGCGGCGCTCGATGCGATGTTTGCGGTGGGCCACATTTTTAAGCATGGCCGATGCCCCGAAGATTTCGAAACACTGTTGCGCGATGCGGGTGTGTATGAGCAGTGGCAGGCATGTCATCGTGTGATGAAAACGCTGGCCGACGCGCGCGAACAGGCCTGGCTGTTGATCCGACAGATGCAGGAAAATTTCATGGTGGCCCAGGTGTCGCCACATCGTCGCGGCAGTGGCGTGATTGAACATGACCTGGCTGGGCTTGGCAAAGCGCTTGAACAATTGGACGACATCGCCCGGTCGGTCCGAGCGGTGTTTGAAAAACTTGTGCCCCATGACAGCATCGACGAATACCTGCAAGTCCGACTGCACGCGATTCGCAACGAACATGATCGACTCCAGACTTGCACCAACATTTCCACCTAACCCCCCCCCCCCACATTTCCCCCGCAAACTCTACACCCCCCCCACATTTCCCCTGCAAACTTTACACCCCCCTCCACACACATTTCTCCTGCAAACTCTACATCCCCCATGCGCTTGTCTTTTCGCTCGTGCCTTTGGCGCGTGGGGGTGGGGGGTGGGGTGGGGCGTGTCTTCTGCTAGACGTGGGGTTGGGATGCGTTAGTGGTTCTGTCAGATCAATTGTTAACCCGTGAAAATCAAGGTGGTGGTGGACAACGTATGTCGCGGTATCGGTTGTTTTGTTACGATGTGGGCGCATGAATTTTAACAGCTATAGTACGGAAGGCTTTTTTGACGAGCTTTTCGATGCAAACGGGCAACCTCGTCAAGGCGCGGCGATTCTGATTGAGCGAATTAATAATTTGCCCAAGATGGATTTGATACGTCGGCAAAAAGCCGCCGAAACGGCGATGATGAATCTGGGGATCACGTTCGCGGTCTATGGCGATGAGCAGGGGGCGGAAAAAATTATTCCGTTCGACATCATCCCGCGCGTCATCGAATCCAAAGACTGGGAAAAAATTGAAGCGGGCTTGAAGCAGCGCGTGATGGCGCTGAATCTTTTCATCGATGACATCTATCACGATCAAAAAATCCTGCGCGATAAAATTATCCCGGCTGAAGTGGTGACCTCGGCCAGTAGTTTTCGCAAGCAGTGCATCGGACTCGATCCGCCCAAGGGAATCTGGTGTCACATCACCGGGACCGATCTGGTGCGCGGCAGCGATGGCGAATTCTACGTCTTGGAAGACAACATGCGCTGTCCTTCGGGGGTCAGTTATGTGCTGGAAAACCGACAGATTCTCAAGCGAACGTTTCCACGTGTGTTTGAAGCCTCGCGCGTTCGGCCTGTGGATGATTATGCGAATCGGCTTGGGCAAACCTTGCAATACCTGGCGCCGGAGAGCATCAGTGACCCGAAGGTGGTGGTGTTAACGCCGGGCACGTACAACTCGGCGTATTTCGAACATTCGTATTTGGCCCAGCAGATGGGTGTGGAATTGGTCGAAGGCCGAGACCTGGTGATTCACGATGGGTTTGTGATGATGCGCACGACGCGTGGTTTGGCACGGGTGGATGTGATCTATCGCCGCATCGATGATGACTTTATTGACCCGCTTACGTTTCGTGAAGATTCCATGTTGGGCGTGCCGGGTTTGATCGATGTGTATCGAGCGGGGCGGGTGGCGCTGGCCAATGCACCGGGCACGGGCGTGGCTGATGACAAAGTGATTTATGCCTACGTGCCGGACATGATCAAGTATTACTTGAACGAAGATGCGATCCTGCCCAACGTGCCGACCTATTTATGTTGGCGTGACAAAGACCGCCAGCACGTGTTGGAAAATTTAGAGCAGTTGGTGGTCAAGGCTGCCAACGAATCGGGCGGCTACGGGATGTTGATCGGGCCGGCCTCGACCAAACAGGAACGCGATGATTTTGCCGCCAAGATTCGAGCCACACCGCGCAACTATATAGCTCAGCCGGTGGTGTCGTTGTCACGCGTGCCGGTCGTGGCTGGCGATCAGTTTGAAGGCAGGCATGTCGACCTTCGGCCCTACATTTTATATGGCAAGGATGTTTACGTGTTGCCCGGCGGGCTGACCCGCGTGGCGTTGCGCAAGGGTTCGCTGGTGGTGAACTCTTCGCAGGGTGGCGGAAGCAAAGACACCTGGGTGATTCAGGACCACGCCGATTCGCCAAGCCAGTCGCAAGACCAATCGCAAGATCATGCATCCAACCAGTCCAACCAGTCCAACCAGTCCAACCAGTCACAAAGTTTCACATAAAGCCAAGCGTCATCGCGCGGGTGGCCAAGCCTGAGCGAACTCACCGAATTGTTCACGTTGTATCGAAAAGAAACCAACCATGCTAAGCCGAGTTGCCGATTCGATCTACTGGATGAGCCGATACATTGAGCGCGCAGAAAATACGGCGCGGTTTGTGGATGTGGTGCGTCACCTGGTGTTGGATTTGCCGGATCAGGTGAGCAATCAGTGGGAATCGCTGATCATGGCTACCGGGGACAACGAGCTGTTCGAAGAGCGGTATGGCGATTCGAACGAAGCCATCGAAACCAACGTGATCAAGTTTCTGACGTTCGATCGCGAGAATCCCAATTCGATTTTTTCGTGTTTGTGGTCAGCCCGTGAGAACGCCCGATCGGTGCGCGAAGCGATCTCGTCGGAAATGTGGGAACAGATCAATCGCTCGTACTTGATGGTCAAAGACCCGCAGGCCAAGGACCGTGTTGATAACGATCCCGCTGCGTTTTTCAGTCATTTCAAAAAAGCGTGTCACTTGTTCCTGGGCGTGACCGATGCCACGATGACGCATGGCGAAGGTTGGCATTTCGGCCGGATGGGACGCTTGCTGGAGCGCGCGGATAAAACCTCGCGTTTGATTGATGTGAAGTATTTCGTGCTTTTGCCACGCATCGATTATGTGGGTTCGCCTTACGATAGCCTGCAGTGGACCGCACTACTCAAATCGCTCAGCGCTTTTGAGATGTACCGCAAAAAGCATCACGATATTGTGCCCAAGCGTGTGGCAGAGTTTCTTATTCTGGATCGGCAATTCCCGCGCTCGTTGCATTATTGCCTGATTAAAGCCGAGGAATCGTTGCACGCGATCACTGGCTCGCCGGCGGGAACTTTCAGCAACCTGGCCGAGCAACACATCGGGCGTCTTGGCGCTGAAATCGATTATGCGGAGATCCAGGAGATTCTCGATTCGGGCCTGCACGAATATCTCGATGCATTTCAACTGAGGCTCAACAACATCGGCGACGCGATTGTCGATTCGTTCTTTGCGGCGCTGCCTACGACCAGTTAACGCCGATCAAGCATCCGGTTTTAAACTCGCGCGGCCTAAATTTCCCTCTCACACAAACTCCCGGTATTCACCGGGAGCTAGCATGGATCTAGAGCCCGAGTATTTATCGTAATTCGTATAACAGATGTTCGCCAAACGTGCTAGCGCTCGCGCATGCCCTCACGAAAAACTCGGCGTGCCCTGCATGGGGATTTGGCAATTCCGAATCAGTTGATGGATGTAACGCATCTTCTCGACGACCGGCGGAACCAATGGCCGCGAGAGGAGATCCTTCAGGCCCATCGTGCGATTCATTTCGTTGATCGCACTGCCCAGTTTTTGATAGGCCGCGATCATGGCATCGAAATCGGTATACACGCCGGGCCCACCGAGGTTCATGTTTCGTGCCGTGTCCAACGTGCCAACCATCTCGAGGTAGGTGGTGAATGTTTCGGCGAAATCTTCCCACGGGTGCATCGACGCATACGCGCTGGCATAGTTCAATGCCCAGTCGTCTGGCGGGCCTTGCTGGTAATAGCGTTCCAGGGCATCGCTATAACTCGGATTGTTGTGATCGCCAAAAATAGTTCGGCAGGTGTCTTCCTGTTTATCTTTGATCAAAAGATCCCAATAGTAATGAGCTAGCTCATGGCGGAAGTGGCCGATCAGCGAACGATTGGTTTCGTTAAACGCCACGCGTAATCGCTCGCGCTCGACCGGGTCGGCCTCGTGGATGTTGATGGTGATCTTGCCGTTGTGATGCCCGGTCATGACCACTTCATGGTCGTCGAGCATATCCGTGGTGCCAGGGGTCGTCGATGGGTCAGGGGTTTCCTTGAACTCAAACGAAAGCGGCAAAGGAAAACCATCGGCTTCATTGCCACGCGGCAAGCCCAGCAAATCCAATTGATAAAACACTCGGCGTTTGGCAATTTCCAGGCGTTGCCATTTTTCGCGATTGCCTTCTTTGTCCAGGGCGGGAATCGTGTGGTTGTATCGACAGCAATTGCACAGGTTTTCGCGAGGAGCCTGACCGGCTGGCGTCGCGATGCAATGGTTGCAGACGTGTTCAACGTCATAGTTGTAACACTTGGTCAGCGTCGCGCCGCAGGTCGCATTGCTGCATAAATAACCGCCCAGCTCATGGTGACGCAGGGCGACCACCTGTCGACACATGGGGCAGTAACCAACATCGCTGCCACACGTTTCGCATTGTGTGTTGTCGTAATAAAGTATTTCGCCGCAGGTACAACCAAAGGTACGCATAAAATCTCAACTCACTTATTGCACAACAAACACCAGGCGGATTTTTGCCTCGTGTGAAAGTATAGGTTGCTTCGCACTTGTGGGCCACACTTACGAATCATGCTTGCGGATCACGCTTACGGATCACGCTTGCGACAGGTCGCCTGCGCGTCCGATGGTTTATTCACCAACACAGCACGGGTTATTTTTCGGCGCTCGCGTTGCCTGGCTTTGGGCCACGTCGGCGCATGTCCAGCGTGAAGGGATACAAGCGGTTGGCCTCGGCCTTGGGGGTCTCCATCGGGCCGGGGGTGTGGCCTTGTTTGATGAATCGGGCCATCCGCCTGGCTTCGGCTTCGAAGGCGTTGACCGGGAACGTGTCGTAATTGCGGCCACCCGGATGACTGACGTGATAGGTGCAGCCGCCGATCGATCGACCCGACCAGCTATCGATCACGTCGAACACCAGCGGCGCATGCACCGGAATCGTCGGATGCAAACAGGACGGCGGTTGCCAGGCCCGGTAGCGCACCGCGGCGACGAATTGCCCATGCGTGCCCGTGTGATGCAAGGGTAGACGTCGGCCGTTGCACGCGATCACGTAGCGATCTTCGGTCAGGCCTTCGACTTTCACTTGCACCCGTTCGACTGAGGAATCCACATAACGCGCGGTCCCTCCCGCGCCGGGTTCTTCGCCCAGTACATTCCACGGCTCGATGGCCTGACGGATTTCGATGTTGATGCCCTGGTAAGTGATCTGGCCGATCGAGGGAAAACGAAATTCAAAATGCGCGTCGAACCAGCTCGATTCAAACCCCAGGCCCGCGTGATTCAAATCATCGATCACATCCTGTAAATCGTCAGCGACAAAATGCGGCAACATAAAACGATCATGCAATCGCGTCCCCCAATGAATTGGTTTTTGCTGATACGGTTTGTCCCAGAACCACGCGATCAAACCACGCACCAGCAATTGCTGCGTCAGACTCATCCGTTCGTGCGGTGGCATTTCAAAGCCACGCAATTCCAGCAAACCCAATCGGCCTGTGGCCGTTTCCGGCGCGTACAACTTGTCGATGCAAAATTCCGCGCGATGCGTGTTGCCCGTCAGGTCCGTCAACAGATGCCGCAAGGCGCGATCGATCAACCATGGCGGGCAGGGGGATGCGCTGGCATTGTTTGCATCCGGAATTTGTTCGAAGGCGGTTTCCAATTCGTAGACTGCTTCGTGCCGGGCTTCATCCACGCGCGGGGCCTGGCTGGTTGGCCCGATGAACAGCCCGGAAAACAGGTACGACAACGAGGGGTGATTAAGCCAATAGCCGATCATGCTTTTCAATAAATCAGGCCTGCGCAGGAATGGGCTATCCGCAGGCGTCGCCCCGCCGAGGACGACATGGTTGCCGCCGCCGGTTCCGCTGTGGCGACCATCGAGCATAAATTTTTCCGTGCCGAGTCGCGCCTGGCGTGCTTCGCTGTATAGCGTGGTCGTGTGTTCGACCAACTCTTTCCAACTGTGGGCCGGGTGAATGTTGACTTCGATCACGCCGGGGTCAGGCGTCACGCCGAACTGTTTGATACGCGGGTCGAACGGCGGGGTGTATCCCTCGATGACGACCGGCATTTGTAATGCTTGTGCCGTTTGTTCGACTTCGTGAATCAATGCCAGGTAATCATCCGCAGTGCGTGTCGGCGGCATAAATACATGCAACTTGCCTTGGCGCGCTTCCACACACGCGGCGGTGCGCACCACCCAGTTAGCCGATTCGCCGTGCGCGGGTTGCTTGTCGGGATCGCTTTTTATTGCCGTCGATTTAGCGATCGTTTTAGCGGTCGATTTAGCATTCGTTTTTTCGCCCGATTGATCAGCGGTTTTCTGGGCTTGAATCTGTGATTGGTTCAGCTTGCCTGTCGTTGTTTGTTTCAGCGGAGTGGCTGTCGATAGCGACATTGGATCGGGCACAAATTCGTGGTCCGGATGATATGTTTTTGGATCGACCCACGGCAATTCCGACAACGGCAAGCGCAAACCCATCGGCGAATCGCCCGGGATCAAACAGATGTGTTTCGAACGCAATAACCATCGGCCACTTAACCACGCATCAAACTCAGGCTGGTTGTCGCTGGTTTTATCGCTTGCGACATTTTGCGTGCTATCGTTGGTTTGGTTCGTCTGGTTCGCGCTGCTCGTGTTCTTTACGTCGTTCGCTTCGTCACGGCTGATGCGTTGCAAGGGTAACACGTAACCCGCAGGTGTGGTCAGGCCTCGCTTAAACACACGGCTAAGTCGCGCTCGGTCTTCCGGATTTTCCAAACGATTGTCGAGCGGATCAACATTGATCGGCAGCTTTTCTTCTTGGGCTAAATAGTGCTGCGGATCTTCGTAGGCGGGCTGCGCATACGTTGGATCAATGCCCAAGCGACGGGCCAACGCTTCGGCAAATTGTTTCGCATGGGTAGGCTCCATGCGGTGTTGCTTGTCGTGCGGTTCATCGTCGGCCAGGAGTTCGGGGTTATGCCAGATCGGTTGGCCGTCGGCGCGCCATAAGCAGGTCATCGCCCAGCGCGGCAACGGCTCGCCCGGATACCATTTGCCCATGCCGTAGTGCAACAACGCGCCGGTGGCGAATTGGTCACGCATGCGCTTGAACAATCGGCCCGCCAACTTGCGCTTGTCGGGACCCATCGCGGTGATGTTCCATTCCGCGCCTTCCATGTCATCGATCGAGACAAACGTCGGCTCGCCACCCATGGTTAAACGCACGTCGCCGTTGACCAGTCGCTTGTCGATGGTGTGGCCCAGTTTTTCGATCGTGTCCCATTGCGCCGATGAGTATGGCTTGGTGACGCGCGGGTCTTCATGGATGCGCGTGACTTCCATGGCGACGTTGAATTTTGTCTCGCATGCTTCGAGTGCGCCACTGATCGGTGCGGCCGAGGTTGGGTTCGGCGTGGCGGCCAACGGCAAGTGTCCTTCGCCGGCCATCAGTCCCGAAGTGGGGTCCAGTCCGATCCATCCTGCGCCGGGGAGATAGACCTCGGCCCACGCGTGTAAATCCGTGAAGTCCCGATCGGTGCCCACCGGGCCATCGAGTGACTTCACATCCGGCGTCAGTTGAATCAGATACCCCGACACAAATCGCGTGGCCAAACCCAGCCGACGCATGATCTGAACCAAGAGCCATGCGCTATCGCGACACGAACCGCAGCCGAGCGTTAATGTTTCTTCGCACGTTTGTACGCCCGGCTCCATGCGCACCAGATACTGGATATGGTTTTGCACGCGCTGGTTGAGGCCGACGAGAAAATCGATGGTGGTCTGTTTGCTACGATCGATCGGTGCCATGAACGCTTCGAGCTTGGGCCCGAGTGTGTCGATGGCGAGGAACGGCTTGAGCTCTTCTTCGAGCGACGGCTCGTATTGAAATGGAAATGTCTCAGCAGATGGCTCGAGAAAAAAATCAAATGGATTGATGACCGTCATGTCCGCGATGAGGTCGACCGTGACCGACATCTGTCGCGTTTTTTGGGGGAATGTGACGCGGGCCTGGTAATTGCCCATCGGGTCCTGTTGCCAATGCATGAAATGTTCGGCCGGCTCGACCGTCAAGGAATAGCTGGCCACAGGCGTGCGGCAATGTGGCGCGGGTCGCAAGCGAATGGTCTGCGGTCCGAGTGATATCAAGCGGTCATACTGATAGACCGTTTGGTGGTGTAAAGCGATTCGAATCGACAAATCCGCCTCCTCTTTGATGTGAGATGCCCGCCCCGCTAATGATTATACGCGGTTATTGATATTCAAATGCGGGAGGTGGTTGATCGTACTTTCAATGGGCTGAGGAAACCGGCAATTGGCTGATGTGAGCCGGTGCGGGCCAGATGCGGTTTGTATGGGCTAATGCAACATGATTTTGAAACGGGTCTACCAGCTGAAATTGAACAAAAAGCTTGACAATATTAGCGGCTTCAAGGTAGTTTGAAACCTTCAACCATCTATGTTTTATGAAGGCGAGGGAATGAAACAATCAATAATATCGCTCTTAAGCATCATCGTTGCTACAGGCAGCGTGTCTGCCGCGGTCGTTGTAGATTTTGATGAACTGACTGGGACCACGCTCATCCCGCCTACCTTTACCAGTTCAAGCGATCCGTCTTTTGATTTGGAGCTCATTTACGATAACAATGCCGACGTTCAATTCGATGATAGTGGCGCGGGGTCGGGTGACTATGGCTTGCGGTTTTTCAGGGGTGCAGCATTCGGCGCTTCGGTCAGTTTTACGTTATCCGAAGGTGGCCTTTTCGATTTTTCGTCGTTTGATTTAGAACAACGAGCGAACACGAACTCGTCGAATCTATCGATACGCTCGTTTTTGGAAGGTTCACTAATTGCTGAATACGAATTTTTTGGCTCAGAACTTGGCAATCACGACCTGACCGCTATTGCGGGTTTTACCAACATCGATGAAATCCAACTCAACGTTTTTTCCATTTCTAACCAATTCGTATTCGATAATTTTACATTTAATTTGCCACCAGTTCCTGAACCCGTTTCGCTGAGTTATTGCGCCGCGATGTTGGCCACCCTGGCTCTTGGTCGAAAACGCCGAATGATATAAAGCGGTTAAGCTTGAGTGGCCGACAGACAGACAGACGGACAAGCGTGCGGACAGGTCCGTGGGTGTGTGCGTCATGGCAACGCGCGCGAAACGAGAGGGTTGGGATGCGCTCTACGTATCTCATACGCATCCCACTTAGAACTCGCGCGTTAGCCGTCGCCCTTGGGCGGCGTGTGGGTCAGGGGTTATTGACGGCCACGCGCCGCCCAAGGGCGGCGGCTAACGATTGACCACTCACGATTAACGATTAACGTTTAACCACGCACGATTAACCATAAACCACTAATCATGCGTGTGCTTTTTGTGGGATGCGTATCAGTGGCAGTGACACCCTAAAAAGCAAGCCGGGGTGAGAGTATGTCGCGTGGCTATTTATTGGCTTTTCGGCCGGGGCGTTTGCCGTTTTTGGTGAGGACGGGTTTAGAGATGGGGGCGGCGGTGTCAGAGTCGGCTGCGCTGTGCAGGGGTTGCTCGATGCGTTGGGTGGCTTTTTGGGCGTAGTCTTCGCTGAGTTCGCAGCCGAGCCATTGGCGGTCGAGGTGATGAGCGACAGCGAGGGTGGTGCCTGAGCCAGCGAAGGGGTCGAAGACGATGTCGCCTGGTTTGCTGCTGGTTTTAATGATGCGTTGGAGCAGGGCTTCGGGGAGTTGGCAAGGGTGCCACTGTTCGCGTTCTTTGAAGGTGCCACACAAGCGGGACTGGTACCAGGTGTCCTGATCGGAGTCGAACAGCGCCGCGGCGTCGGGCGAGGCGGGTTGGTCCTGTTCGATGGCATCCTGGGGCCGGAGGTGCCAATGAGCGGAGTCGGGGAATTGTTTGAGGTACCAGGTATCGTCGGGGAGTTTGCCCTTGGGATTCTGTCGGCTGTCCTTGTAGGTGGTCATGCGTGCGGAGGGGACGGCGACAGCGTCGTAGTTGAAGGTGAAGGGCGGATTGCTGACGAAGTTTTTGGTGGTTTTGACCTTGCCGGTTTTTTTGTTGACGGCATCGGAGCCGACGCAATAGAACAGGTGAGCGTGGGAGCGATTGAATTTGATTTTGCAGCGTTGGCCGAAGGTGTAATGCCAGATGATCCAGTTGCGAAAGAGCAGTTGGCCATCGCGTTGGAGATTTTTTAAGTGGACGCGGGTTTCAGCGGCGTATTCGTCGCCTATTAATATGTAGAGGGAGCCGGAGGGCTTGAGCAATCGGGTGGCGGCGTCGATCCAGTCGTTGGTCCACTGAATGTATTCGTCGTCGGGTCGCTGGTCGATGTAATGATCGTCGTACTTGTAGCCGATGTTATAGGGCGGGTCGGCAAAGACGAGGTCGACGGAATTTTCGGGCCAGGCCCGCATGCTTTTGATGCAATCGCCGACAGCGATGGTATTGAGCGGAAGCGTGGCATTTGGGGGGGAGGATGGCATGGAGGGATTGTAGCGAAGGGCCGGGCAGAGCGCGAATGAGTGGGGAGGGGGAGAAGTAAAAAGTTAAAAGTAGAAAGTTAAAAGTTAAGAGTGGAACGGGGGGGGCGTGTGGGAGCATGTGGGGGGTCATGTGGAGGGCCATGTGTGTGGGGCGGAGAGTGGGTGGGGGTGGTGGTGGGGGATGGATGCTCGCGTTTAGGTTTATGTTAGCTCCCGATGGATACCGGGAGTTTGTGGGGGGGCGGGGGAAAAAGTGGGGGGGGGTTGTTTGAGGGGGGGATGGCGTTATACTGCGTGGCTGTTATTTTAGAATGTTTCTAGCGTAGGATTGATATTATGCCTCATATTATTGCTGAGCCGTGCTTGGGAACGAAGGACACTGCTTGCGTTGCCGTGTGTCCTGTGGACTGCATCCACCCGACCAAGGACGAAGAAGAATTTGCCGATGCGGATCAGTTGTACATTGATCCGGATACGTGTATTGACTGCGGTTTGTGCGTCGATGAGTGCCCGGTGACTGCGATTTTCCCCGAGGAAGACCTGCCGAGCGAATGGGCGAGCTACATCGATACCAACCGCGCGCATTTCGAGTAACTTCGACGGCGTGATCGGCTTGCTGGCCTGGTTGAAACACAGCGTGCGCGGTGGGTGTATGTTGTGTGTTGCGCCAGTGGCGGGCGGTGTTGGCGTCGGTGTGTTGATGGGAATGACGCTAAGCTGTTAAACCGCTAAGCGCTAAGCAAGCCGCAAGCCGCAAGCGGGGAGGGTGTGCGAAGTGGTAGGATATGTGTGCTGAAGTGAAGTGTGGGGCTTAATCGTGTGGGGTTAGTTTGTGGTGGTGAGTTAACGTGGGGATAAATGTGGGGGGGCGAGTGTATTAATTTTTGGCTAAGCAAACAAAAACATCGCGTTCGGGTTCGGGAGGCGCGGCGAGCTATCGTGCGCGCCATCGCAAGGCCCAGCATGACGCGGCTCATGCAGATGGGCATGGCGATACGCATCCGCCGATTATTACGCATGCCCTGGTGCCTCAGGGCGAGGCTGAGCTGATCGAAACATCCGCGGGATTGGCCGAGCTGATTGGTGTGCTGCGCGAAGCGGGCGTGTTTGCCTATGACTCGGAATTCATCGGGGAACAGAGCTATCACGCGAAGTTGTGCGTGATTCAGGTGGGCACGGGCGATCGGATTTGGCTGGTCGATGCGCTGGCGATTGCCCAGGAATCGAGCGAGGCATTGCGTGGGTTCTGGGAATTGATTGCTGACGCGTCGGTGACCAAGCTGGTGCATGCGGGCGATCAGGACCTGGAGCCGGTGGTTCGGCTGATCGATCAGGCCCCCGCGGGGATTGTGGATACGCAGATTTTGGCAGCATTTGCAGGGTACCGTTACCCGATCGGACTGGCGAAGCTGTGCGAAGATTTGCTCAACGCGGACATGGGCCGGGGCTTGAAATTCAGTCAGTGGGATGAACGGCCGTTGTCGTCGATTCAACGCTGGTATGCCGCCAATGACGTGCGTTATTTGCCGTTGTTATACGAACGATTGTTGGCCCGTGTGGAAGCATGCGGGAATTCGGCGTGGGCGCGTGAGGCGTGCGGTGCGTTGGAAGATGTGACCCGGTATCGAACCGATCCGCACACCCGGCGTTTGAATGGGAAGGGCGCGTTGAACGGGCGCGAGCGTGCGGTGGTCAAGCGTTTGATCGATTGGCGAGAAACCGCAGCACAGGAAGCGGATTTGCCGCCGCGAACGTTGGTGGGCGATGGGGTGTTGCTGGAATTGTCGCGTGAAAGGCCCGAGACGATGGAGGCCATGGAAGCGATCCGCGGTTTGCCGCGTCCGGTGAAGCGTGACGCGGGCCCTGCGTTGTTAGCAGAGATCGCCGCGGCCAAGTCGGATCCATTGGTGAAAAAAGAAGGCATTTCGCGCTTCGACGAGGAGCGATTGAAGCCGCAGGTGCAAGCGTGGTGGAGTGCGGTTCAGGCGCGTTGCGAAGAACAACAGGTGGATGTGACGCTGGTGTTGGCCAAGCGGGATTTGCTGAGTTTTGCCTACGAGATGGATCGCGCAGAAAAAACGGGCGAAGCGGTGACGGGGCACAAATTACAAGTCGGTTGGCGAGGCGAATTGTTAGCAGGGGTGTTTGATCCCCCAGCGAACGAAGAGGATGAGCCCGAGGGATAAAGTTAAAAGTTAAAAGTTAAAAGTTAAAAGTTAAAAGTTAAAAGTGGGGACGGGTACAGTTTTGCGGGGGAAATGTGGGGGGGCGAAAATACTGGTGCATCGATCCGTCTTAGCCCCCGGTGAATACCGGGGGTATGTGTCGGGGGGTACGTGTCGTGAGTTTTTGTGTGGCAGAAATTTTAGATCACACGCATTTCTAGCGGGCCTGCGATCAGGCATGACGGGGACAGGGAAGGCTGAGGCATGCAGGGGAAATGTGGGGGGGTGGAGTAGGATGGGCCGATAACTAGGGGGCCATGGGTGAATTTCGGGATCGTCAACATCGCGCGTTGCGAGGGAAGTTCCCGTATGGGGGGCATTTTTTGGATGCGCTGGAGGGGCGGGTGTTTTTGTCGGGAGGGGTCGGCGGTGTGCCGTCTGTTGTGCCGATAGATTTGGGGGTTGATGCGGTGGATGTGGGGTCGGCACGTTTGAGCGATAACGGGCAGGCGGTGGTTTTGATCACGGATACGCCTGGGATTCGGGGTGATCGGGATTCAGCGGAGGATTTGTTTTTTGTCGATCGGGTGACGGATCGGATTGATCGTTTGCGATTGCCCGAGGTGGTGGAGACAGGCGAGGCACGGATTTACAACGTGGTGGGGTCGGGCGATTTGTCAGCGTTGGGGTATTCGGCAGGTTATACGGAATTGCTTGGCCGAGATCAGGCGTTTTTGGATTCGGCGCAGCGGTCGACAGCGGTTTGGCCATATCGAGCATTGCCCGCAGTGCCGGAGGTGGGGGCGTATTATCAACGGATCGAATCGATCAGTCGTGATGGGCGGTTCGTGTTTTTCACGTCGGATATCGATGGCGTGGTGGCGGACGATACGAACGGGCAATCGGATACGTTTGTGCTGGACCAGGCGTCGGGTGAGATTGTGCGGTTGTCGGTGGATGAGATTGAGGGTCATGTGGCGACAGGATGGGGCCTAGGGGAGGTGAGTCGCAATGGTCGGTATGTGGTGATGAGTATGCGGTATCAGGATGTTGATCCTGCGACTGAATATTCGGGGCCTGTGAATTTGTTGTATTGGCATGATCGGTTGACGGGTGAGATGCGTCGGGTGGACGTGGCGTATGAGGGGCAATTGGTGGGCGAACGGGTTGGTGTTCAGGCGGTGAGCGATGACGGGCAAACGTTGCTGGTGTGGACGGGTGAAACGTACGTGGGTGCGGACCAATGGCCTGATGCGTTTTTGTATGACATGGTGACGGGCGAATCGGAAACGTTTGGAGAGGTGGGAGAGTTGGGGGGAGATGGAGGGGTGGTGTTTGTGGGTGAGGGTTTGGCGATGAGCGATGATGGGCGATACGTGGCGTATGGGGCGCATCATTATGTGTCGCAGGGGGTGGGGGTGCGGGGTGTTTATCGATTGGATCGTGTGACGGGCGAGTCGCAATTGATTGCGGAGGGTGATTGGTATTCGTCGGTGTTCGATATTACGCCGGACGGGCAGTATGTGTTGTTTGAAGTGGATGATCAATTGCAAGTGGCGGATTTTGGGTATCAGGCGACGGAGGCGGGGAGTGGGGGGTATGGGTTGGTGGGGTACGGGTTGCTGACGCACGAAGGGCGGGCGGTGTATGGGTATGTGCCGAATGGCGATGCGGGCGGAAGTGGTGGACCAGGTGGGGGGATGGATCGGACGACGGTTGAGCCGATTCGTTTGCCGTTGTTGGACTCGTGGCGGACGCGGAACGTTGTGTTTGATGGGCGTTTGTCTGGCGAGGTGGGGGTGGCATCGAATTTCTATGGCTACACCCATGATGGTGGGCTGGTTATTGCGCAATTGCAGATTGATATTGACGAGCGATCCGGAGGGGGATGGGATGTGCGGATTTCAGTTGAGCCGCGAGGCGGGTTGTTGGAACAGGTGGGGTCTGTGCGTGTGGACAGGTCGGACACTGGGGACGTGGTGACGTTGGGAACGTATCGGCATCGGTTGAACGGTGTTGGTGAGGTGACGTTTGATTTGACGAGTGTGACGTTTTATCCGTTGGGGGATGGGGGGCATAGTCAGGTTTCGATGATCGATCAGGATGGCAAGTTTTACGGGCCGTTGAGTGGTTTTGAGGTTGATGGTCAGGGGAATGTGCGTGGGGTTCATGTCAACGGCATTAGTCGGTTATATGGCGAGATTGTTGATCTGGATGGATATTCGGGATCGCTGTTTGGGCAATCGATGGGTTGGGAAAACGAAGCGGGTGAGATGGGTGGGGTTGATGTGCGGGTGGAAGAGCATGTGAATTTGTTGGAGCCGGGGGAGGGTGGGGGGGAGGATGGTGGGGAGGGTGGATTGACGCAGGCGAGCGGGCAACTGGTGTTGCGTGTGGATGAGGATTTGGGGGCAGGGGAGATTGTTGCGGTTGCGTCGAATGTGTATCGGGTGGGCAGTATTGATGGAGGGGTGTTGGACGCGGTTACGGCGCAGGCGGCGGAGCAGTGGTTGCGGGATGATGTGGATGCGGATTGGATATCGGATGATGGGAAGCGATTGGTGATGAGAGTTGGGTATGGCGGTTCGTCAGCGGACGAAGTGTTGTTGTACGACCGGGTGTTGGCCAGGGTGACGGGGCTGGGCGGATGGGTTGGCCGGGGTCATGTGAATGGGGCGAAGATTTCGGATGATGGTCGTGTGGTGGCGATGTGGTTGGGGGGTGGAGGGGGTGTGAATGAAAAATTGTTGGTGGGTGAGGTTGATGCGGGGGGCGAGCATGGCGTAGGGGGTGGGTTTGGATTGATGAACGTGGCGGTGATTGCGATGCCGGATGGCGGGCAGGGGTATGCGCAGTTCCCTGCGGTGAGCGATATGAGCGTGGATGGGCGGTTCGTGTTGTTTGAATCGCATTTACGTGTGGCGGGGGATGATGGTGGGGATGGCGGGGGGAGAAGTGGGGGGGCGATTTTTAATACGTATCAGACGTATGTATTTGATAGGGAGACGGGGTTGTCGCGTCGGGTGTCGGAGGATTTGTTAGGACAGCGTGCGGAGAGTTGGTTTTTCGCCAGCCAGTTGAGCGATGATGGTCGGTATGCGCTGTTGCGCAGTAGCGGTGTGGACAGGCCGACTGCGGAGGCGGTTTTGGGGTCGTGGGGAGGTGTGGGTTTTTATGTGGTGGATCTGTGGACGGATCAGCATGTGCGGTTGGTGCATATGCAGGCGTATATGAGACTGGGTATGCCTGTGATGTCGGGCGATGGCTCGGATATTGCGGGGTTGTTGTATGAAATTGAGGGTGGGTTGATGGCACAGGTGGTGGTGGGAAATCCGCTGTGGGATGCGGGGGCGGGAGGATTGGGTGAGGGTGATGTGACGGGTGCGATTGAAGGGGAAATTGTGGGGGGGATGGGGGGTGTGGGGGGGGTGTTTGAGGATGTGAATGGGGATGGGGTTCGGCAAGGGGATGAGCCTGGGTTGGGTGGGGTGGTGGTGTTTCTGGATGGGAATCGGAACGGGGTGTTGGATGAGGGGGAAACGCAGACGGTGACGGACGAGACGGGGGCGTATCGATTTGAGGGATTGGGGGCGGGTGTGTATCAGGTGGCGGAGGTGTTGCCCGATGGATTTGTGCGGACGACGGGGCTGGAGGATGGGTTGCCGGTGGGTGTTGAAGAGATTGAGGTGTTGGTGGATCGGGGTGGTCGTGCGTTAGGGACGGTGGGGTCGTGGTATACGAGTGCGGATGGGCGGTATGTGAGTTATGCGGCGTGGCCCGAGGATGGTAGTAATGGGAGGCATCGGCTGGGGGCGTGGTGGACGGACATGGAGACGGGCGAGTCGGTGTTGATCGCCGAGGACGCGATGGTGCGGGGGATCAGTGGGAATGGTCGGTTTGTGGTGGTGGTGGATGGTTCGCAGCGCGATGATCGGTTTATGGTGTGGGATCGGACGACGGGTGGGTTGTCGTTGTTGGGCGGGATTGAGGGTGAGCGACACGATGTGCAGGCGCTGGAAATCAGCGATGACGGACGATTTATCGTGGCGATGGTGGAGGACTATGGCCGTGAGCCGAGGTTTCGTTGGAATGATACGGTGGTGCTGATCGATCGTGAGGCCCATGTGCGATCGGGGCAACGGGTGCGTTGGATAGATCCGGATGGCGAAGCGATGGCGCAGGCGTTTTTAGGGGTGGGGTTGTCGGAATTGCCGGCGAATTTTCAAGGTGATGTCAGCGTGCGCAATTTGTTGTTGGCGCGGGATGGCTCGCTGGTGGTGTTGAGTCTGTCGGGGTATTCGACGCCTGGGTACGAGTCGTTACAAGCGACGTTCGTGTACGACGTGGCGACGGGCGAGATGGTGGGTGCGTTGGAAGATCGATATGTGACGGCGGTTGATGCGACGGGGACTCGGCTGGGGGTGCTGGTTGAGCGATTGGATGAGGCGGGTGAGCATAATGGGGGTGGGGGGAGTGGGGGGGCGTGGAATGTGGGGGTGTATGATCGGACGACGGGGCAGACGCGAGTGATTGATACGTATGGGGTGGGCGATGTGGGGATCGAGCGGTTCGATGAATCGGGGCGATACGTGTTTATCACGACGCGATACCGAGGATTGGCCGCGGGTGACAGCGATGATGCGGATGATATTTATCGATACGACCTGCGGACGGACACGATGCAACTGGCGTCGGCGGAGCCGGCGGATGCGTTGCATTTTGAAGATGCGCGACTGGTGGGGGTGTCGGCGGATGGGACGCAGATTATTTATTCGCAGGAAACGAGCCATGCCACGGGCGAGTACCGGTATGTGCGGGTGACGCTGGGGGTGTTGGATGATGCGGGGATGCGCGTGGCGGTGGTGTCGGGTGATGAGGCAGTGGCCGGGCCGGTGGTGGGATTGACGGCGGTGGGATCGCAAATCGAGGGGCAGTTTGATTTGTGGGGATTGGAAGGGGTGGACTATGCGGAGGCGTGGGCGGATGCGGTGGTGTATCTGGATGCAAACGGCAACGGGGTGCGCGATGATGGGGAAGCGGTCGCGGTGACCCGTGGCCGAGGCGAGTATGAATTTACGAATGTGCAGCGCGGGTCGTACACGTTGGGCGTCGAGTGGCCCGAGGCGTTGGCGATGATGTTGCCGCAATATGATTGGTTGATCGAGGTGGATGCGGGGGAGAGGGTGAGTCATTCGCCACGGTACGCGGCGGCGTCGGAGATCACGGGTTTGCTGTTTGCGGATGTGAATCAAAACGGGGTGCAGGATGCGAGCGAGTCGGGGTTGGCTGGGGTTGAGGTTTATCTGGATATCAATCGCAACGGGGGTATGGATGAGGGCGAACGGCGGGTGCTGACCGATGAACAGGGACGGTACACGTTCGATCGCGTGTTGTTTGGCGATTATGTGGTGGGGGTGGCGGGGATTTCGGCGTCGGCTGGGCAAGTGGTGACGACGCGCGTGCCGGTGGGCGAACAGGTTTTGTCGACGTTGGCGATTGATGCGCCGATCGAGATGGATGAGTATGGGTATCCGCTGGGTCCGTCGAATGCGATGCTGAGCGGTGATGGCCAATGGGTGGTGTATAACGGGAACGGGCAGGTGTATGTGCATGATGTGGCCGGTGGTCAGGCGCGAGCGCTTGCGATGCTGGGCGAGTCTGATCGTGCCGTGACGATGAGCGATGACGGGCTGTTTATATTGGTCCAGACGATTGCGGGTCAGGATGAGATGGGCCGTCTGGTGTTGCACTGGTATGTGTACGATCGTTTGGCGGACACGTATGCATTGCTGGATATGCCGTCGCCGGAAGTGCCGGCGTTTTCGGGATATTATTCGAGTTCGTATTCGGAGTGGCATATCAGCGATGGGGGTCGGTACGTGTCGTATGTGTGGTCGCAGTATTGGCAGTCGGAGGACCTGATCCAGCTAAGCGAGAGTCGCAGTGACGTGTACGTGATGGATCGGCAAGGGGGCAAAATTGTGCCGATCGTGATTCCGGGTACGGAGGACGGCACGATTGAAGATGTGTCGGCCGATGGTCGGTTTATGGTTTTGACGGTGCGGGATCAGGAAGGCCAGGAAGGTTTGGGGGGCATGTATCGGTACGACGTGGCGAACGGTCAGGCGGTGCGGATCGGCGGCGGGGAGTATCAGTGATGATGGGATGCGTGTGGCGTTTAACGGATACGACGCGTCGGATCGACAGGGATACAACGACAGTGAAGTTTTTGTGCATGATTTTGCGACGGGTGAGATTCGGCAATTGAGCGATTCGCCGTCGGATTATTCGGGATGGTCGACATCGCCTGTGATCAGTGGCGATGGTGAGCAGGTGTTTTTTGTGGGTGGGCCTGGGATCTATGTGGTTGATTTTTATTACGGGGTATTTTTGCATCAGGTGAGTGCGATGGGTGGGCCGGTGCGGGCGTTGCGGTCGATTGGGTATCAGCCGCGAGTTAGTGGGTATACCCCGGTGGTTGCCGTGGATCGCACGGGGTCGTTGTTGCTGTACACGCCGATGGTGATGTCGTTGCAGACGGAGGGTGAATTGATATTGGTGTCGACCGATGAGGTGCGATCCGCATCGCGGTACGTGGCGGTGCCGTTTGGGCAGACGGTGGACGTGGGTGCGATCGGGATCGGGACGGTGTTGAGGGGACAAGGGTGGGAGAGAAGTCAGTAGTCAAAAGTTAAAAGTTAAAAGTGGGGACGGGTACAGTTTTGCGGGGGAAGACGTGGGTGAAGTGCGAGAGGGTAATGTGAAGGGGGAAGTATGCGGGGGTATGTGGGGGGGGCGAAAATACTGGTGCATCGATCCGTCTTAGCCCCCGGTGAATACCGGGGGTATGCGCGAGGTATGTGTGAGGGCGCTAAGCCGCAAGCCGCAAGCAAGTGTTGGCCCAAGCGGGGGAAGCGTTGGGGAAGTGCGTTGCGGGGAGTGCATGGGGGAAGTGCAGGGAGGAAGTACGGGGGTAAAGTGCGGGGGGAAAGTGGGGGGGGTATGATGGGGGAATGACACGGGAAACGAAGGTTAATTTGATATTTTTGGGGGTGTTGTTGCCGTTGCTGTTGCCGGGCGCAGCGATTTTGGCATGGAAGAAATATCACGATCATTCGGTGCCGATGGCGGCGCCCAAAGCGGTGCGTATGACGACAGCGTATTGCGATCCGTTGCCGCGGCCTGATGGGGTGGTGCGTGTGGTGC